>ONKY01000023.1 GCA_900318585.1 uncultured Prevotellaceae bacterium
ACAACTTGGACAACATCGTATTTACAACCTTAGGTCTAGCGGTCGTTTAAGAAAAAATTTACGTGCGGGACGTGCGACACGTGCGGGCATTTTTCCGTTTTGTATATACGTAGCATATACGCGTATGCGTACGGACAAATCAGGAATTGGTGCTCGAAGCTGCTGATTACCAATGACTTGATGTTTTAGGATTCCGCCAGCCCCCACCAAATGCTTGCACGGCTGGCGGAAAATCTGTACCTTTGCACCCAGAAATCTGAGGCAGAGTGAGTCGTCGCTAACCAGAAAGAAAGGATCATGCGCACCGTCTGCCCAATTAGAAAAAGGCAGATGTAGTCGTCGCTAACCGAATAGATGGATCCTGCGCACCGTCTGCCTGACGTCAGCCTATAGACTGCCGACTCGTTCGCCTCAAACTATACCCAGGCGCAGCGGTAGATGGCGACTATTTGTTTTTCTTCTCAATGCGCTTGGTCACGCCAATAGCGCCTGTGGGACAGACGAGGCGGCAGAGGTGACAACCAACGCACTTGGTGCCAACCAAGCGCGGACGGCGGGTCTCAAGATTGAAGACGATGGCCTGATGACCGCCGTCGTTGCACGACACCTCGCAGCGTCCGCAACCTACGCACAGGTCCTTGTCGAACTTCGGGTAGATGATGGTGTCGCGGTCCAGGCTGTCGGGATGCAGGAATTTCTCTAACCGCTCACCTACGAGCTGGCTTAACTCGTTGACACCACGCTTGGCCATATAGCGCTGCAGGCCGAGAATGAGGTCATCGATGATACGATAGCCGTACTGCATGACAGCGGTGCATACCTGTACGTTGTTGCAGCCCAACTGGATAAACTCCAGGGCATCGCGCCACGTCTCAATGCCGCCGATGCCGCTGAGTTCAACCTTGAACCCTTCACCCATTTGTGCCAGTTCCAGTATATGGCGTAGGGCAATAGGTCTGACGGCTCGGCCCGAATAGCCAGAAATGGTGCGATGTCCTGACACCTCCGAGTCGAAGGTCATCGTCACGCTCTTGATAGTGTTGATGGCTGAGATGGCATCGGCGCCGGCCTCCACACAGGCAGCAGCAGGTTCCGCGATATGGGTGATGTTGGGTGTCATCTTTGGGATGACGGGTATCTTCACGCTCTGTTTTACACAGGCGGTATAGGTCTTCACCAGCTCAGGACTCTGTCCCACATCGCTGCCCATGCCCTCGTGCTTCATCTGCGGACACGAGAAGTTCAGCTCCACGGCATCGCAGCCCGCTTCCTCGGCCATCTTTGCCAGACGGATCCATTCGTCTTCGGTTTGCCCCATGATGGAAGCGATGACCACCTTCGCGGGGTAGTCCTGCTTCAGGCGGCGCAGGATGTCGAAGTCCATCTCCACGGGGTTCTCACTCAACTGCTCCATATTGCGGAAACCGTAGAAATCGCCGTGGGTGGCATTGTTGTGCATGGCATCGAAACGCGGTGACACCTCCTTGATTTCCTGTAGGCAGATGGTCTTATAAAAGACGCCAGCCCAACCGGCATCGAAGGCGCGCGCCACCATTTCGTAGTTGGTACATACCGCCGACGAGGCGAGGAAGAACGGATTCTCACACTTGATGCCACAGAACGTGATGCCGAGCGAAGGATACTGGCTGTCGTCCACATCGTCCTTGTGGATGCTGTTCACTACCTCCTTGATGCGGATGGGCCAGTTGTAGTGGATGCAGGCCTTTTCAGCACGCTCCAGGTCGCCGTCGGTGCAGTCTTTCACCCAACGTAGGGCGGGCTTGTGGTTGTCGAAGCGGATGGCACGGATGGCGCGTGCAGGGTCGCCCGTCTTACAGGCTTTGGTGCAGGGTGCATCCTGGCACAGCAGACAGCGGTTGGCCTCTTCGTAGATGTTCACCTTCCTGAGCTTTACGCCCTTCAACTTAATCTGGTTGTTGTCTAATGACTCGATGATAGCCAGCGACTCGATATGTTTCACGCCTGCCTCAGTCAGTACCTTGCGACCGCCCTGGAATTCCTTCTCAATGATAAAGCCCATGCCCACCAGCGCGGCCCCAGCCTGCTGACAGAGGTCAATCACACCAACGCCGGTATTGCCGTAAGCCAGGAAGTCGTCAACAAAGAGCACACGGTCTTCGGCCGACAGATACTCGCGGCTGATAATCAACGTGTAGTCTCTCTGTTTAGTAAACGAGCGTACCTTTGAGACGTAGAAGTCACTCATCGTAGACGGTTGTTTCTTCTTGGCGAACACCACGGGCAGTTCCATCATATAGCCCAGCATCACCGCCGGTGCGATGCCAGAGGCCTCGACGGTCAGGATCTTTGTCGGCTTAGCTTCTGCAAAGCGGTTCATAAACTCAACCGCTACCTGTTTCATCAGGTAGGGGTCCATCTGGTGGTTGATGAATCTGTCCACCTTCAGAATACCACCGTCTAAACAGTGGCCGTCCTGAATAATTCGATCAATCAGCGGTCTCATAAGCTTTTTTCAAATTATTTGTTTTACCTTACGGTTCCCATTGACTGCTCACTCCCCATTGTCTGCGGATTTCGTCGCGGTCCACTTCATCAATCAGGATTTCTGCCAGGACGGTGACCACCTCGAAGGGAATCTTCAGGCGGGGATCGTCGCAGTCAGAACAGAGTGAAGGCAGGAAATGAGGCATCTCACGCTTGTAAACCTCCCTCATCCTGCTGCCGTCCACGCCTTCGTCCACCGAACAGGAGAAGGTGACATTGGCCAGGCGGTCACAGAGTTTCACGAACGGTGCGTAGGGCGTCTGACGGATGCCTTCGTAATACTTCTCTCCAGCCCGTTCGGCCCGCGTGCGTCCTTTGTCGTTGGTCAGGGCATAGACAATCTCTGTTGCCATCAGCGCCTGTTCCTCCGTCATCCATTTGAGGGCAATCCTCATCACGTCGTTGTAGGTCTTTCGCGCATCCTCGATACTGTCGTGGAAGTAGCTGCCGAAGAATAGCGGCACCACATCCTCTTCACGGGCACATACCAGATGGCCGAAGTTGCTGACGCCCTCAGCGACCATGTCGAGATGAAAGCCGTATGGCAAACCGTCGCCGTACGTTTCATTCACACTCTGATGCAGTTCATGGGCGGCAAGTCTGATGTCCTCAATCGGCTGCTTATACTTCTCCCTAAGTGCCTGATATTCTTCTTGTGTCATGCAGCTATCAATAAGTATTGAAAGAGGTGATTACCGGATTATTGCATGAAGGTTAGTTTCCTGGCGTGTTCGTACAGGTCTTTGGCCAGTGCCAAGTTTCTGGAATCGTAGCCGTTGAGCCAGTCGAATATCTGGCAGAGTTCGGCAGGACCACCACCGCGCTTCAGGACGTAGACATAACAGAGGTTCTGTATGCCGATGTTCTCCGAGAGGATGTCGATATCGGTAGCACCCAGTTTTGAGATAGCTAACCGATAGGCATCGTCGCTGTGCTCCTCGATGAGCCGGTTCACGTCGCCCAGGGTCTCAAAGCCCAGTTTCAGGAGCACCCGCAGGAAAGGCATCATCGGAACGGGGTAGAGCTCTGCCTGGTTGATGGAGGCAATGCGCTGGTTCAGACGGTCGAAGGGGCGCATCTCTAAATATCGACGGAAGGTATCTCCATTCAGGTCTACTTCGTCAAGCCGTCCGGAAGCTTCTAATGCTAACATCTGGCGACGGTAGTCGGTCAGAACGTTGCGTAGCCTGCTGAACTCCTCATCGACAAGTTCCAGCATACCGGCCAGTCGGTTGAACTGACGCCGATACTCACGAGGTATGTTTACGTCACCCTTGTAGGCGGTGTCGTGGTCGAGCGTACTCCAGACGTGTTGCAAGGCAGTACGCATCTGAATCTCAAAGGGGAGTTCGTTGACCAGAGGCATATCGGGATCCTCGAAGACGGTCTTCGGCAGCCGGCAGATATAGTGCAGTGAGTTATATCCAAAGCTGTCCAGACGGTGTAACTTACGTTTGTCTACGGAATTAGCCCAATCTACCTGAAACGTCTCGTTGACGATGGCGGCCACCTTATCCACGTCGGCGCTGTAGAACGTCACCACGCGCATACCCAAGATGTCAGTCACATCATTAAGCGTATGATATTTGGCCCCCTTCAGTTCCAATTTGCCCGCGAGCGACGCTTCGGTTTTTACACGATGCTCCAAGGCAATCACCGCCACGTGCTGTTCCTTGAGGGCCTGACGCAAAGTCTCTTCAGCCACTTGTGCAAGTCGCTGGTAGATGGTCTGGCGCTCATGATACTGCTCCATGAGCATTTCGCCGTGTAGGTCAAGCTGGTAGTTTATCATGCTACATCTGCAGGTCATCATTGCGGGTGTGTCGTAGCGGGGAACGCACCATTGATGCAAGAACCCCGTATCGACTATTTGAACTCAAAAAGGTTGATGAATCCCGTCATGGCAAATACCTGGCGCAGGTCATCGTTCAGGCCCTTGATGTAGACATGGCTGCCCTTGGGCTTGGCATTTTTCAGGAGTGCAAGGAAGATGCGGAGGCCGCTGGACGAAATATACTCAAGTTTCGTACAGTCGAGGATGATGTCGTGCCCCGTGCAGTCTGTCAGCGGAGCGACGTCCTTCTCTACCTGTGGAGCGGCTGCTGTATCAAGGCGGCCTTCAAAATACATCACGAAGTCGTTGTTCTCTTCTTTGAATGTTGTGTTCATAATCGTAGTGTGTTATAGTGGATAAATAATGTTGATGACGAATGGCACCATGAGCCGCAGCAGCGCACTCTTGTAGTTCTTCGGGTCGCCCAGGACGTGCTTGGTGAGCCAGTAGAGCACGCCTGTCTGCATCAGGCCGGCAATGATGACGAAGAATGCTGCATGAACCACCACCGGCTCGCTGCCGAAACCAGCCATACCCTCCTCCTCGGTCACTACTCCCGTAACGAGCAGAATGGTGAGGGCTCCCAAGAAAGCCACCTCTGCAGGAATCCGAGAGCGAGACATCACGAAGAAGATGCCGACTACCGTCAGGACGGTAATCCAGGCATGGATGCTGAAGCCTAAGAAAATCAGTTCACTATCAATCATTCTATAACTTCTTAAATCCTAAACTTCTTCTGCGTGGAAGTTGAGTTTCTTTATGAGTGTGAGCACGTTACGCTCATCTGTACGCTCGTAGTTGATGCTGTCCATAATCTGGCGGATGAGATGTATGCCCAGTCCGCCAATGCCCCTGTCTTCCGCCGAGAGGGTAGTGTCTACCTCTGCCTTGGCTGTGGGGTCGAAGGGGGCTCCACTGTCGCTGATGATGAACTTTAGCCATTCCTCGCTGGCTTTGGCGTCGATGTTCACCGTTCCGGTAGTACCTGCCGGATAAGCATAGTTCATCACGTTGACCACCGCCTCCTCAATGGCGAGGTTCAGCTGCATAGCCGTTGCCATGTCGAAACCCACAGCCTCGCAAACCATGTCGACGAACTCGGCCAGCTGTGGAACGGCCTGCACGTCGTTGGGCAGTGTGAGGCTACGTTGGTACTTGATGTCGGCCTGCTCATGGCGGTATTGTATGGCCAGCATGGTAAGGTCGTCGCTCTGCTCGGCCTCACCCACAAACTCGTGGACGGCAGCTGTCATGGCCTCTATCAGCTGTCTCGGCTCGTTTTGCGTTTTGGAAATCACCTCGAAGATACGCTTCTCCTGGAACTGTTTGTGGTCGGAGTCCTCGGCCTCGGTCAGTCCGTCAGTATAGAGGAAGATGGTGGTGTTGGGGTCGATGGTAGTCTCCTGTGCCGTGAACTTCCAGCCGGGCATGACGCCTACAGGGATGTTGGAATCGCAAGGCAGCAGTCCGGGGCCTGTTCCTCCGCCAATGAGGATGGGGGCGTCGTGGCCGGCATTGCTGTAGCGCAAGCGTCCGGTGGGCAGGTCAAGGGCTCCCACGAGGAGGGTGACGAACATATTGGAGTCGTTGCCCTCGGCCATGGCTTCGTTCAGCTCGCCGATGATGCGGTCGGGCAGAGCCTCATGGGCGGCAACGGTGCGGAACTGTGCCCTGGTGACCGCCATGACGAGCGATGCCGGTACGCCCTTGCCCGATACGTCGCCGATGCAGAAGAACAGCTTCTCGTCGCGTATAAAGAAATCAAAGAGATCGCCGCCCACCTCCTTGGCCGACACCAACTGTCCGAATATCTCTATGTCATCACGGTCGGGGTAGGGGGGATAAATCTTGGGTAGCATCGACATCTGGATGTTCTTGGCCACGTGCAGCTCGCTGTCTAACGATGCCTTCTGCGCCGTGGTCTTCTTCAGCTCGTCGATATAGTTTGTCAGTGAGCGCTGCATGTCGCAGAAAGAGTGGCTTAACTGTCCTATTTCGTCGATACGTCCGTCGTCTGGCAGTGTCTTTTCAAACTGTCCGGCGGCGATGGTCTGCGTCTGTGAAGCCAGTTTCGACAGTGGTTTCAGCTCCCTGGTGATGATGCGGCTCACGAAGTAGAGCATCAGTAGCAGTCCAAAGAGCACATTAATCCAGACAACATGTCTCAGGCGGTTGAAACCACCGAAGATGTCGCTTTCAGGACACACGATGGCCACGCTCCAGCCTGTAGTGCCAAGAGGCTTGAAGAAGACATAGTTGTTTTTTCCGTCGATTTCCAATTGCCTCATGCCTTCCTCTCCTCGCTGCATGGCGTGCCCCAGCTCTGTAAGCGCCTGGTTGGGATGTTCCAGAGTCTCGGTGAAGATGGTCTGGTAGAACAGCTTGGTGGTGTCAGGATGCACGAAGTAGGTGCCTCCACGGCCTATCATGATGCTGTAGGAGTTGGGATAGGGCTTCACGGCAGAAATGGTGTTTGAGAGCCAGACGAGTGAGATGTCGACGGAGAAGGTGCCAACAAACTGTCCGTCCTTGTCCTTCATAGGCGTACAGTAGGAAGCAATCATGTCCTTCGAGTAGATATCACCGGGATTGTAGTCCAAGAACGGTTCTGTCCAGCAAGGGCGGTCAAGCAGTTTACAGAGCTGGTACCAGTCCATGAAGAAATACTCGTAGTGAGGGTTGCCCTCCTGCGTAGTCAGGATGTTTCCGTTGTCGTTATAGGAAAAGGCCGAGAAGTAATGCCCGCGGTCTTTGAAGTAATCGGGCTCGAAAGCAATGGAGCAACCATTCAGGTCGGGGTTGTTCACCAGGATGCGCTTGGAATAGACAAACATGGAGTCGGGGGCATCTAAATGGCGTGTGGGAAGCCACACGAAGTTCTCCGAAGCCACCACCACGTGGTCAAGGATATTGGTGACGCGAAGCACGGTGTTGTCAAGTACCTCTGTGGCATGACTGATGGCTTCCTGACGGACGGCTTGGCGCGATTCATTGAACATATAGCCTAGGGCGCCGATGAAGATAAGGGCGGCAAAGAGCACTATCCAGAGGCTAAGCCTCACGGAGAACTTCTTCCGTATATAGGTAATGATTCCTTTCATCATGGTCAATGATCAATTGTCAATTAGTTCTTCATACTTCACTTCGCGCACCAGCATCTTGTTCTCCACCATCAGTTGGCTGGCTTTCTTTACCATGTCGGGACGCAGCCGGAACTCGCGCTTCTTAGACTCGCGGTCCACCTGTAGCCTCAGCACCTCCTCCAGCATCAGCTTCTGCATGACGCGGTTGGTGGCGATACGGTCGGTCTTCGCGTATCTCATCACGATTTCGAGCGTCTCTTCAGGATGATCCACAGCCCAAAGCCAGCCCTTCTTGCTGGCATTGGCAAAGGCTTTAGCCTGCTTACGGTGCTTCTCGTAGTAACTGCGGGTCATGTAGACACCATCTTCCTGGATGTTGTAGCCGTGATCGCAGAAACGGTACACGTTCTTGTCCGAGAGCTTCATTCCTGTTTGTACCAACTGGTAGTACTCGTTGTAGCTCATGGCCAGTGTGGCATCGAGCGCTCCTGCCACGAAGAGGTTGATGTTCGTGGCAAAGCGCACCCAGTCGTAATCCAGCTTCTCCTTGATGCTCATGCAGATGGCTATCTGTCCAAAGCCTGCGCTCCAGATACCCACGCGCTGGCCTTTCTGAGTCATAGGATTCTTGTTGCGGGCAGAGACAATGACCATCGCATTGTTCATGGAAGTCTGCAAGATATTGACAAGTTCTTCCCCCAGATCCACCAGCTCCATAGCCTGACAGAGCTGCAGGGTCGTGGCCTGACTCTCGTTGTTAAGCATTCGGTTTACGGCTGACTGCGTGACCGACGGGTGAACAATCTTCACGTCAATGCCCGCCTCCTTGTAGAAACCTTTCTCCTGTGCCACGTAGTAGCCGGCGAACTGCGCCTGCGCCGTCCACTGCGGGGTGAAGATAATCGTCTCTTTTTGAGCCCAGCCTATTGCGGTGGCAGCAGCGAGTACCATTGTCAGCACAATTCTTCTCATCATCCGTTTCTTTTGTTGGTTATTTAGGCTACAAAGATAAAACAAAAAAGTGATACGTGCAAATTTTCTTCGAGAAAAGACGCAGAAGCATCGGCTCTTAGGTACTCTTGCCCACCCGTTCTTAGGAAAAACTCAAAACTTTTTGGTTTTTCTCTTAACTTTTCGTAATTTTGCAGCCGTAAAGAAAAAGAGAGCATGAAGTTATATTCTGACGAAGAGTTAGCCGAGATATTAGACAAGGAAATCTTTCACCTGATTAGTGAGGCCGCCGACAGGTTGGGGGTGGAGTGCTATGTCGTGGGCGGTTATGTCCGCGACATTTTCCTCGAACGCCCCAGCGATGACATTGACGTGGTGGTCGTCGGCAGCGGCATTGAGGTGGCCAAGGAACTGAAGCGTATGCTTGGACGCAAGGCACACCTCAGCGTGTTCAAGAACTTTGGTACTGCGCAAGTAAAAATACAAGCACCCCCTACCGCCCCCGAGGGTGCCTCTATAGCCGGCATGTCTAATGAAGCCCCCATGGGGGCAGTCGGAGGGGCTCTTGAGGTGGAGTTCGTGGGTGCCCGACGTGAGAGCTACAGCCACGACTCGCGCAAGCCCATCGTGGAGGACGGCACGCTGGAGGACGACCAGAACCGCCGCGACTTCACCATCAACGCCATGGCCATCTGTCTCAACAAGGACCGCTTCGGCGAGCTGGTTGATCCGTTCAACGGCTTGGCTGACTTGGAGGATGGCATCATTGCCACGCCCTTGGAGCCGGACATCACCTTTAGCGATGATCCGTTGCGCATGATGCGCTGCATTCGCTTCGCCACGCAGCTGAACTTCCAGGTGGAGGACGAGACGTTCGTGGCGTTAGAACGGATGGCCGACCGTATCAAGATTGTCAGCGGTGAGCGTATTGCCGTCGAGCTGAACAAGATTATGATGGCCAAGCACCCCAGTATCGGTCTCGAGCTGATGCAGCGCTGTGGTCTGCTCCAGATTCTGCTGCCTGAACTGGCCGCCCTCGACATCGTGGAGCAGAAAAACGGCAAGGGTCATAAGAATAATTTCTATCATACGCTGGAGGTATTGGAAAATGTGGCTGCCTCCTCCCACCTCCCCCAACTGGGGGAGGGCTTGTGGCTACGTTGGGCCGCCCTGCTTCACGACATTGGCAAAACGAAGACGAAGCGGTGGGATCCTGTAGTGGGGTGGACATTCCATAACCATAACTATGTTGGAGCGAAGATGGTGGCCGACATCTTCCGTCGTTTGAAGCTGCCCTTGGGCGCTGAGATGAAATACGTGCAAAAGTTGGTGGACTTGCACATGCGTCCGCAGGCCATTGCCGACGACGTGGTGACCGACAGCGCCGTGCGCCGCCTGCTGAACGATGCGGGCGAGGACATTGACGACCTGATGACGCTCTGTGAGGCAGACATTACATCGAAGAATGAGGTGAAGAAGAAAGTGTTCCGTGAGAACTTCCGAATGGTACGTGAAAAACTTACTGACCTGAAGGAGAAGGACTATAAGCGGCTGCTCCAGCCCGTCATCGACGGTAACGAAATCATGGAGCTGTTCCACCTGACACCCGGCCCCGTCATCAAGGTGCTGAAGGACGCAATGAAGGATGCTGTGCTTGACAACCGTGTGCCCAATGAGCGTGAACCATTGATGCAATTACTTATGGAGAAGGCACGTGAGTTGAAGCTGGTAGACGCAGAAGGGTGAACGCAATAAACGTTATATGCTAAATGAGGCTACATCGCGATAGCGAAACAGCCTCATTTTATGGATGTGTTCAAATCCATTGAATAACATGTCAATAATCGAAGTTCTGCAACTTAGCGAAATCTGTACTCGGACTATGGACTAGTAGAGATACTCGTTTGTATTGCGGGTTAGCCTCATACTCCTTAGTATAAGTGGTTTTGTTCTTGACTTTTCCTGTAACATTGATTTTTACAGGTTTTGCGCTATCCGATTTTCGAATCAGTGTGATACCACAATGCACACTCCAAGACTGATCATCTGATTTTACAGAATAGTTGCCGAAAGACTCGTAATAGATATATCTGTCGGACTCGCTTCCGTCATTCCCGGAGATTTTTGTATATCCGCCATCAGCATCTGTACTGAAAAAATAGAAGTTATCCACGCTCCATCCTCCTGTATCTCCGCTGAAGCTAATGTCAAGTTGGTGAACACCCTTTTGGGAAGAACCTCCACCAGAAGAACCATTAATATCGTCTTCGGTGTCGTCATCACTACCACCACAGGCCACCATTGATAAACTAATAACAACTGCAGTAAACACAGCCATCATTCCACTAAGATAATAATTTTTACGTCTCATAAGAAATAGCTTGTTATTAGTAATTATTTAAAGATTGTGATTTAATGCTGCAAAGTTACAATTATTTCCTCAATTACAAGCATTTCCTTTCAATTATTTTCAGTGGCATCGTCTTTCTCCCTCAAATAATAAAGGTGGACGCTGGCGTCCACCTTTAGTATATAGGATGATGTAAGGCTTACTTCATCATGAACTTTTTACCGTTCTCGATGACAATGCCCTTGAAGTTCTTGCTGACCTTTTGGCCTGCAAGGTTGTAGCGCACTGCCTTCACAGTATTCTGAGTGTCGATAGTCTTGATACCAGCGGGATCAGCCTCGGGAGTAATCTCGATGCTCTGGATGTAGATGGCACCTGTGCCAGAGTACTTCTGGAAGGTAAAGTAAGTGTCCTCGGGAGAGAATACCTCTTCCTGAACAGCTTTGCCATCCTCGTCCAGCACGTCGTTACCATCGGCGTCCTTTACGTTCTGCTTGGTGGTCTTGCCAGCCTGGAGCTCAAACTCTACGATGTTAGCCTCGTTCGGGAACATTTTCATGTCAGACATCTCGCCACCTTCCTCGTTCAGGTGGGTATAGGTAGTACCATTCACGTTGATCACACACTTGCGGTCGTTCACCTGTGAGCCGTCCTCAGCATCATCAGCGTCGATGTTCTTGCAGGAGTTCTTCGAGCAGATGACCTTCACCTTTGCCTTGTCGCCGGCAGCCAGCAGGAAGGTGATGTTAGTGTTGCTCATCTGGATGTAGGCCTCCTGGCCGTCAATCTGATACTGGGCATTCTCGCCAGCTACTGCGGAGATGACGGGCGACTTGATGAAGAAGTCCATCTTGTCGTAGTTGATGACGCCATTCTCAATCTTGTAGTGGGTCTTTCCGTCGGTAGCCTCAGCGGTAGCCTCTTCGTCGACTACAGCACTTCCACTCACGGTGATGGTCTTCTTCTCCTTGATAGGATTCAGTACGTAGACATCCTTAGAGGTGGAATTAGACTTGAAGCTTCCATAGTTGCCATTCTCAATCTTTGTATAGGCTGTCACGGTAGCCGACTCAGTCAGTGTTAGCTCGCTGTCCTCTACGTCGGTCTCACCAATGTTGTAGAAGTTGATGGCACCCTGGCCCTCGTAAGGAGAGGTAATCGTCACTTTCGGACCGTCAGACTCGATGGTTGGAGCATCGAACATGAAGTTCACATTAGCCTCGTTGTCAGCACCGTCGCAAATGAAGTCTGCGCTGGGCTTACCGTCGCCGAAGTCGAGGAAGGCCTGGAACTTTACGGTCATGTTCTGGTAGCACTTGATGGGAGCAGTGTAAACGGGGCTGGCAGCGGTAGGCATGGTGCCGTCGGTGGTATAGGTCACCACGGTAGGAATCTTCTCCGTGGAACCTTCTTCAGTAGCTGCAACGGCCTTACATGTAACCTCGCGGAACCACAGGCCGTCAGCAAAAGTCTGGTCGCCAACTTTGACGCTGGGCGTACCGGGAGCCTCGTTAGCCTCGACAATGATGTAGCTGACGAACATATCACCATTGTAAGAGCCGATGTAATACAGACCGTCATCTTTAACGGTGTACTCCCACTTGAAACCACTAACGGTTGCAGGATGATCCTCAGTGGGGAATGGGTTCAGACCAGTCTTGTTTTTGATGTCGTCAGTTGACTTTGCGATACAGGGAATACGAGCTTCCTTACCAACCTTGTTGTTACCCTGCAGGAAGATGATCAGCTTGGACTTTGCGGTAAGTTTCAGAGCCAGCACGTCCTGATTATTCTTCAGACGCATGGAGTTGTAGTGTAAGCCATACTCACCGTACTTGTCAACGATATCCTGAGTGACATACAGTGGAGCACCGTCTTCACCTAATGCGTCAACTTGGGAGAGGTCAACAGAACCCTTTGTGTGAGCACCATCTTTGAAAGCAACGTCATGACCGGTCGGAGTGAAAAAGTGATTGTCACCGTAAAGAGTGTTCTTGGCAATCTTCTCTGTGCCATTGTTGTTCCATTCATCGCAGACAAGCACATAGCTATGCTTCAGTTCGACCAGATCTTCTACCGTTGCAGCGTTAGCAGCACCTGCGAAGCCCATGAGGGCCAATGCTAAAGTAAAAATTTTCCTCATAAATAATATAATTTAGTTAGTAAATTAAAGAATTGTCGATAGAGTATTACTCATATTCTTTGCAAAAATAGAGTTTTTTCCCGATACTGCCAAATGTTTTTGTGCTTTTTAGTAAATTACTTACGTAAAGGTTTGCGAAGAGAAATGAAGAGTGAAGAAAGAAGAGTGAAGAATTTCCTGCCGGAGTCCCATCAACAGAAGGTATGGCGGCAGCAAATTCTTCACTCTTCACTCTTCACTTTTCACTTAATTTTTCACGAGGTAGGTCTGTACGGGCGTGTCGCCGAAGTGTGCCACCGTGATTACCTCGCGTGTGCCGCTGACGGCTACACCGGTGAAGATGGCCGACTTGGAGACGGCGCCACGGTCGTCAACCACGCGCTTCAGGATTTCAAAGCTTCCGGTTTTCTCAGAGTAGGTATACTCATAGTACGGCAGATAGTCTGTATTCGACTCGTCCACCCATGTGCCAGCGGTCGTTCCCTGGCTCATCTTCACGGCTACGCTGTCTGCGCTGACGAAGTTGAGGCTCTCCACGAAGCCCTGTACCTCTTCACCGTATGCATTCAGCTTCAGTCCGGTGCCCCGCACCCAGCGGGTGCCGGCCAAGGACTGCGGATGGGCTATCTGAAGCGAGTCGTTATAGCCCGTCACCCACGAGGGATTGTCGGTATTGGTGTCCTCATACTCGTTGGCATCGTCGCAGGAGGTGAGCGCTACGCTAAATGATAACTGACAAATGATAAATGATAAAGCTATCAGATATCTTCTGGCTATTTTTGTAATCATAACTTTCTTTTTTCTATTTTTATCCTTTCCTCTCTTGTCCCCTCCCTCTTGGGGGAGGGTTAGGGAGAGGCTTCTTACTTGTTTCTCCAGCGGGCGGCACCTGCGTTGTTGTTGTAGATGTCGTTGCTCTTGTTCTTGAAGTAGAGGTTCACGTTGAACTCCGTAGAGGCCGTTCCGTCCAAAGCGTCAGCACGGTGCATGTTCATGTCATTGGCGGTGGCGGCAATGTACGGGGGACAGGGTTGCTCCATCAGGTCGGTGGCCGAAATGTCGGCTACCTGTACATCGAGCGTACCGTTGAGCGTGGCGTTGCCATCCTTGACGAGCTTGCCGAAGTTGTTGCTGGTGGCCGTCCATGCATTGGCACTGAAGATGGAGCCGTTGGTCAGATCGTTGTTTGTTGACCAGTTGTTCTTGAAGTTCAGCGTGACATGTCCTGCGGAGCCGTCGGCATTGGTCTGTGTGTTACGGATGTCGGCACCCCACATGGCCAGTACGCGCTGGTCGCCAGCCTTCTTGCAGAGAACGAAGAGATTGTTTTCCACGGTGAAAACCGATCCGTCGGGCAGTTCGCGCATCTTGAAGATGGCACCGTTGGCGCGGGTGTTGAAGTTGACGAGCGTGTTGTTCGAGAACGTAATCATCCACGGGCCGTTGTCGCGGCGGTTGTTGGTGTTCTCCTCGCTGAAGAAGGCGGGGAAGGGGCTGTCGAAGAACGTGTTCTCCACCACCTTGAAGTCCTTGTAGAGGTTGGAGCCGGGCTGGTTGATACCGGCAATCCAGCAGTAGCCGCCAGCACCTTGGTTGTAGTAGCCGCAGTCGAGGAACAGGTTGTTCTTGATGAGCACGTGGTTCCACACCTTGTAGTTCGGTCCCTGCTCACGGATGAAGCCGCGTACAATGCGCTTGAACGAGCAGTTCTCCATGACTAATGAGTCGAGGGTCACGGCCATACCGTCGCTATACATATTAAAGAAGTAGTTTCCTGTAGGGCTACCCTTGCCCGCCTGCTGGTCGCCGTAGTTGTAGCACAGGGGGTTGTCGAAGTCAATGTCATAGAAGGCCAGCTTTTTCATGTAGATTTCACCGCCCTCACCAGCTTCGGGCGAACGTCCGAAGGTAAACATGGAGTATGGACAGCCGTTCCACTGCTCACCATTGACAGCCTGTGAGAAGTTGGAACCCTTACCGATGCCGCTGATGACGCGGGCACGCTTGCCTTGAGCCACGTCTTCGGGACGGGTGCGCAGGGTAAAGCCTTTACAGGTGATGTCGTTGCCATCCATGTAGTAGGTCTTGCCACCCTCTAAGAGGAAAGTCTGCCCCTCAGCATAGTTGGTATTAGAAATGAAGTCGTGGAGCGTGGGGGTGAGGGGGGCTGCATCGAACTCAGCTGCGCGGGCGTAGACATCGGAACGTTTCAGCTCGTTGTTGGGAATGGCGGCAGTGTTCTGCGTGGCCAGCAGGGCTGCGTGTTCTAAGAGAATAGGCTCACCCGGTTGGCCGTCGGAGCGGGCGGTGCAGGTGTTGTACTTGGCGTCGATGGCTACTGGCACGCGAGGGTCAATCACGTCAATAACGTATACGGAGTTGGCCGTCAGGCCGTCCACCACCACGAAGCCTCGCTTACGGTCCTCGTCGGTGATCTTGTAGCGCTTCCACTTCTCTCCAACGGTAGAGTTGGGGTTGTTGGGTGAGGGCGAGACGGTGAGGTACTCATAGCCTAAGTTTCCGTCTGCGTCAATGTTGAAGTTCTCGTAGAAGCTCTCCAACTTGTCCAGGTCAGCCTCGTCGTTGAGGTTCAGACCCAGCTGGCTGATGTTCGTGTTCAGGTAGACGTGCATGGTGGTCTCCGTGGTCTCTGCCTGATTCACGTAGACAGCGTAGGGGGTGGGGTAGCGGTCCTTGGTGTCAATGCCCAGATACTCCTGCCACTGGCGGCCGTTGCCATGTCCGTACCAGTTGGAGGCGTGTGCAAAGGTGCTCTCATCGCCCTTGATATTAGCATCCTTCTTCGACAGGGCACGGATGGCAAAGCGATAGCTGGTGGAGTACTGCTGGTCCTTGATGAGCAGGTCGAGTACCTTCGGGCCAACGATGGTGTCAACGAGCAGGTCGCTGGTGCCCTGGATTCTGCCCCAGGCCTCTGAGCCACCGCTCACCTTGGGCTGCAACGCCATCTGCACCTGATAGCCGGCGCAGTCGTCCACACCGTACCAGTAGAGGTGGATGGTGTTGCCGTGCGGATAGGCGGCGTCGAGTCCGCTGTTGTAGGGATAGTCGCTGCCCTTGCCGCGCGTATTGTCACAAATGAACATGGTCATGAACTCCCTGTCGGTGACATTGGAATTGTCCTCGTCCTTGTCGCAGGACACCATCAGTGCCGAAGTTCCTGCAGCAAGGAGAAGTATCATGTTATACAGTATCTTTTTCATATCGGTCATGTTTATTGTTCAATGTTCAACGTTCAATGTTCAACGATTAATAGCCGTAATAGTTCTGATAGGCTCCGGCAGAACGCTGGATGGCCAAGTTGGGATAGGGTAGGATGTAACGCACTACGGGCAGCTGCTCGGCAGCAGGAATGTTCGACGGGAACTGCTCCTGCACACCGTTGCGGATGATCCAGAGGTTGCCGCCGTCATCGCAGCGGATGAAGCCGTAGTAGCTGTACTTGCACTCGTTCTTCGGCGTACCGGTATTCTGGTCGCCCCACTGGTAGAAGTCGGCAAAGTTCCATGCCTCGGCAGCGAAGCCGCCGCGCTTGATGGCGCTGGTGACAGGCTGTGCTGCGGGCTTGTAGGCGTTGTAGATACGCAGGCTCTTGAGCGACTGGTTGGGGTACATCTGTGTGACCACGCCTTCGTCGTTCACCTTGTAGCCGTAGAGCTGTGCCCTGTACATGCGCAGGCCGTAGGCGTTAGCCTCGCCGATGGAGTACTGATGGTAATAGATACGCTCGGGCAGGTTGTCAATGTAGCCCTCGTCAATGGAATAGCCGTCGTGCAGGTTGATGTCGTCCTCGTAGCCCGTGGCACTTCCGGCGTTCTGCATACCGACGGAGTAGTAGCGCAGGAAGCTGTATACCAGTTCCTCTGCGTAGGTGTTGGTGCGTACCAGGTCGCGCCAGCGCATGTTCTCACCGGCAAACTCCCACTTACGCTCATCCATGACTGCCTTCTGGAATGCCTCCTTTGAGTCCTGTGACTGGCTGATGAAGTCGGGGTCGCCGTCCTCGAATGCGCGTGCGTGTACCGTATTAAGACATAAGACGGCCTTGTCAGTCGGACCACCGTTCAGTTCGTTGGCTGCCTCGGCATACATGAGTAGCACGTCAGCATAGCGCATATAGGGATAGTTGATGCCGGTGGAACCGGTGGTGATGTCCCCCAGCGCGCTACTGGTGCTGGTCCATAGCTTCGACCACTTGTTGTTGTGGACAGTATAGTCCTGACGGATGTAGACCGTGTCGGCCAGCGCGCCGTCAGCATTGGTGAAGTAAGAGTAGTACCACAGACCGTTGACAAACTCACGACGCAGGTCGCCCTCGCGGAACAGGTAGCGGTAGAAGGCATTCAGGCGTCCATTGCCTGAGCAGGCACCCCACGGGCCGACGGTCTTACCCTCGTAAGAGTTGTAGGTAGGCCCCTGAATGTAGCCGACGTTGCCAGTCGATTCCTTGGCGAAGGGTATCTCGAAGATGGGGTCGTCGTTGTTGACCACCTGGTAGTTACACTCGTTGACAAACACATCCTGATAGCTGTTGCGCAGCTGGTGTGTGCCACTCTGGATGACGGAGTCGGCATAGGTCATAGCCGTGCGATAGAAGTCCTGGTAGTTCTGCGGACGTTGCATGGTGCCGTAGTTCTTGGGGTCGCTCTTGTTGGGACGCAGCGAGTAGCCGCCGGCGGTCAGGGCGATACGGGCGATGAGCGCCTGAGCAAACTCCTTGGAACAGCGCTCTACGGTGACTGCCGAGGTGGAAGCCATGTAGGGGGCTGCCTTCTGCAAGTCCTCGATGATTGTCCTCTGAATCTCTTCGCGGTCGGTCACAGGCGGCACGTAGTCAGAGCCGTGAACGCTGGCAGGCTCCATCAGGAGGGGCACGTCGCCGAAGAACACCACTAAGTCGTGGTAGGCCATTGCCCTGAGGCACTTGGCTTCACCAATCCACTGCATGACGTCGGCGTCGAGCTGGCGGTTGCCGTTTGCGTCGATGGCAAATTCGCCGTCAGACTCTTTCACGTAGCGAATGTCAGAAGCCTCGGCCGAGGTGATGAACTTGTTGCAGTACTCAATGAGGTTATAGGCAGCCGTCCAGTATTTGTAGAGGTCACCGCCCTGGTCGTCGCAGTCGAAACGGGCATAGCTGTCGTGGGCGTGGGCGCTGTTGGAGTTGATGATCATGTCCACGTCGCTGTTCATGACAAAGCTGCGCTGGTAGATGTTTCCGTAGAGGTTGCCCGACAGTGCCTGGGCATAGACGCCATAGAGGGCGCGCTGCACCTCGGTCTTCATGTTGAAGACGAACTCCTCGGTATAGGCCGACGGTGCCTCTACCTCCAGATAATCGTTACAGGAAGTAAAGAGGTAAGAGGTGAGAGGTAAGAGGTAAGAGAAAAGACCTGCCACTGCCCCTTTATATATATTCTTGATCTTCATAATTATCAATTTTCAATTGTCAATTATCAATTAAAAGGTGATGTTAGTACCGAATGCAAACTTGCGGTTACGCGGATAGCGGTTGATGTCCATGCTGGGCTTCAGGCCCGTCTGCACGTCCACCTCGGGGTCGTAGCCACTGTAGCCAGTGATGATGAACAGGTTAGAGGCACTGACATAGAAACGGGCCTTGGAGATGCCCCACTTCTTCGTGAGCTTATCGGGCAACGTGTAGCCTACGGTGACATCGTTACAACGTAGGAACGATCCATCCTCGATGAAGTAGGAGTGGGTAATCTTCTTTGTTACGTCCGTGGGGTTCCACAGCGTACGGTTCTGGTTGCCTTCTTTGTAGATGTCTACGGCGTTCTTGTCGGATGCATAATAGCACTTGTAGAGGATGTCGCCCTTCGTGCCGGTGATGCTGCCGTCGATGTCGTTGTACTGCCATCCGTCGGCGTATTCTGCCAGCACGTTGTGGAAGTTGTTCTTGTTACCTTCTGACGATGACAGCACGTAGGCCGTGGCGTTGTTGATGTCGTAGTCGAGCATATAGACGAAGTTGGCCGTGAAGTCCACGTTCTTGTAGGAACCGCTCAGGCCGAAGCCGCCCTGTATCTTCGGGTTGGTATTACCTATGATGGTGCGGTCGTTCTCGGTGATGCGTCCGTCGCCGTCCAGATCCTTGAACTTGATCTTGCCGGGCAGAGTGGCGATGCCGCTGTTCGAGTCGCCGGAGATGTCGTTGATGACGGTGACGTAGCCGTCCTCACGCGGGGCGATGTTCTTCGACGTGCCGTTGTCGGCAGCAGCCGAGCCCCAGGGGATTGCCTGATAGTTGAGCAACGGGTCGAAGTAGAACTCGTCGAAGGTGTAGAGACCGTCGTAAACGAAGCCGTAGATGAGGCCCACCTCGTCGCCCTCACGCAGGCAGTAGTCGGGATAGGCGGTGCTCCAACGATTGTTCGTGTCCCAAATCTCGGTGTCGATGCCGTTGAGCTTGTCCACCACCTTTTTGTTGAAGCCGAAGTTCAGGTTGCCGGACAGCACGTAGTCCTTGCCCTGAATGATGTCGCCTTGGATGCTCAGGTCAAAGCCTCGGTTGGTTACCTGGCCTACGTTTTGCATCTGACTGGTGTAGCCGAGCACGGAAGCCAGGTCGGAGTCATAGAGCAGGTCGCGGGTAGTGTACCAGTAGTACTCCGGCGTAATAGTCACCCGTCCGTTGAACAGCGAAATGTCGGCAGCGAAGTTACGGGTGATGGTGGTCTCCCACTTGATGTCCTTGTTGGCAAACTTGGCGCCACCGCTGTTGGCGTAGTATTTCTCGCCGTATTTCGTTACCTCGCCAAAACCTGGGCCACCCGAGGTCTGGATGGTATATAGCGGCTGCCACATATCGTTGCTGATGCGGTTGTTACCCGACAGACCGATGGCTGCGCGGAGCTTCAGGTTCGACACCCACTTCACGTTCTTCATGAACGGCTCCTCGCTGACCACCCACGCACCGGAGACGGAGGGGAAGTAGCCCCATTGGTTGCCGGGGGCGAACTTCGTAGAGCCGTCTGCGCGGAACGTAGCCGACAGCAGGTACTGGTGCTTGTAGTTATAGCTGGCCTGGCCGAAGAACGAGGCTGTGCGGTCGGGCGTGGAGAGGCTTGAGCCCGTGTCGTACGGCGTACCGAAGTCCATGTTGTTCCACGCTGTGCGGGCGTCGAACGAACGGGGGAAGTAGTGGCTATACAGACGGGTGCTGCGCGACTGCGTCTGGTAGATTTCCTGGCCTACGAGGAACGACCAGTTGTGGTCTTCCTTCGAGGTGAAGTTATATGTAGCTGTGTTGGTCCACACATAGTTCAATCCCGAGCCGTTGGTCAGCTGAGCCACCGGCTGGGTGTTGTGCTCCGTCTGCTTGCCCACTTTTGTCAGGGCGCCATAGAAACGGCTGGTATCGTTCCAGCTCAGGCCAATGGTACCCTCCGTACGGAGCGTCAGACCCTTGATAGGCTTCCAGTCGAAAGCCAGTCCATTGGTATAGGTGTAGGAGTGGCGCAGCTGCTGGTTGATGGCAATGTCGTTCTTCGGGTTGGTATAGGTGAAGAGCTCCTCCTCGTCGGGGTCGGCGTAGGCGGGATCGATATATCCGTACTCACGCAGACCGTTCGTTGGGCGGTACTGCAGTACGTCGATGATACCGCCCGTACCCACGTGCTCACCACCGGCACCTGTGTTGCGGCGGAACGAGAACTTCGGGTTGAACTGCATCGACAGCTTGTCAGTAATCTGCACGTTGGTCTTCACATTGAGGTTCGTGCGGCGTACACCCGAGCCCAGAATGATACCCTTGTCCTCGCTCTGTGTCAGCGAGATGTTGAACTTCACCTTCTCAGTACCACCGCCAATATTCACGTTGGCCGAGTAGTTCAGCGGCGTCTCGCCCATCACCTCGTCCTGCCAGTCGTGCGAAGGCAGCGTGCCGTACATGTCGAGGTCGTAGGGGTTGCCGAAGTTCGAGCGGAAGAACTTACCGTTAGACGAGCGTGTGCCGTTGCAGGCGTGCCACTGATACTGGTAAATAGCAAACTGCTCGGCATTCATCAGGTCGAGCTTCTTAGATATGTGGCTGATGTTCAGGTTGCCGTTGAAGCTCACCTTCACGTTGCCGGCCTGGGCACTCTTCGTGGTCACCACCACCACACCGTTGCCACCCTTGGCACCATAGATGGCGGTGAGGGAGGCATCCTTCAGAATATCGATGGACGCAATGTCCGACGGGGGAATGTCATTGATGTTATCCACTTGGAAGCCATCAACGATGTAGAGCGGCTCGTTCGTCTGGGTGACTGACGTACCGCCGCGCACACGGATATGCACGTCGGCACCCGGCTCACCGTCTACCGTTGTCACCTGCACACCCGATACCTTACCCTGCAGGGCAACGGCGGCCGATGTCACCGGCACCACGGCCAGCTTTGCACCGCTGATGGAACCTACGGAACCCGTCAGGTCCTTGCGTGCCTTGCTGGTGTAACCCACGACCACCACTTCTTCCAAAGCGGCGTTGTCGTCCTGCATGATCACCTTCATGTCCATCCCCGCAGCCACCTCGGCGGGCTTCATGCCCACGTAGGAGATAACCACCGTCTTCGACTTCTGCAACTTCAGCGTGAAGTTACCGTCAAAGTCGGTCACGGTGGCGTTCTTGGGATTACCCTTCTCCACAACGGTAGCTCCAATGACGCTCTCGTTGTTGGAGTCCAAGACTTGTCCTTTGGCAGTAGTCTGTGCCAGAACCTCAGGGGGCGCCAGCACAAAGAAAGCTGCTAAAAGGCAAAGTTTACACAATAGTCTCATTGCGTCCTTCATACTTGTACGTTTATTAGTAATGTTAGTTTTTAATTATGTTTTGCTGTTAATACTGATTGTAGTTTCTTTTCTGCTGCAAAATTACTTAAAAAAAACGAAACAGCCTACATTTTCCCTATTTATTATTCGCAAACGTTTTCGTAATTTCGCCTTTCCGAGCCGCAGAAGGGTAGGATGGCGGCCAGCATCCAATGTGCTGGCCTTTTTACCATCATCTATTGATTCATGTATTTCTTGCCATTGTATATATAGATGCCCTTCCTGTCGGGGTCTCGACATGCCCCCGCAGGGCGATACCATCCTTGAAGTCCATGCGGTTGCCCAAGGTGCCCACCGCCTCGTCATAGCTCTTCAGCCAACCCTTCATGTTTGCGGGCATGCTCTCCCAATCGATGGTGCCCTTGTCGCTGTAGCCCAGCACAGGCAGCGCACGGCTGTCGGCCGAGGCAATCACATAGCCCCCGCCCTCGCGGTTGAAGGCATAGATCTTCTCTGCGCCCACCTTGGCAGACTGAAGCTTTGCCGACGCTAACCCACGGGCTTTCGCCAGAGCCTTCTCACTGAGATACTGTAGGGCGCGATCCATCGCTTCCTGCTCAGTCAATTGCTGTGCCCACGTGCCAACGGTCAGCCACATCAGGGCAATGATGATACCGATTCTCTTTGTATTCATATTCATTCCAGTTCTCTATTAGGTATAGTAGTTTACTAGGTGCAAATTTACAAATAAAAATTGAAAGCACCAAACATCAGGACATAAAAGTGCATTTTTAATATCTTTTTCATCAGACAGATTTCAGATTTCAGATTTCAGTTTTTAAAATGGGTGGGTGGTAGAGGTCTAGAAAATGTAAAAATATTTTATTATTATATATAATATATATATTATATATAATAATACTCTTGTCAGGGCTTGGGTGGGGGTAGGAAAATAAAAACTGAAAACTGAAATCTGAAATACGTCACTGCTGTCAAAATCAAAAGTGCACTTTTTTGTGCACCTTTTTCCCCAATCGCTTGTTTTGCATTTCTTTTTTTCGTAACTTTGCAGTGCAATTGAGATGCAACGGCAATTGAGATACAAGGGGCGACGCGCGCGATGCAATACTCACCGAGTAATCCGGAATACTCACGGAGTGTTGCAAAATAAGCACCGAGTATTGAAATGGCCTGTCGGATCAAAAAAAGGCCGCCGACACTCAACGACAGAGCATCGGCGGCCATTTAAAAGGGGTAGTAAGCGGAACTTACTTGATGAGTTTCTTTCCGTTGACGATGTAGAGACCCTTACCTGCCTTCTGCACACGCTGCCCCTTGAGGTTATAGATGGCCTGGTGAGAGGTGAGGGGAGAAGAGTGAAGGGTATTGATGCCAGTATCGTCGGTAAGTGTGGCAGCCTCGCTCAGACCA
>ONKY01000117.1 GCA_900318585.1 uncultured Prevotellaceae bacterium
AAAGCAACGGACTAAACGGACTGACACGGACAAAAGAAGAGTCCGAGACTGTCCGTAAAGTCCGAGGCAGAATAGGGTGAAAAGTAAAAGTGAAGAAGTGAAGAAAGTGCTCTTGGTACTCCTTGCCGTTCATGCGTCGCTCATTACAGCAACCGCGCAGACGGAAGTGCCCGATACCCTGCTGAAAGCTGTCGTCGACACAGTGGAGAAGGTTGTCGATGACTTTGAGTTGGCACCGCTCGACTCGCTGATCACCGACGAGACCGTCCGTCAGCTGCAAGAGCAGAGCGAGGGCATAGCCAGACAGATAGAGGAGCAGGCCAGTCTGGGAGACTCCACCGTGCTGATGGCACCGAAGTTGCTTAAGGAGGCACGTGACTGGGACGCGTGGCAGCCCGACCCCCAACGGGCCATGTGGCTGGCCTTGGTCATTCCCGGTGCCGGACAGATATACAATCGCAAGTACTGGAAGCTGCCCCTGTTCTATGGAGGATTCATGGGGTGCATCTACGCGCTGACGTGGAACAACAAGATGTATAAGGAATACGCTCAGGCCTATCTCGACATCATGGACGACGACCCGGGCACCCGCAGCTATATGAACTTCATGACACTGGGCCGCCAGATCACCCCGCAGAACGAAGATCGCTTCAAGAAGCTCTTCAAAAAGCGTAAAGACCGTTACCGCCGATGGCGCGACATGAGTTTCTTCGTGATGTGTGGCGTCTATGCACTCTCGGTCATTGACGCCTACGTCGATGCAGAGCTGTCGGTGTTCGACATCTCGCACGACCTAAGCATGAAAGTGGAGCCTGCCGTCATAGGCTCACCACTCGGAAACAATCCGCTACAGGCCTCATCGCTCGGCGTGAACTGTAGCATAAACTTTTAGAAAAGAAGAATGAAGATGAACTGTAACAACAATAGAAAAAACAACGTGGAAGGAAAGGCAATGTGGTGGAAGAAAGTGTTGGCGATACTACTGATGTATCAGCTGTCACTGGTACCCACCTTGGCACAGATAGAGGTAGACGACGAAGACTTGGAGGAGGAAGACGAGACGGAGCTCATTGACGAGAACGACGAGATCACGTTGACCGACAAGGAGGGCAACGAAGAGGTGATTGACTTCCCTGCCTCCATGACCTATGAGCTGGACAGCCTGATGCATATCTATATGACCGGCAAATACCTCAGCGGCGACAAGGACTGCCGTATGACGGAGGAGAGCCCCTACTTCCCTCCCGAAGTGTACAAGGACCGTCTGCGCCGTCTGCCCACGGCCATCGAGATGCCCTACAACGAAGTAGTTCAGACCTTCATTGACCGCTATACCAGCCGCCTGCGCCGCACGGTGAGCTACATCCTCGGCGCCAGCAACTTCTATATGCCCACCTTCGAGGAGGCACTGGATGCCTACCAGCTGCCGCTGGAGCTGAAGTACCTGCCAGTCATCGAGTCGGCCCTGCACCCCAAGGCCGTGTCGCCCGCCGGTGCCACAGGCATCTGGCAGTTCATGCTGGCCACGGGCAAGCGCTACGGACTGAACGTCAACTCCTACGTGGACGACCGCTGCGACCCCGTCAAGGCATCGTATGCCGCCGCCAAGTTCCTGAGCGACCTCTACAAGGTGTTCGGCGACTGGCACTTAGTCATTGCTGCCTACAACTGCGGCCCAGAGAACATCAACAAGGCCATCCACCGTGCCAACGGTGAGCGCGATTACTGGAAGATCTATCCCTACCTGCCGCGCGAGACCCGTGGCTACGTGCCTGCCTTCATCGCCGCCAACTACATCATGACTTATTACTGTGAGCACGGCATCTGCCCCATGCGCTTCACGCTGCCAGAGAAGACGGACACCATCATGGTGAGCGACAACGTCCACCTGCGCCAGGTATCTGATGTGTTAGGAGTAGACATGGAGATGCTGCGTTCGCTCAATCCCTCTTACCGCCGAGACGTGGTGCCCGGCGCTACGGAGCTGTCGGCCATCCGACTGCCCCTTCAGGACGTAGGCCGCTTCATCGACATGCAGGACTCTATCTTCAACGAGCGCAATACCCAGCTAATAGGTAAGCGACTGGAAGTAGAGATAGCTGCCGACATCGCACCTGTCACTTCCGTCAAGGCGACCAAACGCGGACGCGCTGCCAAGTCATCGAAGAAGCTGTCAAAGCGTGAGCGTGCCCGACAGGCCAAACAGTCCCGAAACGCCCGGGGCGGACGTAGCGTCACCGTCAAGCGCGGACAGACGCTCTCACAGATTGCACGCGCCAACGGCACCACCGTGGCCAAGCTGAAGAAGCTTAACGGCATTCGCGGTAACAACATACAGGCCGGTAAGAAACTGAAGGTGAAGTAAAGAATAAAAAAACTATGGATGATGAGCTTGCCCGGCAAGAAGCTGCCGACGAGAAGATGGTTGACGAAGCGTTCCAGAAACTACTGGACAGTTACTTAGCTTCACGTCACCGCAAGAAAGTAGACCTGATTACCAAGGCCTTCCATTTCGCACGCCAGGCCCACAAGGGCGTGCGCCGACTGTCGGGCGAACCCTACATCATGCACCCCATCGCCGTGGCACAGATTGTGTGCTCGGAGATTGGACTGGGATCGACAAGTATCTGCTCCGCCCTGCTCCACGACGTGGTAGAGGACACCGACTACACTGTAGAAGACCTGAAGAACATCTTCGGCCCGAAGATTGCACAGATTGTTGACGGGCTGACGAAAATCTCCGGTGGTATCTTCGGCGCGCAGGCTTCAGCCCAGGCAGAGAACTTTAAGAAGCTCCTGCTGACCATGAGCGAGGACATCCGCGTCATCCTCATCAAGATAGCCGACCGCCTGCACAACATGCGCACTCTGGAGTCGCAGCCCGCCAATAAGCAGTACAAGATAGCCGGCGAGACACTCTATATCTATGCACCCTTAGCCCACCGCTTAGGACTCTACCGCATCAAGTCGGAGTTAGAGAACCTCAGCTTCCGCTTTGAGCACCCCGAGGAGTATGCCTCTATAGAGAGCAAGCTCAAGGCCACCCAGCTGCAACGCGACGAGCTCTTTGCACAGTTCACCGCACCCATTGAGGAAGCCCTCCAGCAGATGGGCATCCAGTACGAGATCCGCGAACGCGTAAAAACCCCCTACTCCATCTGGCAGAAGATGCAGAACAAGCACGTCACCTTCGAGGAGATCTACGACATCCTCGCCGTGCGCATCATCTTCACTCCCGCCAAGCGCGAAGAGGAGGTCAATGAGTGCTTCAACATCTACGTAGCCATTTCACGGCTCTACAAGTCTCACCCCGACCGCCTGCGCGACTGGCTCAACCACCCGAAAGCCAACGGCTACCAGGCCCTCCACGTGACGCTCATGTCGAAGCAGGGTCACTGGATAGAGGTACAGATACGCTCTGACCGCATGAACGAGGTGGCCGAGCAGGGCTTTGCCGCCCACTGGAAATACAAGGAGGGAGAGCAGGACGAATACACCGAGGACGAGACCGAGCTGAACGGCTGGCTGCGTACCATCAAGGAGATACTCGACGACCCACAGCCTGACGCCATGGACTTCCTCGACGCCATCAAGCTGAACCTCTTCGCCTCGGAAATTTTCGTGTTCACGCCCAAGGGCGAAATCAAGACTATGCCCGCCGGCTGCACCGCCCTCGACTTTGCCTTCGACATCCACACCTTCCTTGGCAGCCACTGTATCGGAGCCAAGGTGAACCACAAGCTGGTGCCCCTGAGCCACAAGCTACAGAGCGGCGACCAGGTGGAAATCCTGACCTCTAAGTCGCAGCACGTACAGCCCTCGTGGATCAATTTCGTCTCCACCGCCAAGGCCAAAGGAAAAATCCAGTCCATCCTGCGCCGCCAGAACCGCGACATCCAAAAGCTGGGCGAGGACATCCTCAACGACTTCCTCCAGAAGCATGGCTTCGAGTTCAGCTACAACCTGTTGGACCAGCTGGCCGAATACCACGACATCAGGAAACGCGAGGACTTCTACCAGGCACTGGGCGAGAAGGCCATCCTGTTAGGCGAGAAGGACATTGACGAGCTGAACGGCAAAAACAAGACCAAGAAAAATGCCGATGCGGGCGGTTGGCGCAAGTACGTTCCCTTTGTGAAGATGCGCAAGGTCAAGGAGGAAGAGAAGCAGCCCGAATTGTTCACCGTTCCCGAGTCATTCAATCGTAAGAAACCCATCTTCATCACCGACGACAACATCCGCCAGTATAAGTTCCCCGCCTGCTGCCACCCCATCCCCGGCGATGACGTCTTGGGCTATATTGACAACAAGAACCAGATAGAGATTCACAAGCGTGCCTGCCCCGTGGCCAACAAGCTGAAGACCTCGTTCGGCAACCGCATCCTCGACGCCAAGTGGGACATGCGCCGCCGCCTCTTCTTCGACGCCACCATCCGCCTGAGCGGCATCGACCGCATCGGCCTGCTCCTCGAGGTGACGCAGATACTATCCTCCCAGCTGAACGTCAACATCCACAAGGTACTCATCACCTGCGACGAAGGCCTGTTCAACGGCACGCTGGAGCTCAGCGTCCACGACCGCAAAGACGTGCAGTCGATTACCGACAGCCTGAAGGACATAGAGGGAATCAAGGAAATTATCAGAATCATGTAAGCGCTTCGCTAAATAATAAATAATGAATGAAATGGCAAAGCAAATGTTAAGAGCAAAGAATTGTGCATTGTGCATTGTGTATTGTGCATTGTTACTTAGCACAAGCACAGTACACGCCGCTTCGAGCTATGACAACCCCGACACAATCGTTGTTGCCCGCGACGGCACGGGCCAGTTCCGCACTGTCGACGAGGCCATTGAGGTATGCCGCGCCTTCATGGACTACCACAAGGTCATTTACGTGAAGCGAGGCACCTACAAGGAGAAGCTCATCATCCCCTCCTGGTTGCAGAACATCGAGATCTGCGGCGAGGACCGCGACCAAACCGTCATCACCTACGACGACCATGCGAACATTCCGTTTCAGAACTCACGTGTGTTAGGCACCTTCCGCACCTACACCCTAAAGATTGAGGGCAACGACATCACCCTGAAGAACATCACCATCGAGAACAACTCCGCCCGCCTCGGGCAGGCCGTTGCCCTCCATACCGAAGGCGACCGCCTGACGTTCATCAACTGCCGTTTCCTGGGCCATCAGGACACCATCTATACAGGCACCGCCTTCACCCGCCTATTCTTCAAGGACTGCTACATCGAGGGCACCACCGACTTCATCTTCGGCCCCTCCACGGCGTGGTTCGAGGGCTGTACCATCCATTGCAAGGCCAACTCCTACATCACCGCCGCCTCTACGCCCCGCGAGGTCCCTTACGGGTACATATTTAATAATTGCACCGTCACCGCTGCCGCAGACGTAGAGAAGGTATACCTCGGACGCCCCTGGCGCGACTATGGCTGCACCCTCTTCATGAACTGCACGCTGCCTCAGGAGATACGCCCTGAGGGGTGGCATCACTGGGAGAAGCAGCGCGAGCAGACCGCACGCTACTTCGAATACAACAACCGCGGCCCTGGAGCAGCAACCGCCGCCCGCGCGCCCTGGTGCCACCAGCTCACGGAGAAGGAAGCCCGACAGATTACTCCGCAGGAAGTGTTCCGAATTAGCAGCAGATGGGTGCCCAAACCATAAAAAAACTTAAAAAACGACGTTTGACATTTGCCTTTCCACGAAAATATCCGAAAATATTTCGCGGAAAGGTTATTTTTTAGTAGCTTTGCACCCTGAAAACTAACCACAATCCATCAGCTATACATTATCGGAGTTTCGACCCTGTGTCAGGGTCAACGGCTCCTTCTCAGAACAAACTGCTTCAGAAACGAGAACAATTTATTAATCAATTAATGTATAACTTAAACTAACTATCTGTATGAAACAAAAAATCATGAGAGCCCTTGCGGCTTCTCTGTTGTCATTGGCGTGTCTGGCCGTATCGGCCCAGCAGACTGTCAAGGGCACAGTGAAGGACGCATCGGGAGAACCAATGATTGGCGTGACCGTTGCAGCAGGCAAGGGCACAGGAGCCGTGACCGACATCAACGGTAACTTCACGCTACAGAATGTCTCCCCATCAACCACACTTAACATCTCCTATGTCGGCTACAAGTCACAGGCCGTCAAGGTGGGCAACAGAACCCAGCTGAACATCGTCATGGACGAGGACAACACCACCCTCGAGGATGTGGTGGTCATCGGCTACGGCACGATGAAGCGTAAGGATCTAACGGGTGCCGTAGCTTCCGTCACTGGCGATAAACTGGCCGCCAACCCCGTCTCCAACGTGGCCGAGGCCCTGCAGGGTCAGCTGCCCGGCGTGAACGTCATTTCTCAGGATGGACGCCCGGGAGCAACTATGAGCGTTCGCGTACGTGGCGGCGGCTCCATCACCCAGAGCAACGAGCCGCTCTATGTGGTGGACGGTGTGCAGGTGTCGGGCATTGACGACATTCCCGCTGACAATATCGAGTCTATTGACGTGCTGAAGGACGCTGCCTCCACCGCCATCTACGGTGCTCGCGGTGCCAACGGCGTTATCCTCATCACCACCAAGGGTGCCAAGGAAGGACGTACCACGGTGAAGTACAATATGTACTACCAGATTCGCCAGAATCCCGCCAACCTCGAGATCTGGGATGCCTACAGCCATGTGCTCCACCAGTGGAGCTACGCCACGGCATTAGGTTCCACCTACGCCGACAACGTAGCCAAGTACTACGGCTTGGGCAGCCAGTACGGCAACCATATCAATGAATACAAGAACGTGGACAGCCACAACTGGATGGACGACGTGATGGACACCAGCCACGCGTGGAACCACGACGTCAGCGTCAGCGGAGGTAACAGCCGCACGAAGTACTACGCCACGCTGAACTATTCCAATGACGACGGTATCCTCATCAATTCCGGTTTCCGTCGCTGGAACGGCAACTTCAAGCTCCAGCAGGACATTACCAGTCGCCTGAAGTGGGACCTCGACGCCCGCTACAGCGAGATGCAGTTCAAGGGCACGCAGTTCGGCTATGCCACGCAGGCCTACACCTTCAACCCCATCGACAAGCCCTTAGGCACTGGCGACGCCTCCGACCTCGGCATGGGTAGCGCCAACGCAGAGGGCGACTACAACCCCGTGAACATCCTGAACGACTACAGGAACCTGAACAACCGCTACCGCATTGGCGTGAACAACGCCCTGACCTGGCAGGTGCTCAAGGGCCTTACAGCCAAGAGTGAGCTCTTCCTGAGCCGCAACTGGGCCAAGCAGCAGCGCTGGGACGGCGGCAAGACCAACGGACAGAGCTACAACCTTGCCCGTCTCTCCAACAGCGACGGATACAACGTGCGCTGGGATACCACCCTGAGCTACGACGTACAGGGCCTGAGCGATAACCACAAGCTCAACATCATGGCCGGTAACGAGGTGCTCGGTTCCAAGTCCAACAGCAGCTACATCACCGGTACGGGCTATCCCGCTGAGTGGGATATGGAGTATGCCATGGCCAATATCTCCATGTCGAGCAGCAGCGTTCCTGGTGACCAGGTAGGCAGTACCGTTGGCACCCCCAGCCATACCACCTCATGGTTCGGACGCCTGAACTATACGCTCATGGAGCGTTACCTCTTCACCGCTACCATGCGTGCCGACGGTTCGTCGAAGTTCCGTGGCGACAACAAGTGGGGTTACTTCCCCGCTGCCGCTGCTGCCTGGCGCATCAGCGACGAGCCCTTCCTGGCCAACACCCGCGACTGGCTCGACAACCTGAAGCTGCGCGTCAGCTTCGGTACCTCGGGTAACGACGGTATTGACGCCGGACTGTTCGACACCCTGTGGAAGACAGGCACCGCTACCATCAACGGCGAGACCGTTACCACATACGTGCCGGCCGACTGCTTAGGTAATCCCGACTTGAAGTGGGAGACCACCATCTCGCGCAACCTCGGACTTGACTTCGGTTTCTGGAACGGTCGTCTGCGCGGTACCCTCGACTTCTACTGGAACACCACGAAGGACGTCCTGATGCGCGTGCCCTGTGACGCCACCACCGGCTTCAGCTACCAGTACCAGAACGTCGGCCAGACCTCGAACAAGGGTATCGAGCTGACCCTGAACTACGAGATTATCCGTTCCAAGGACTTCAACCTGAGCTTTGGCGCCACGGTGAACCACAACAAGAACAACGTGGACGAGCTGATGGAAGGTGTTGTGGCTAGCGCCCACACCAACTGGGGCTCTACCATGCGCGTACCTTATTATGATTACTTAGTCAAGGTGGACGAGCCGGTAGGTCTGATCCAGGGTCTGAAGAGCGCCGGAATCTATACCGTCGATGACTTTACTGTGACCGACGGCGTGTGGACGCTGAAGCCCGGCGTGCCCGACTATTCCGCCACCAGCTACGCTGGCAGCGACGCCTACAAGCTGGCCGAAGGCCAGAAGGCATTCCCCGGTATGGCCAAGTTTGAGGACCTCGACGGTGACGGCGTGGTGACCACCAGCGATGTGGATGTCATCGGCCACACGCAGCCCGACCTCACCGGTGGTTTCAACTTCAATGGACGCTACAAGGACTTTGACTTCGCAGCCAACTTCACCTATCAGATTGGCGGCGAGGTATACAACGCCAACGTCATGCACGCCATGATGGGTAACAAGGATACGGGCCTTGGCCAGGGTCGCCTGAAGGAGGTGGCCGACTGCTGGAAGATGTATAACGTCAATGCCAGTGGCGAGCTCTACGCTGTCACCGATCCCGCCGAGCTCTCTTCCCTCAATGCCAATGCCAAGTACGCGCTGCCCTACTCCGAGTACGGTATCGCCAGCTCACAGTTCATCGAGGATGCTTCGTTCCTGCGCCTGCAAACGCTGACCATCGGCTACACATTGCCGAAGTCGCTCACCAGTCTGGTAGGCATCAACCGCTTCCGCGTCTATGCCACGGCAGGTAACCTGTTCTGTCTGAAGGGCTATAGCGGCCTGGATCCCGACGTCAACGTGAGCCCGTCAGCCGACAGCTCCTACAGCGGATTCCCCACGCCGAACTACGACTTCCGTTCCTACCCGAAGTCGCGCACCTTCACCTTCGGTCTTAACGTTACATTCTAATCATTCAGAAAGGAGAAACAAGATATGAAAAAACAGATATTATCATTAGCACTTTGCGCCATAGGGGTAGCCGCTTTGACCTCGTGCAGCGACTATTTAGAGACCAGCTCAAAGTCGAACGCCGACGGTGACTTCGTGTTCTCCAACATGACCACCGCCCGGGCTGCCATGGACGGCGCCTACAGCGAATGGCACGGCGCCATCAGCTCACAAATCTTCGGCGACGGCCTGTACTACGCACTTGACGTGGCCGGATCCGACATCATGCGCCATCCTGAGAAATATTCCGCACAGCCCCTGCGCCACACACCGGAATGCTTCTATGTCAACGGTACCGCCTGCGGCAGCTACGACCCCGTGGGCTACGGTAAGGAAGCCCCCAACAGTCCCTATAGTGTGCTCTTCTCCGTCATCGGCAAGGCCAACGCTGTAGCTTCTGCCATTGAAAGCAAGGCCGACTACGAGGAGATGATGGCCTCAGGAAAGGCTTCTGACCTCAGCCAGCTTTACGGTGAGGCCATCGCCATGCGTGCCACCTGCTACCGCGAGCTGATCAAGTACTACGGCGACGTGCCCTACCAGAGCAAGATGGGTGCTGCCGCCCTGGGTCTCGCACCCCGCGACTCCATCTACGACGTAGTCATTGGTGACCTGAAGCGCGTGGAACCGCTTATGAACCCCGTAGGCAAGGACAAGCGCTTCTTCTCGCAGACATACGTCGATGCACTCATCGGACGCATGTCCTTAGAGGCCGGCGGCTATCAGACACGCCGCGGCGACATGACCTATACCGACGGGCAGGGCAACACCCTCAGCTTCGAAAAGAAAGGCTCTGAGAACAACGGTGCCTTCTACGGGCGCCGCTCTGACTGGCAGACGCTCTACTCCACCGCCAAGGAGTATTTCCAGAAGGCCATCGACCACAAGGGAACGGCCAAACTGTCAGCCAACTACACTGACTTCTTCGTACAGCTGCACGGCGACGATGCCTCCTACGCTGACGAGTCCATCTATGAGGAGCCCTTCCAGCAGGGGGCCAGCGGCAACGATCCCCGCCCCTACTCCTTAGGACGCCCGGCAGCAGGTGGCAGCAGCAACGACTACCCCTGTAAAAACTACGGTCAGGGACGCATCAACCCCGCCTTCTACTACGGAGTGTTCGACCCGCAGGACCTGCGCCGCGACATCAGCTGCGCCGTGACGGGTGGCAACAAGGGTTTCGAGAAGCTCATCCCCTTCAAGCCCGGCTCTCAGGCCAACGGCGGCGGCATCGCTTGTAACAAGTTCGACGAGAACCGTCAAACCAAGGTATGGACCAAGAACCAGCGCCGCTCGGGCATCAACGCCCCCTATATGCGCATGGCTGAGGTCTACTTGGGACTGGCAGAGGCCTGCGCAGCACTTGGCGACGAGGCTACGGCCAAACTGAACCTCCAGACCATCCGTAACCGTGCCTTCGGCGGCAACGGCAACGTGGACGCATTCATCCAGAAGGAAGGGTCGCTGCTGAAGGCCATCATCGACGAGCGCGGCTTTGAGTTCGCTGGCGAGGGCGACCGTCGCTGGACACTCATCCGCTCGGGATACATCGGCGAAAAGATTCTTGAGATCAAGGACCTGACCCACAAGATGATTGAAGGTCTGAAAGCCAATGGCTCCTACACCTTCGACAACGGAAATACCATCTCCGCCTACATCTGGACAAAGCGCGTCGATGCCAAGTCACTCTACGGCAAGCGCCTCACCGAGGCCTGCCCCGCAGGCAGCGAGGACGATCCCGTGCTCTATCCCGGATGGCGCGGTGTGAACAACGACTGGGCAAGCTACGGACTGGACTACAAGGGCAACAACAACACCAACCTTGCCATCAAGGGACTCTTTAAGCCCGTGAGCGACGAGGAGGCTGCTGCCCTCGAGGCTGACGGCTACGAGAAAGTGGCCTGGGGTGCCGAACTCGTCGAGAACCAGGACGAGTACGACAAGTACCTCTTCTACGAGTACGACGGCGTGAAGGCTCCCATCTACCTGTTCCCCTTCTCGCCCAATACCATGTCCACCGGCGGCTTCACCAACGGCTACGGCTTTACGCAGCAGTAAGACAGTCATAAAGGACACTTATACGGCCTTGCAGACGCGGCATCCGCCGCCTGCAAGGCCGTTCATCTTTTCCCTTAACTGATATAGCACCCCTGCTGGACGTTCAACGTTCTTCGCAAGCGAAGCGAGCAAACTCGAGCGCAATGTTCAACGTTCAATGTTCACCGTTCAACGTTGGTGGTTCCTGCGGAACTCGTCTAACTGGCGGAAGCAGTGGCGGTCAATAATCTCCTCCAAGCGGCGGTCGTGATGATAGAGGATGCGGGGGCCAGTGCCACCGAACTGCAGCAGTTCTCCGTTCTCACGAGTATAGGGATGCCACTGTTGGGGGATGGTGGGAACGCTGGCTTCGCCTTCGTTCCTCGCGGCTCGGCCATTCAAGCCAGCTTGACGGCTCTCGCAGCTCGGAACGTTGGGATTGCCTGTGTGGGCGAACTGTGCCCATACGGTGCTCAGGAGGTCAGCCCAGTAGCGGTTGGCCGCGAGCGTCTGCCCGGACAGTTGATTGGTATAGTGGTGGGGCACGTCGAAGCAGTATTTCAGCTCGGAGCCGTGAGCGGAGCCCTTGAAGCCGCGGCTGTCAGCCTCAGTCACCGTGTAGAGATACACGTAGGTGTCGGCCTTTCGTTTGCCGCCGATGGCATCGGTAGTGATGAGTGTCTTGGGGCGGAAGAGCCAGTCGATGCTGAGCAGGTCCTGTGGCGTGCGGTCGGGCTGAGCTGTCGCGGCGTACACGTCGGTGGCGGGGTAGGCTTCACGGAAGGCTTCTATATAGGCATCGGTCTCTTCGCCGAAAGTGCGTTGCAGCTCCTCGCGTGCCTGCGCCATCGTCACCGGCTCGTTGTAGCGCTGGCGCTGGAGCTCGTTGAACGTGGAACCAATCATCAGGGGTATGTCGTCGCTGATGCTGGAAAAATCAGGCTGGAAGGGCTGTTGCAGGAGCACCTCACCGTCGGGTGTAGGGCCGAAGCCCCACATCATCGGCGTGCCAGGCTTGCGGGTGCCGATGCTGGCTGCCATGGCGCGCTGGCCGGCGGCATACAACTCCTGGTAAGGCACGTCCTTGATGCGGTCCACATCCTGCTTGTCGATGCCCAACTCCTTCAGCACGGCCTCGCCCAACTCCTCGGTCATTGCTTTCGTGTTGACGTTGAGGATGGTGCCGCTCATGATGATGGCCTTGTGGAAGAGCCCCTTGGCCTTGGGCATACACATCAGCGTGCCCACCTTGCCGCCGCCACCCGACTCACCGAAGATAGTAACATTGTCGGGATCACCGCCGAAGCGGGCGATGTTTTCATGCACCCACTCCAAGGCCTGCACGGCGTCGAGCATACCGACGTTGCCGGAGTACTTGTACCGCTCCGAAACGGTCGAGAGGTCGAGGAAGCCGAGAATGTTCAAGCGGTGATTGATGCTGACGACGACCACGTCCTTCTTAGCCAGGCACATGCCTGGGTCCCAGGCCGACGTGCCGCTGTCGAAACCGCCTCCGTGGAGCCAGAACATGACGGGCTTCCTGGCATTCAAGTCCGTAGTCCACACGTTCAGCCTGCAGCAGTCCTCCGACATCTCGTCCTCCGTCATGGGGCGGTTGGACGGCTGCATGGTCATCGGCCCGATGCGGTCGCAGACACGGACGCCAGCCCACTTGTCCACAGGCTGCGGAGGCATGAAGCGCTCCACTTTTGCGTAAGGAATGCCAAGAAAGGCCAGGGTGCCCTCCTGCACGATTCCGCTCACCCGTCCCGACTGCGTGTCAACCACTGCCTGCGCATGTCCTGTCAGGGCGAAGGACAGCGCCACCAGCATCATTATAAACTTCTTCATCGCTAATAGTTTTACGTTCTGGGCTACAAAATTATAAAATAATAAAATGAAAAGGGAAGAAAATGTGGAAAATATTTTGTAATTCCGCATTTATTCGCTATCTTTGTGGCGTAAAAAGGTAAAAACATGGCTAAAACCTGATGCGCACAAGCAAAAGCATAACCCGATTACTACTTACCATCACCTTCCTGACAACGGCACTCAACGCCCACGCACAGGAGGAGAACATGGAGACGCTCTTCGACCTGAACCATATACTGGCCTACGTCGTGGCGGCTCTCCTCATTGGGTTCTTCTGCCTTGTGTTCCATAACCGCCTCATCATATTCCGCGAACAGGACGACCGCCTGAGAAGCCACACCCAGAACACGCAGCTCTCCATGATCATGCACAACAACAAGCTGAGGGTGTGGATATTCAACGTGCAGGAACGTATGTACAACCTGATCTCCGACGACGGAACGGTCAGGGAGAGTTTTACGCCCCTGGACTTCTCCCACTTCTACGACCGCGATGACTTCGACAAGCTACGCAAGCACATCGCCTCCATGGCGCTCGGTAACGCCCGCCACGTCAACCTGCAGGTGAGGACTGCGCCCTTCTCCCCCTCTTTCGGAAGCAGCCGCTCGGCCGCGCACGTGATGAAGGTGAGCATTCGCCCGTATGAGACCGACACCAATGGCCTCCCGCTGAGCATCATCGGCTTGGAGCGCGACATTACCGACGAGATGGAGCAGCACGAGAACGTGGACAAGCTGATGATGAGGTTCCAGACGCTGTTCAACTCGTCGGTCATCGACATGGTCTACTACGACAAGGACGGCTACCTGACGGATATCAACGACAAGGCCTGCCAGAGCTTCGGCATCAAGAGCCGTGGCGCTCTGCTGAGGAAGCGGCCGAACATTACAGATATAGAGCCCTTCAAGAACATCAATATCCACACCTTTGCCGGCTACCAGCTCAGTGCCATGGCCCAAAGAGGCAGCTTCAGGATGGCAGCAGAGAAGACTTCTGGCCGAGATGCTACGGAGCTCGGCGAAGCCAAAGACAATGAGATGTACTACGATATCGTCATCAACCCTATCCGCAACGAGCAGGGCGAACTGACGGGTCTCTACACCGCAGGGCGCGACATCACTGAGATGGTGGAAGCCTTCCACCGCCAGAAGGAGAGCACCCGGAAGCTGAGACAGGCCACGAAGGATATAGAGGAATACATCAGCAACATCAACTACGCCCTACAGATCAGCCAGGTGCGTCTGATGAACTACTATCCCGACACCCACGTGCTGGAGATAAGCACCGACCTGAACAGCACACAGTTCCAACTGACGCAGGTGAGGTGCGTAGGGCTCATCGCCATACCCTTCCGCCGCCGCGCAAAGGGTCTGCTGCGCCGTATGGACCGCCGCGACAACAGTTCCATTGAGGTGACGCTTCAGAGCGTACTGCGCGATGAGAAGGGCCGGAAGGTGTGGCTGTCGTTCAGCGTCATTCCCATGCTGAGGAGCGACGGCACCGTGAGCCACTACTTCGGCATGTGCCGCAACACAACAGAATGGATGGCCACGCAGCAATTGCTACAGGAGGAGACGGAAAAGGCACAGGAGACGGAACGGCTGAAGGACTCTTTCCTGCTGAACATGAGCTACGAGATACGTACGCCGTTGAACACCGTATTAGGCTTTGCACAGATGTTCGCACAGGAGCACGACCCCGCCGACGAGCCGCTCTTTGCCGAGGAGATCAAGCGCAACGCCAACGAACTGCTGGCACTGGTCAACGAGTCGCTCTACCTCTCGCGCTTAGATGCCCACATGATAGAGATGCACCCCGTAGAAACCGACTTCTCCGTCATCTTCGACAGCTACTGCCGCGTAGGATGGAAAGACGTGGCACCCGGCATAAATACCATCATTGAGAACCCCTACGAGCACCTCATCGTCACCTTAGACGAGCAGAGCATAGGACAGGTGATACAGAGAATCTGCAGCAATGCCGCCTCTATGACGAAAGAGGGCTTCGTGCGCAGTAAGTATGAATACCGCCAGGGAGAACTGATTATCAAGATTGAGGACACCAGCGCCGGCATCGACGACAAGACACTGCCCCACGTGTTCGACCGTTTCGCAACCGACAGCATGGGCCGCCAGTGCGGCAACGGTCTGAACCTCCCCATCGCCAAGGAGCTAGTGGAACAGATGGGCGGAACCATAGACTTCCAGTCGGAAGAGGGCAAGGGCAATACTGTCTGGATCAACATCCCCTGCGAGGCAAAGGTCATGGAGACGGTGAACATTGAACGGTGAACTTTGAACGGTGAACATTGAAGAGTGAGACGATGAACATACTATTAAGCGACATAGTATCCAGCCACGTGGAACAGCAGCAGGTAAACAACCTGTCGCTGATCCTCCTGCTTTTAGTGGCAGTAGCATTCACGGCCTTTGCCATCATCAACTCCATTATCATCACACGCTCACGACGGACGGAACAGCGCACCGTCGGCACAGCCAACATCATGCGTCACGCCTTGGAAATAGGAGGCGTGAACATGGTTAAGTTCGACATGCGCCACCTTGATGTCAGCAATACCTACGGCTCGCACCTGCCCCAGAAGGGAATGAGCTATGACGACTACCTGCAGCACATACATCCTGACGACCGCGAACAGTTCAACTCCTTCATTACCCACATCTGTCAGCAGTTAGGCAACACGGGCGAGCTGTCCTTCCGGTGGAATGCTGCACCCGACGGCAAACGGCCCCTATGGCGCAACCTCCGCAACAGTGCCGTAGCCGAAGGCCGTACGCTGCCGCTGAACGTGGTATGCACACTGACGGACGAGACGAAAGTGGTAGTAGAGCAGCGTGAAGAGTCAGAGCTTGTGGACCGCTACCAGTCCATCTTCAACCGTAGCATCGTGGGCATGTCGTTCTACGACAAGAACGGTATGCTGATTGCCGCCAACCAGAACATGCGCGAGTTATTCCACTTCCAGGAAGAGAGTGACATCTTCTATAACAGCATCAGCCTGTTCCGCCGTCCGCCCTTCCGTGAGCTCATCGACCCGGAAAATCCTCAGGAACTGCACTTCTGCACACACCTCACCATGCCCGAGCGGAATGTGAACAGCTTCTTAGAAATCATGTTCAACCCCGTGGCCGACTCCAATGGCAACGTCCAGTACATACTGGTCACTGCACGTGACGTGACGGAGGAACGCGATATGTACATGCGAGCCAGAGAGAACGACCAGCAGATGAGGAAGGCTAACGAAGACATTAAGAACTACGAGGTGGAGCTGCAATACCTTTTAGAGAACTGTGACATGCGCGTATGGCGCGCCGACTTCGAGACCCATATTGTGACCTTCCACAGGCAGCTGAGCCAGTATGACAAGAAGATGAAGTTCGAGGAGTTCGCCGACAACATCATTGACGGCAGGAGCGAGAGCGCCAAAGCGAAGTTTGCCGACCCATACCATTACTTCAATCAGCCGGTGACCTACTTGCTGCAGATGCGCCCCGTGTTCCACGAACTCGACACGAAAGAATGGAACCTGGTGAACAGCATTCCCATCTTCGACAAGAACGGACGCCAGACCGGCAGTTTCGGCACCATCCGCAACATGACCAAGCTCATCGAGGCACAGGAGAAGCTGAAGGAGGAGACGCGCCGCGCCAACGACTCGGCACGACAGAAGAGCGTCTTCATGGCCAACATGACCCACGAGATACGCACCCCGCTGAACGCCATCGTGGGCTTCAGCGACGTGCTGAGCATGATTGACTCACCCGAGGAGAAAAAAGAGATGGTGCGCGTCATCATGAACAACTGCGACATGCTGCTGCGACTCATCAACGACATCCTGGAAGTGTCGAGCATGGATGCCAACGCCATCCGCTTGGAGCCGGTGGACGTGGACTTCTCGCAGGCGTTCAACGACATCTGCGAGACACTGGCACAGCGCGTGCAGGAGCCAGGCGTGCAGTTCATCAGGGAGAACCCCTATCCCACGTACTACACGCACCTCGACCCCAAGCGCATCCAGCAGGTCATCACCAACTTCGTGACCAACGCCGTGAAGTATACCCACGAGGGGCATATCAAGGTGGGCTATCGTCAGGAGGAACGCACGCTGAAGAACAAGCTGGTGGCAGGCGGTCAGGAGACAAAGCAGGGCATCTACATCTACTGCGAGGACACCGGTGCTGGCATCCCACAGGAGAAGCAGGCCTCAGTGTTCGAGCGCTTCGTCAAACTGAATGACTACGTACAGGGCACTGGCCTCGGCCTCAGCATCTGTAAGGCCATCGCAACACGCGCCGGCGGAAAGATCGGCGTCACGTCAGAGGGCGAGGGCCACGGCTCCACCTTCTGGATGTGGATTCCGTGTGAAGTGAGAAATGAGAAGTGATAAGTATGATTAGACATACAAGGACAAGGGATGTGAGAATTGCGTGGTCTTTCAGGGCACGCATAGTTATCATATTGTCACTTTTCACTTTTCACTTTTCACCTATCACTTCCCAAACTACCACGAGGCAGTTCACGACCGATCACCCGCTGGTATATGAGGATGCGTGGGACCTTTGGCCTTATACCTATCTTAATGAGAACGGCGACCCGGAGGGTTACAACATTGACCTGCTGAAGTTGCTGTGCAAGGAGATGAACATTCCCTACATTGTCAAGCTGAAGCCTACCGTTGAAGCTCTGCAAGACCTGAAGGACGGCAAGAGCGACTTGATGATGGGTATGGACGCTAACTTCCACGACGAGTTCGGACACTACAGCAGCACCGTCATCCAGCTCTTCACCCACAGCGTGGTTTATCCCAAAAGCAAGCCTAGGGAAGTAATAACCATGAACGACCTGGCTAACCACAAGGTCATCGTCCACGCCGGCGCATTCAGCCACCACCTGATGCAAGACAAGGGATGGGGCAAGAATGCCGTGCCCTACGACGACATGAAGGAAGCCATCGTCGTGGCCGAAGCGCAACAGGATATGCCCATCGTGTGGAACACGCTGTCACTGAAATGGCTGATGCACCGTTTCAATATCAAAGACATGGAGATATCACCCATTGACATCCCCCACGGCGAATACCGTTTTATGTCGAACAACGACGAGCTGCTGGCCAAGATAGACAAAGCCTACACCACACTTCAAACCAGCGACCAGATACAGAAGCTTCAGAACAAGTGGTTCTACCCCGAACGGCAGGAAACGGAAATATCCCCCTGGGTGTGGAAAACCGGCATCATCTTAGGCATCATTGCCTTAGGTTCGCTGGTCTACTACGTAATACTACATATACGGAAGCGGCAGATTACCAGCCTTATCCAGCAGACCAACCACCAACTGTCGCTCATCCTCAAGGTAGCCAATGTTAGGCTGTTCGTCTACAACGTTGACAAAGACACCTTCACCATCGTCAACGAGAGTGGCTCGCCGAAGCGTACCGTCTCGTCGGAAGAGCTCAGCCAGTATACCTCTACGGAGAACTCCCGCCTGCTCATGCAGCAGATACGCCGTGCCATCAGCGAGGAAGAGGAGAACATCACCTTCGAGATTAACGCCCTTGACGGCACCCATCCCGTTCCACGCGACTTCGTGGCCATGCTGTCCGTGCTGCGACGCGACAAGATGGGACGCCCCACCGCCATTCTTGGTACACGTAGCGACATCACAGAGGTACGCAAGCGCCAACAGAAGGCAAAGGACATGATGCAGCGCTATGAGGCCGTCTTCAACACTGCCCTCGTTGACATGGTCTACTACGACGAATACGGCATGCCCATCGATATGAACAAGAAGAGCATGGAGACCTTTCAAACCACTCCCGCAGGATTCCGTAGCGAGGGAATCCCCTTCTACAAGCGCATCGGTATGACGGAAGAGGAAATCCAGTCGTACGATCCCTTCTATGCCTCCTGCTGGCTCAATTTCAGTAAAGACGCCATTATTCCGAAGAAAGACAAGTACAAACAAGCTATGCTCTACGAGCTGCAGCTCATCCCCCTACGCGACGAGCTGAACAAAATCAAGGGCTACTACGGCACAGGCCACGACATCACAGGAACGGCGCAGAACTACTACCAGCTACAATACAACCTCAAGAGCATAGAGGAAGCAACTGTCAAGGTAAAGAGCTATATTGACAACATCAACTATGCCCTGCGGGTGGGAGGTGTGCGCTTAGTGAACTACTCACCCAGCAACCACCAGCTACAGATATTCACCGAGACAGACAAGGTGATGATGACCCTGGCACAGGCTCGCAGCCTTCACTTGTGCGAAGGCGTTTCAAAACTGCGGGTGGGACGCCAGTTCGAGGTGATGGACAACCTGACAGACAGGACAGTCAGCGCAGAGATCAAGACAATCCTGCGCGACAAGAAAGGACACGCACTCTACCTGCAGTTCTACCTCATGCCTACCTACGACAAGGATGGAAAGGTAAACGGCTACTTCGGCATCTGCCGAGATATCAGCGACATCAAGGCCACGGAGATACACTTGGAGGAAGAGACTGTGAAAGCCCAGGAAGTGGAGACTGTGAAGAACTCATTCCTCCACAATATGAGCTACGAGATCCGTACACCGCTCAATACGGTGGTAGGTTTCGCAGAACTGTTCCAGCAGCCTCACAGTGCTGAAGATGAAACCGTATTCATCGACGAAATCAAGAAGAATTCCCGCAAACTGCTCAACCTGGTGAACAACATCCTCTTCCTCTCGCGATTAGATGCTCGCATGATTGAATTCAGCCAACAGCCTACGGACTTTGCCGCTACCTTTGAGACACACTGCTCCGACGGGTGGGCAGAATATATGAAGCCCGGTGTCAGTTATGTGGTGGAAAGCATCTACAAACGATTTGTGGCATACATTGATGACAATAACCTGGGCATCGTCATTGCGAACATCACCGCCAACGCTGCCCAGTTCACTGAGCACGGCGCCGTCCATACGTCTTTCGGATATACAGGCGACCATCTGGTTGTGACCATTGACGACACGGGCTGCGGCATACCAGAATCGGAACTCAGCCACATTTTCGAGCGCTTTACAACCGGTGCCAATAACGGCTCTGGTCTCGGACTGAGCATCTGCTATGAACTGGTACACCAGATGGGCGGCAGCATCAACATCAAGTCTGAAGTGGGCAAGGGTACCACCGTCTGGGTAAACATCCCCTGCCAAGTCACCGAGTTTGAAAGGAAATGAGAAGTGAGAAATGAAAAATATGATTAGACTCAAGGCAAAGAGGACGAAAGATGTGGTCACTGGCCCGCTCGGCGACGTCAGGAGACGCTTTGCTTGCGAAGAATGTTCAACGCTCTTCGCAAGCGAAGCGAGCAAGCTCGAGCGCAACGTTCAATGGCCATTTAGGGTGTGTATGGTCATCATATTTCTCATTTCTCACTTCTCACTTCTCATTTCCCACGCCTCGTTGAGTGAGAAATACAACAAGCAGAAGCCTGCAGTGATTGTTTGTAACATCAGCTATGCCCCAGGTATGTACCTCAACGAGAACGGCCAGCCCGACGGCTACTTTGTCGACTTAATCACCCTGGTGCTCGACGAGATGAAGATCCCCTACCAGATTTCCCCGCAGGAAATCAACATGGGCAGGGAGTTCTTCATCACACATCAGGCCGACATAGTCTGCGACCATCTCGTGGAATTCGACAGCCTGCATATCTATGCTAGCAAATTCCCCATATCCTACCCAAAGATTGTGGCCGCCTCCCGCAAGGATGAGAACCCCATCAACAGTTTAGCCGACCTCAGGGATGGAGATGTGATCACGGTAAAAAGAAACAGCTACATAGAGAAATGCATCTTGGACAAGTACCATTCCACGGACTTCACCATCGAGCGCCATGCCCCACGTGAAGCCTTGGCCAGTGTCAGCAACGGCAGCTCGCGCTGCTTCATCTGGGACGAGGAACCGATGAAGTGGCAGCTGCACGCCCTACAGTTGGAAAACATCAGGATAGACTATTTAGACTTGCCCGTCAACACCATCCACATCATCACCCACGACAAGGAGCTGACTGATGCAATAGATGATATCTATGCACGCCTGCAACAGCAAGGACGCATACAGAAGATTTATGACAAGTGGTTTCATCCCGAGCGCATACAAGAAGAAACGCCCTACAGTGCCGTCATCGTGTTGCTGGTCATTGCAGCCTTAGGAGCCACCGTGTTCCTGCTAAGCCGTCTGATGCGACGTCGCATCAAACAGGCCGTGGTACACGCCAAGGAATTGAACCACATGATGGAAAAGGCTCTCGGCATGGGCGACTACTACGTCACGAAGCACGACCTGGAAACAGACAGGCTCATTCCCGTCTTCGCTAACGGGCTCTCACTGCCCAAAGACGGAATGCCCATTGACGAGTTCATGCAACACGTACCACAGGAAATGCACGACGAGTTCAGGGAGATTACCCATAAGCTGAGCACGGCACAGATGACCAGCAGCGAGCTTCGCTTCAAGTGGCATCCAAGCACTGACGACAACGCCCCGTGGCAGTATATGCATGGCTACTCGGCCGTTGAGATGAAGAGAGGGAAGCCACGCTACATCGTCTGCGCAGCCAAGAACATCACCGCCGAAAAGGAGGAGGAGGAACGCAACAACGAACAGGGAGAGCGATTCTTCAAGTTCTTCGAGACCAACTTTATTGCCATGTCCTTCTACGACAAGGACGGTATGCTCATTGAGATGAACCAGAGCATGAAAGAACTTTGCGGTGCAAACGAAAGTAACTTGGATTATTTCCGGAAAACGTGCCTCTTCGATCTCATCACGCTGAGCCACGACCTGAAGCCCGGCACCCGTGAGAAGTTCCAGGTATGCCAGCACATGCAGAACACCGCGCTCCACCTCAACAAATACCTTGAGATGCACATCACTCCGACGATAGACGAGGACGGCGCCCTTGTCTATTATGTGGCCGCCGCGCGCGACGTGACAGACGAGCGTAACCTGTATCTCACCATACAGAAGCAGGAACACGCCATGCAACTCACCAACAACAGCATCAAAGAGTACGAACGCCAGTTAGAATTCCTCCTGGAGAAGAGCGATATGTTCGTCTGGCAGTTCGACTTCGCCACCCGCGACATCGGCCTCTCGCGCTCACTGCGCAAGGTGGAATTCTCCATGAACCGCTCGGAATACATTCAGGACATGGTCGAGGAAGAGCGTGAGGGGGCTGACCATAACCTCATGGCAATGATTATGCAAGGCATAGACTTCAACGCCGTCCACCATTTCAACCATTTCCCCCCCTATTCGGAGCCGAGCTGGATAGCCCTCAGCGGTGTTCCCGCCCGCAATGCCAACGGCCAACTGACAGGCTACTTCGGCGTAGCGCGAAACATCACGGCTCTGATGGAGGCACAGCAGAAACTGAAACAGGAGACCACACGCGCTGAAAACTCAGGCCGCCAGAAGAGTGCATTCCTGGCCAATATGTCGCACGAGATACGCACACCGCTGAACGCCATCGTAGGTTTCTCCGACCTCCTGCCGCTGATTGACAACGAGGAAGAGCGCATGGAGTTCATCCGCATCATCAGCAACAACTGCGACATGCTACTGCGACTCATCAATGACATCCTCGAGGCCTCGAGCATGACCACCGGCGCCATCAGCATCACGCCCACCAAGGTAGACTTTGCACAGGTGTTCAACGACATCTGCCAGACGTTAGCACAACGCGTGCAAGAGCCGGGCGTGGAGTTCATCAAGGACAATCCCTACCAGTCGTTCATTACCACCATCGACAAGGACCGTATGCAGCAGGTCATCACCAACTTCGTGACCAACGCCGTGAAGTATACCCACGAAGGACATATCAAGGTGGGCTACAGGTACGAGGACGGCGGTATCCACATGTACTGCGAGGACACTGGCGACGGCATCCCGCAAGAGAAGCAGGCCTCAGTGTTCGAGCGCTTCGTCAAGCTGAACGACTTCGTGCAGGGCACCGGCCTCGGCCTCAGCATCTGCAAGGCCATTGCTGATCGTAGCGGTGGAAGAATCGGCGTAAAGTCCGACGGACCAGGACACGGCTCTACCTTCTGGATGTGGGTGCCTTGTGAGGTGAGAAATGAGATATGAGAAGTGAGAAATATGATTAGATTCAAGACAATGAGGACGAAGAATGTAGTCACTGGCCCGCTCGGCCGAAGGACGCTTGCAAGGCAAGAACGTTCTTTGCGGGCGTGCATGGTCATCTTATTTCTCATTTCTCACTTCTCACTCATCACTTCCCACGCCCAGCCAGAGCCGAGAAGCCGCGTGTACGACCAAGAACACCCGTTGGTCTATGAAGATGCGTGGGACTTATGGCCCTACTCATTCCTGAACGACACAGGTGAGCCCGTGGGCTACAACATCGACCTGCTGAAACTCATCTTCAAGGAATTGGACATCCCTTACAGAATCAAGCTGAAACCCACCCAAAACGCTCTGAACGACCTGAAGGCTGGACGTGCCGACCTGATGTGTGGCATGGACGCACACTTCCATAACGACTATGCACGATACGGCAACACCGTCATCCAGATTTTCACCCACAGCGTCGTTCACCACAAGAACGAGCCCCTGCTCGTAAAAACCGTCGATGATCTGGCCTCACAGCGGGTTATCGTCCATGGCGGAAGCTTCAGCCACCACCTCATGATGCAGAAGGGATGGGGCAAGAATGCCATACCCTACAACGACATGCAGGAGGCTATGCAGTATGTCCACAACCAGAAGGGAAGCCAGATTGTTTGGAACACGTTGGCGCTGAAATGGCTACTCCACAAGTTCAAATACGACGAACTCGAGCTGATGCCCGTCAACATGCCCCACGGAGAATATAAGTTCATGTCGAACGATCCCCGCTTGTTGGAGCAGATGGACAGTGTATATACCTACCTGAGTTCTACAGGCCGCCTACAGCCCATCCAAAACAAATGGTTTTACCCTGAACGCAAGGACACGGGCATACCCTCGTGGGTGTGGTACATTGTCGCCGCATTGCTACTAGTTATCATTATTTTCCTCGCCTACTATTTCTCCTACCGTCTCTATGAGCAGAAGATGACGAAAAATGTGCGACGTTCCAACGACCGTCTGTCGCTCATCCTCAATACGAGCAAGGTACATATCTGGCTGTTCGACATTGCCAAGCGGACGGTCACCAGCATAGGCGATGAAGGCAAGAAAAGCACCATCCCCCTGTCGCCCCATTTCTTCCAGTTCTACATGCTTCCCGAAGATTATGAGCGGCTGTGTGGCGTGCTCAAAGAGATGAGTGAGCAGAAGAGGGAAATAGAGTCAACAGAAGTCCATGTAACCCGGGGAAACAGCAAGGAGGTACGCACCGTCTCGCTCAATTTTTCTGTGCTGAGGCGTAACAGGAGCGGACACCCCACTGTCATCATCGGTGCCACTACAGACATCACGGAACAGCGGCAGCTTCAGCAACAGCAGAAAGATGCCATGCTGCGCTACCAGAACATCTTTAATTCCGCTATGGTCGATAATGTTTCATATGACGAAAACGGCATCATTGACAATATGAACGAAAAGGCTATTAAGGCCATTCCCGGCGGTATTGAGAGCGTCCGTAAAGCCCATATCTCGGTGCAGAGTGTGCTGGGAGACCCGGAACTGACGCTTGACGACCTGGACTACACCTATCTGACACAGCTATATACGTCGCCGGACGACCCGCGCCCCCTCAACAAGTTCCTGAAGCGCGACGAGCTTTACTACGAGCTGCAGCTGGTGCCCGTCCGCGATGACAACGGGCAGCTGTTAGGCATCTACGGAGCTGGACGCGACGTCACTGAGTTTGCCAAGTCCTATTTGCGCCTACAGAAGAAAATAACCCAGCTGCAGGAAGTGACCGACGAGTTGCAGGACTATGTGCGTAACATAGATTATGTCATGAAGAACGGCGGCGTGCGTATTGTCAGGTATTCTCCTGAAACGCATACGCTAACCATTTACAGTGAGATTAGTCGTATCCAATACCAGCTGACACAGACACGTCTGTTGTCGCTTACCGCCGAGGAGTCAAAGAAAGTTGCCTTGCGCATCCTGAACAACATGGACTATCACACGCAACAGCCCTTCAAGGCCACCATCAAGTCCACCTTGCGCGTCAAGGGCGGCAAGCAGTTGTGCCTGTATTTCTCGTTCGTGCCCGACCTCGATGCCTACGGACACGTGACGGAGTACTTCGGTATGTGCCGTGACATGACCGACCTCATGGCCACCGAGGAGCAGCTGGCCCGGGAGACGGTGAAGGCACAGGAGGTGGAGACGGTAAAGAGCGCCTTCCTGCGCAACATGAGCTATGAGATCAGGACCCCGCTCAACTCTGTGGTGGGCTTTGCCGAACTCATTGAGAGGGAACATAACGCCGAAGACGAGAAGTTCTTCATTGAGGAAATCAAGAAAAGCTCTCGCAGCCTGCTCAGGCTGGTCAACAACATCCTGTTCCTCTCGCGCCTTGATGCGGGTATGATTGAGTTCAAGACGGCACCTGCCGACTTTGCCAAGTTCTTCGAGGGATGCTGTCAAGAGGCCTGGGCTGACGGCGAGCAGCCCGGCGTCAGCTACCTGGTTGACACACCCTACGACCGCCTTGTACTTGACATTGACTTGAACAACATCGGCGTTGTCATCAATCAGGTGATGAGTAATGCCGTCCAGTACACCACGTCGGGCTACGTCCGTGCCCACTTCGACTATAACGGCGAAGACCTTACGGTGACTGTTCAGGACACGGGCTGTGGCATCTCTCCTGACGTGCTCGACAGGATCTTCGAGCGCTTTGTCACAACCGGAAGCAGCAGCAGTGGCCTTGGTTTGCCCATCTGCCAGGAGATAGTTAGTAGGATGGGGGGCAGGATACGTCTGAACTCCGAGGTAGGCAAGGGTACCATCGTCTGGATTATCATCCCCTGCACAGCCAAGGAGGTGGTGAAGAAATGATTGAGAACTTTGAACTGAGAGGTATGATTAGACTCAAGCCAAAACAGATAAGGGAAAGGAATATAAGAAGTGCGTGGCCTGAAAGGACATGTATGTTGGTAGCATGGGTCATAGTCCAGTTATTCTATCTTGTTCCCCTCTCGGCGCAGCCACTTAGCCCTGCCAAGGACTTCGGCTATACCGAAGAGCACCCGCTGATTATTGTCAGTGACTGGGACTTCCGCCCGTTCGAGTTTATCAACGTTGAAGGACAACCCGCGGGATACAATGTCGACGTGCTCAACCTGATCCTTGACCAACTCAACATACCCCACAAGTTCGTCATGCAGGAATGGCACGTTGCCACGAGCATGTTCAAGAAACACGAGGCAGACCTCATCCACGCCCTATACTTCTTCTTCAAGGATAGCCCATACGTGTCAACGCACAAGTATATCAACTACTATAGTGTGAATGTGGCACGGCGTACCAACACGCCACCGCTGAACCGCCTCGGCAGCCTTCAGCCTACCGACACGCTGCTCCTCAAGGAGGCTGACTATGCGGCCATGGTTCTTGCCTCCAAGGACCGTCTGCCGTTTGCTACGGAGTACCACTCGCCAAAGGATGCCCTGACAGGCATCAGCCAGGGGCGGTACAAATACTTTGTCTGGGGCGAGACTCCTCTCCGCCATAAGATTCAGGAGCTTGGACTCGACAGCATTGCACTCGACGAGATAGACATCCCTGCCGGGGAACTGCGAATCATCGGTTACAACCAGGAGCTGACAAACCTTATCGACGACCAATATACCCGGCTGGAACAGGCCGGCGAGCTGCAGAAGATCTACGACCACTGGTTCCGTCCGGAACGTGAGCATGATGACACGTCGCCGGTGGTACTGCTCATCCTCGCCGGACTCCTCTTGACTGCCGTCGTCGTGGGTCTGCTCATATACTTTGTCAGACGAAGGGTCAGAAAGGCAGTCCGGCGGAGTTCCGACTTGGGGCAGATGATGGATCATGTGCTCAACACGGGCGACTACTATGTTGTGGAGTGGGACTTCCAGAGCAACATCCTCCGCAACAGGTATGGCGATATGTTGCCGAATGGCGAGATGAGGCCGGAGGAATTCCTGGCACGTATGCCACCCGAAGAGGCAAAGCGCCTCCATGGTCTTGACATGCAATTGGCTGCAGGCGTTATCACCCACTTTGACATGAACCTCCAGTTCAACCGGGGGACGGCGGAAGCCCCACAGTGGCGCAACTACTTCGGAAGCGGCATTGTGGAGATGGAGCATGGCAAGACGACCTACCTCTATTATACCACGAAGGACATCACCGAAGAGTTGAACGAGGACCGGCGCATCAAGATCATTGCCAGCAAATACAAAAAGATGTTCGACACTAACCTGATTGCCATGTCGTTCTACGATGCCAACGGTGTCCTGCTCGATTTCAACCAGAAGATGCGTGAGCTCTGCCAGATAGACAGAAACTACGAGCAGTACTTCCGTGATAGTGTACTCTTCAACTTCCCCAACCTCAAGGGTGTCTATCTGCCTGGCTCACGGGAGGTGATTCATGTCTGCCAGCATTTGAACGAGCCTCAGTTAGGCTTGGACAAATATATAGAGTTCCGCATTCAACCTGTGACGAACGATGACGATGAGCTTGTGTATTACATTGTTACCAGCCGCGACATTACCCCAGAGCGTGACCTCTATCTGAAACAGCGGGAACACGACCGGCAGCTCCGTGCTACCAACGAGGAGATAGAACGCTACGAGCAGCAGCTCGGCTATCTGTTGGTGGAAAACCAGATGTATATCTGGAACTTCCTGCCTGCAGAAAACAAGGTCTATATGAAACGTTCTGCGGGACAGGAAGAATATAGCGAGACCATAGAGGAATATCTGCTGACAGTCAATGCTGATGTACGGCAGCAGGCCAAGGAAGAAATAGAGGAGGCCATGCGGCAGGGTAAACCCTACATCACCATCCTGCCTTTCGACCATACGCTGTTTGACGATCAGCCCACATGGTATTCCGTCTCAGGCATACCCATCTTCAACAAGGAGGGGCAGATTACCGAATACTTCGGAATGTCGCGTAACATTACGAGCTTCATGGAGGCGCAGGAGAAGTTGCGCATCGAGACGGCACGGGCCGAAGACTCCGGACGGCAGAAGGCGGCCTTCTTGGCCAACATGACGCACGAGATACGTACGCCGCTCAATGCCATCGTGGGCTTCTCCGACCTATTGCCTGTAGTCGATACCATGGAAGAGCGCATGGCGTTCATACGCATCATCCGCAACAACTGCGACATGTTGCTGCGGCTCATCAATGACATCTTGGAAGCGTCCGACATCACTACGGGCACCATTTCCGTCAACCCAGAGGAGGTGGACTTCGCCCAGGTGTTCAACGACATCTGCCAGACCTTGGAGCAGCGCGTGCAGGAGAACCCCGGCGTGGCGTTCATCAAGGACAACCCCTACGAGTCGTTCGTCACCACCATCGATAAGGGACGTATGCAGCAGGTCATCACCAACTTCGTGACCAATGCGGTGAAATATACCAAGGAGGGGCACATCCGTGTGGGGTATCGGGCCATGGACAGCGACGAGCTGTCGTCCATCACCCAACACCCAACACCCGCCACCCAGACAGGCATCTACATGTACTGCGAGGACACGGGTGCCGGCATTCCCAAGGAGAAGCAGGCGTCGGTGTTCGAGCGTTTCGTCAAACTGAACGACTTCGTGCAGGGCACCGGTCTCGGTCTCAGCATTTGCCAGGCCATTGCAGAACGCTGTAACGGACAGATTGGCGTGATGTCCGAGGGCGATGGCAAGGGCAGCACCTTCTGGGTGTGGATTCCGTGTGTGTATAAGAAGTGAAAAGGTGAAAAAGTGATTCACCTTTTCACTTTTTCACCTTTTCAGAACAGCAGGGTGCGTTCTAACCAGTAGACAAGCATGCCTGCCAAATAGCCGGTGAAGGCAATCCACGTGATTTTCTTCATGTACCAGCCGAAGGTAATCTTTTCTAAGCCCATGACTACGACGCCCGCTGCGGAGCCGATAATCAGCATCGAGCCGCCCACGCCGGCACAGTAGGCCAGAAGCTGCCAGAAGATGCCGTCAACGGCCATTGGGCCAGCCTCGGCCACGGGATACATACCCATGCAGCCTGCCACCAAGGGCACATTGTCGACCACGCTTGACAGCACGCCGATGATGCCGTTGATGATGTAGTAGTTGCCTGCAAAGGCTTCATTCAGCCCCTCGCCCAAAGCGGTAAGCACACCCACCTCCTGAAGCACGGCCACTGCCATGAGAATGCCTAAGAAGAACATGATGGTGGAGAGGTCAATACGTGACAGCAAGTCACTGACGCGCTTGGCCATCGTATCGTCTTCGGCGGTGTTGTAATGGAAAATCTCCGTCACTGTCCATAGCAGTCCAAGAACGAGCAGAATGCCCATGAACGGCGGCAAATGGGTCAGCGTCTTGAAGACGGGTACGAAACACAGGCCGCCCACGCCGAGCCAGAAGATGATGTCGCGCTGAGCTTTGGTAAACTGGGTGACGTCGGCCTTTGGCAGGTTCTGTGACTTGTCAAACTTTCCCTTCAGCTGGTATTGCAGGATGAAGGCGGGCACAAGCATGGAAACGAGCGAGGGAACGAATATTTCCGTCAGCACACCTTGTGTGGTAATCACACCCTTGATCCAGAGCATGATGGTGGTGACGTCGCCGATGGGCGAGAAAGCACCGCCGCTGTTGGCCGAGACAACCACGAGCGCAGCATAGATGAGCCGATCGCCCCGGCTTTGCACCAGTTTGCGCAGCACCATGATCATGACGATGGAGGTGGTGAGGTTGTCGAGGATGGCGGAGAGGAAAAAGGTCATAAAGGCCATGCGCCACATAAGTTTGCGTTTGGAGCGCGTCTTCATGGTGTCGCGCACAAAGTTGAAGCCGCCGTTGGAGTCGACGATCTCCACAATGGTCATGGCACCCATGAGGAAAAACAGGGTACCCGCCGCATCACCCAAGTGATGCTCAATGACCTCGGCAATGTGGTGGACAACGCTATCGGCCTCAACGTTGGGATAATACGCAGCTGGCCCCATCATGAGTAGGGTCCAGCAGAACACACACATCAGCAGCGCAACGGCTGCCTTGTTGATTCTTGTCAGGCTCTCCAAGGCTATGCACAAGTAGCCAATGACGAACACAGTGACAATCAAGACAGTTAATGTAGTCATCTTCTTTTTGTTTGTTATAGATTGTTGATTGTTGTAGATTTTTGACTGCAAAGGTACGAATAAGCGAGCAATAAAACAAATTTATTTGAGTTTTTCAAGCGATAGGACCTTCGAGCGAAGTTCAAAGGTAATAAAAAAAGTGAAAACACGCTGTGCTTTTCACTTTTTTTATTACCTTTGCAAGCGTAAAAGAAATCTGACTACTAAAACAAGCGTATGGAAAAAAAGAATTGCTATTTCTTTGCTGTCGATCTCGGCGCAACGAGCGGCAGAACCATTATTGGCAACCTGTCCGACGGGATGTTCAATCTGGAGGAGATAACCCGCTTCCCTAACAACCTCATAGAGCAGGGCGGACACTTCTACTGGGACATCTATGCACTATACTTTGAGATTATCCGCGGACTGAAGGAGGTGGCACGGCGCGGACTGAACATCACCAGCATCGGCATTGACACCTGGGGCGTGGACTTCGTATTCATCGGCGACGACAATGCCATATTAAGGAACCCGCGCGCCTATCGGGACCCCATCACTTTCGACGCCATGGACGACTACCTGTGTCACGTCCTTCCCCGACGTGAGGTCTACGACATCACAGGCATCCAGTTCATGAATTTCAACAGCATCTTCCAGCTATATGCCATGAAGCGGGAACAGAACTCGGCCTTGGCAATGGCGAAGAAGATTCTCTTTGTGCCCGACGCCCTTTCGTGGATGCTCACGGGCAACGAGGTGTGCGAATACACCATCGCATCAACGTCGCAGCTACTCGATCCGAGGACGAAAGAATTGGACGAGCGGCTACTGGCCAGTATCGGCCTGACCCGCTCGAAGTTCGGCAAGATGGTGCAGCCGGGAACGGTCATCGGCATGCTGACCGACGAGGTGCAGCGGCTGACAGGACTCGGCCCCGTGCCCGTGATAGCCGTCGCTGGCCACGACACCGCCTCGGCCGTGGCTGCCGTACCCGCGAAGGACGAACATTTCGCCTATCTGAGCAGCGGTACGTGGAGTCTCATGGGCATTGAGGCAAAGGATGCCATCATCAACGACCTCAGCTACGAGCGCAACTTCACCAACGAAGGCGGCATAGAGGGAACGACACGTTTCCTGAAGAACATCTGCGGTATGTGGCTCTACGAGCGCTGCCGCAAGGAGTGGCCCGAGGAGGTACGGCAACTGAGCCATCCTGAGCTGCAAGGCTCGGCTATGACGGTTGAGCCCTTCCGCTCCATCATCAACCCCGACGATGCGCTCTTTGCCAACCCTGACAGCATGATTGAGGCTATCCAGCAGTACTGCCGCCAGACCAGCCAGTCCGTTCCGGAGACGCCGGCGGAGATATGCCGTTGCATCTTCGACTCCTTAGCCCTGCGCTACAAGCAAGTGTTCCAGTGGCTTCAGGAGTTCATGGAAAAGCCTAACGGGAAAGCCGAGGGAGGCTCGACGGTGAAACCGTCGGGCACGGACATACGGGTGCTGCATATCATCGGCGGCGGCTCGCTGAATAAATACCTGAACCAGTTTACCGCCAACGCCACGGGTGCCACCGTCCTGGCCGGCCCGCAGGAGTGTACTGCCATCGGCAATATCATGCTGCAGTGCTGGGCCGCCGGCCTTGTCAAGGACATCTGGGAGATGCGTGCCATCATCGCCAACTCGACAGAGCTGGTGAAGTACGAACCTCAGGACAAGGAAGCATGGGATCAGGCCTTTGACAAATATCTGAGAATAACAAACAACAAATAAAACAAACGAAACATGAAAGCAGAACTAATTGAAAAAGCGTATGCAGTAGCGAAAGACCGCTATGCAGCCATTGGTGTCGATACCGACGCAGTACTTAACCAGCTCCAGAAGCAGCAGATTTCCCTGCACTGCTGGCAGACCGACGACGTAGTGGGCTTTGAGCGCAACGATGCCCTCTCCGGCGGCATCCAGACCACCGGCAACTACCCCGGCCGTGCCCGTAACATTGACGAGGTGCGTCAGGACATCGAGTTCGTGAAGACCCTCATTGCCGGCAACCACCGCCTGAACCTGCATGAGATCTACGGCGACTTCGGCAACAAATTCGTTGACCGCGACCAGTGCGGCGTAGAGCACTTTGAGAGCTGGATCCAGTGGGCGAAGGAGAACAATTTGAAGCTCGACTTCAACTCCTCTTCGTTCTCGCACCCGAAAAGCGGCAGCCTCACGCTGTCGAACCCTGACAAGGGCATCCGCGACTTCTGGATTGAGCACACCAAGCGCTGCCGCCGCATTGCCGATGCCATGGGTAAGGCACAGAACGACCCGTGCATCATGAATATCTGGGTACACGACGGTTCGAAGGACATGCCCGTACAGCGCAAGAAGTACCGCGAAATCCTGGCTGCCTCCTTAGACGAGATCATGGAGGAGAAGCTCGACGGTGTGAAAAACTGCTTCGAGGCCAAGCTGTTCGGCATCGGCTTAGAGTCGTACACTGTCGGCTCGCACGACTTCTACACCGCCTACTGCGCCACCCGCAAGCAGATGTATACCATCGACACGGGCCACTATGAGCAGACGGAGAACGTCAGCGACTTCGTCTCGACACTGCTGATGTACGTGCCAGAGCTGATGCTCCACGTCAGCCGCCCGGTACGCTGGGACTCCGACCACGTGACCATCATGAACGACCAGACGCTCGACCTCTTCAAGGAGCTGGTACGCAGCGATGCCCTCGACCGTGCTCACGTCGGCCTCGACTACTTCGATGCCAGCATCAACCGTATCGGTGCATATATTATAGGTACGCGCGCTACCCAGAAGTGCATCCTGCAAGCTCTGTTGGAACCGAAGCAGAAGCTGCGCGAGTATGAGGACAACGGCCAACTGTTCGAGCGCCTCGCCCTGATGGAAGAGGCAAAGTCGATGCCTTTCGGCGCCGTCTTCGACTACTTCAACATGAAGAACAATGTACCCGTCGGCGAGGAGTACATCCAGTGCATCCAGCAGTACGAGAAGGACGTAACCAGCAAGAGATAGGAGAAGACCCTCCCCCCGACCCCTCCCTTGTAGGGAGGGGAGTGGTTACATTTCAAGAGTGAAACAGACCATTTGTTGTTACCCTTCCATAATGAGAAAGTCTGCATCCTATAAGACGCCTTCACCTGACAGGTATGCTCTGTTGCGTTCTTACGCTCGCAAAAACAGGAAGAATGCTACTATGGCGGAACAATATTTGTGGGAGCATCTTAGGAATGGTGCTTTGGGTGTCGATTTCCTACGACAGCATATAGTTGGCGATTATATAGCAGACTTTGCATCAAGGCATGGAGGCCTGATTGTGGAAGTTGACGGCGGATACCATACAGAACGGCAGCAAGTGGAAGACGATGCCAATCGTGAGAGTATTTTGCAATAAATGGGTTTTCACGTCCTGCGATTCACAAACGAAGAAGTAATAAACAATATAGAAAGCGTACTACAACAAATAGAAGATTATTTAAATGAATAAGAACTCAAACTCTCAGAATCATTCTACTCCCCTCCCTACAAGGGAGGGGCAGGGGGGTGGGTCTCTCAAGAGCACTATTGCCGTGTCTCTCACTAATTATCTGGATGCAGGCGCCATCGTGGCCGGTGCCAGCGGCCTGACACTGTGGAAGGAGTATCTCGGACTGACCGAGATGCACCTGGGATGGCTCAACTTCATCAGCGCCAACTGCCTCGGCGCAGCCATCGGTGCCATCATCGGCGGCTTCCTGGCCGACAAGTACGGCCGAAAGTTCATCTTCACCTACAATCTGCTGGTCTACATGACAGGCGTGCTGCTCATCATGCTCAGTGTGAACTACCCTATGCTGCTCTGCGGATTCCTCATCACAGGTATTAGCGTGGGCGTGGGTGTTCCTGCCTCATGGACTTATATCTCAGAGTCGTCGGAAGTGAACAACCGCGGCCGCAACATCTGCATCTCGCAGATGTCGTGGGGGCTTGGCCCTATGTGCATACTGCTTTTCGGTATGCTGTTCGCCCCTGGTGGCTATCTGTTTGAATGGGTTGAGTCTGTAGCCCATCTCTTTGGTGGTGCCGATATGAGTACAAAGGCAGTTAATGCTTTCTCGTCGCGTATCGTATTCCTCACACTATTCATTGTGGCATTTATAGCATGGAACCTGCAGCGCCAGTTACATGAGAGTGCAGAATTCACCGCACAGAAGACGCAGAAGGAGGGAAGCGGGCTCATTGAGAACATCCAAGTTCTCTTTACCAACAAGATAGCCGTGCGCACGGTCATCTTCCTCGCCAGTATCTACCTGACATGGAACCTCGTGGCCTCGGTCATGGGCTTCTTCCAGCCGCACATCTACGAGACGGCCGGCGGCGTCAGCAATGAGCAAGCTAACTGGATGAACTGCATCCAGTGGGCCATCATCGTGGGTGTGACGTTCATCGTGTCGAAGCTCATCGACAAGACTTCGCACAAGGCCATCTACACCTTCGGTCTCATCGTGGCCATCTCCGCATGGCTCGTCATCGTCACCGTAGGCGTCAATGGCGCTATTGGGCTCTGGCTCTTCGCCATCCTCTGGGGCATTCAAGGCGGAAGCTCGCCTCAGATCTTCTACGCCCTGTGGGGCAGTGAGCTGTTTCCCGCTAAGTTCCGCGCTGGTGCACAGGGGCTGATGTTCTTCATCGTTCGCGGTCTGTCGGCCGTCTGGGGCTTGGTATTCACCTATATCTACGGCGAGAACGGCGAGGGCTTCACCATTGCTGCCTACTGCATGATTGCCCTGCTGGCCATTTCACTGTTGGTGGGCTTCATCGGCTGCCCGAACACCCGCTGCCGCTCACTCGACAGTATTACCAAAGAACGCTACGGCGACAACTATTAAGCCCTCTCCAACCTCCCCCGACTTGGGGGGAGGCTTTCATACCCTACCCTATACCAATATGAACAAAAAACTAATAATCCTTTCCGTTCTTCTTGCCGCAGCCGTCAGCTCTGTGACAGCTGCCAAGAAGAAAGTGGTGACCGAAGAGCCAAAGGATCCCAATGAGATGGTGGCCTACCTCTTCACGTATTTCAATAGCAACGCACCGGAGGACGAGCAGATTTGCTACGCCCTGAGTGATGACGGCTACAACTTCACACCGCTGAACGACGGCGCACCCGTCATCAGCAGCGACACCATCGCCCTGACGCAGTGTGTTCGCGACCCACATATCCTGCGCTGCGAGGACGGCAAGACCTTCTACATGGTCGCTACCGATATGCGCTCGTCGTTAGGCTGGTCGAGCAACCGCGGCATGGTGCTGCTGAAGTCCACCGACCTCATCAACTGGCAGCACGCCACCGTGAACTTCCCCACCCGCTACACGAAGACGTGGAAGAACGTTATCCGCGTATGGGCACCAGAGACCATCTACGACCACAAGGCTGGCAAGTACATGGTGTTCTATTCCCTGCGCACCAGCGACCGGGGGGCGTTCGACAAGATCTACTATCAGTACGCCAACAAGGACTTTACCGACCTGGAAGGTGAGCCACGCTGGCTCTTCGACGCCGGCAATGCCACCATCGACGGTGATATTGTCTACAACGAGGCCGACCAGCTCTATCACCTCTTCTATAAACAGGAGTCGGGACGCGGCATCTATCAGGCTGTGGCCAAGCAACTGACGGACAAATGGCAGATGCTCCCCGGCAACGTGGAGCAGACGAAGGAGTCCGTGGAGGGTGTCGGTGTATGCAAGGCCATCGACGGCAAGTCGTGGATCATCATGTACGACTGCTACGGCAACGGTCACTACCAGTTCTGCCGTTCGGAAGACCTGAAAACCTTCGAGTTTGTGCAGAACACGGAGACCAAGGGGAAGTTCACACCCCGCCACGGTACCATCATCCCCATCACCCGCGCCGAGAAGGAGCGCCTGCTGAAGGCATTTCCCAGCTACAAGCAGCCCATCCTGTCCGGCTTCCACGCCGACCCGGAGGTGCTCTACTCGAACAAGACCGGCAAGTACTACATATACAGCACCACCGACGGCACGCCCGGCTGGGGTGGCCACGACTTCAGCGTGTTCAGCTCCACCAACCTCATTGACTGGACCGACGAGGGCAAAATGCTCGACGTGAAGGGCGACCAGGTGAAGTGGGCCACGGGCAACGCATGGGCCCCCTGTATCATAGAGAAGAATGGTAAGTACTACTTCTACTTCTCCGCCCACAACCCCGTTTCCAACCGCAAGGAAATTGGCGTAGCCGTCAGCGACAGCCCCACAGGACCGTTCGTGGATAGCGGTGCCCCCATCATCACCGATGCCGACCGCCCGGCAGGAGCTCGCGGCGGACAAGCCATCGACGTTGACGTCTTTAAGGATCCCAAGACGGGCAAGTACTACCTCTACTGGGGCAACGGCTTCATGGCCGGCGCCGAACTGAATGATGACCTGCTCTCGGTGAAGAAGGAGACCATCACCCTGCTCACGCCCAAGGGCGGTAACCTCCAGACATGGGCCTTCCGCGAGGGTGCCTACGTGTTCTACCGCAAGGGGCTGTACTACTTCCTCTGGTCGGTGGACGACACGGGCTCGCCCAACTACCACGTGTGCTACGGTACCAGCAAGTCCCCCCTCGGCCCTATTACCATCGACGAGGACAGCTACATGGTTATCAAGCAGAAACCCGAGGACAAGATCTACGGCACGGCGCATAACTCCGTGCTACAGATTCCCGGCCGCGACGAGTGGTACATCGTTTACCACCGCATCAACAAGCAGTTCGTGGACCGTGAGCCCGGCATCCACCGTGAGGTGTGTATCGACCGTCTGACTTTCGACAAGCAGGGGCGCATCCTGCCCGTCACGCCAACGCTCAACGGCCCCGCGCCGCTGGCTCCAAAGAAGAAATAACCCTATCATAACAACCTAAGACTATACATCATCATGAAGAAAGCATGTTTGCACGCAGCCCTTGCGTGTGCCATCTTGTCAGCTTTGTCAAGCTGCGGAAAAGATGTGATAGAAAATACAGAAGACAGTTCCTCCAGCAGCCGCCTGACCATCACGACACGTAACGGCAGCGGCGGCGAAGGCAGCGACGTCTATCCCGTCAGGGTCTATGTCATGAACAGCACGGAATGTGTGGCGATGGTGACACTGGAAACGGAGGCCACAGCGCTGTCGCTCGACCTGGCGCCAGGCACCTACGACGTCTATGCCGTTGGCAATGCGGACGCAACGCGCTACGCACTGCCCACGCAGAACGAAGCCACTGCGGAAAGCATCATTAAGCCGGCGGAGGGTAAAGTCATAGACGACCTGCTGACAGCAAGCTGTACGTCAGTCACTCTGGATAACAACAAAAATATCACGCTCAGCATGGAGCGAAAGGTGACGCTGCTGAAGAGTGTCACCATCAAGGAAGTGCCCAACGAGGTAACCGCTGTCAGCGTCAGCATCACGCCAATATTTACTAGCGTAAAACTTGACGGCACGCTGACGGGCACTGGCGGCACGCACACCGTCACACTGACGAAGCAGACCGGCACAACCACGTGGCTGACAGAGAATTCCTATATGTTCCCCGCCATCAACAGCTCAGCATCCGTCACTGTCACGTTTACTATCGGCGGAACCACCAAGTCCTACACGTCTACCGTCACCAACGACCTGACCGCCGCCAACTACCGAGTTGAGCTGGAAGGCACATACAACCGGGGGACGGTCACTCTCACTGGCACCATCCAAGGGGCTACCTGGGCAGGCGACAAGAAAACCACCTTTACGTTTAGTCAGGAGGATAGTGGAAGCGGAAGTGGTAGTGGAAGTGGAAGCGGCGGAAGTGGAAGCGGTAGCGGTAGCGGAAGCGGAAGCGGCGGAGCAACTGTCACTGGCGACGTTCCTACCGTAGGCAGCATGTACAACACAGACTGCTATGTCGTAGCAGTTGACGGGAACACAGCTACGGTGCTGTCGAGTGAGCAAGAAGCCAATATAGGTAATACGATGGAAGCCATCAATACCCGTCTTAGCACTTGGTCTGTTACTGGTATTACAGCTACTTGGAGGTTGCCAACTGAGGATGAAGCAAAAGAGATTTTCAAAAACAAAGCAAATATTGGGAAGAGCAAACTTACAGATAACTACTATTTTTACACTAACGACAATGAATTGTTAGTTTTTGGTAGTTCTAGCAGTTTCAGTGGTAAAAGTGCATCAGGATATAATAGTAGTTTTTGGGAAAGTCTCTACCTCCGCCCTGTAGCTGACATTACCTTCACCCCTTAACCCCAAATAGGTCATTAGCCTACAGAAGAAACAATAATCTGCACAAGTCTCACGCAAATGACCCCCTGCCTCCAAAACTATATACTCCCCTCCCTACAAGGGAGGGGTCGGGGGAGGGTCTCCTCCCCCGCGCGCGTATATAATATAGCTTAATCCGAAAACATCCTACCCATCCAACCCATCCTACACCTAACGCGGGTGTAGGATGGGTAGGATGGGTAGGATGTTTTCGAGTTTTCCTACATAAATGCTCGCGCACGCGCGAGAAAAACGGACAAATTGTTGTATCATGGCCCGACAGCCTGACACGAGTACCCGAAGATGAGACACTGAACAGAAAGCCCGTGACGGGAACACAGCTTTCGCATCGAAAAGCAGTGCTTTAGGATTATTCCACAGCCTGGAATAATTGTAAATCGGTGGTTTAGGATCGTAAACCACTGGTTTGGCGTCGTAAATCGGTGGTTTAGGATCGTAAACCACTGGTTTAGGATTGTTCCACTGGCTGGAACAAACGTAAAGCACTGAGTTTTGAAACTAAAAAAAATCCCCCATCGCTTCAAAGCGACAAGGGGAAACCATTCTTTAACCAACAGATAATGGTAATGTCAGCAATAGTTTTTGTGCAATTAGTATATTAGTATAGTTATCGGGGCAGGTTAAATGCACGTGTCATCTCCTGCATCTGTTCGTCGCTCATACCTTCGGGTTCGAAGCCCATGCACTTGGCATCAATGTAGATCTTGGCACTCTTCGAGAGCACGTCAATCTGGTCGAAGGCATCCATCACGTCCTTACCCTTGGCAAAGACGCCATGCTTCTCCCACATTACCACGTCATACTCCTCCAGCTCCTTCAGCGTAGCTTCGGCCAGTTCGTTGCTGCCCGGCAAGGTATAAGGTACGATGCCTAAGCCTAAGGGACAGAATGCTTTCGTCTCAGGAATCATCGACCAGAGGATGCGCGTCAGCACGTCCTTGCCGAGGAACTTCTTGTTGTGACTCATGGCCACAAGCTCGATGGGGTGCGTGTGGACGGTGGCCTTATAGCCTGAGCCTAACTTGATTTGGCGAGCATGTACGGTGAGGTGACTGGGCAACTCACTCGTCGGCATCACGGGGTTGTCGGCAATGATTACATACGAAGCACAGTCGTCAAGGATACGGATCACACTACCGTTGTCCATCGGCCAGCGGGCCAGATCGCGCATACGCTTGCCTGTACCCTTGCAGTAAAAGTAGCAACCTTTCAAGCTGGGCAGCGTCAAGCCTATCTGCATAACGTCGCTGATGGGCGGCAACTGGCGTATCTCGTCATCAACAAACTCCGTGATGTTCACCGTAATATTTCCTCCGTTACGCTCGGCCCAACCATTCTGCCAGAGGTAGCCGGCCACCTCTGCTATTTTGTCAATCTCAGCCTTCAGGGCCGAGCGACCTTCCAGTATACTATTCATAAATTGTTATTAGAATTATTTTGCGATACAAAGTTATACCTATTTCTTCGTATTTCATTGCTTCGCCGTTTCTTTTTATGATTTTTTAATTGAGGAAAGTCAATTATCTGGCAAATATTTCGGTCCGCTCGAATTAATTTGTTACCTTTGCACGTATGAACAACAACTTACAGCAGCAAGCTCACTGGAGCGAGAATGTCATTTTGGTAGATGCCGACTACACTGACCGCGTAGCCTTCAACCTGATTGTGAATTTCGAGCGGATGATAGGCCGACGCATCCCGCCGGCCGACATGGCCCGATGGTTAGAGTGCGTAGCGTTAGACGGAGGGTTACGCCCAGCCGACAAGCGACAGGAAGCGCACGTAACGCAGGAGACACAGGTCATACTGATCCACGGACAGGGGAAGAAGCGGTTAGAGAACTTTGCACCTGCCGACTACGCGGAAGAGCTCCACGGCAAGGCGTTTCAAGGAGAACTGGGCGAGTTTGTCATCTCGGCATACGAGCGACCAGAGAGCGGCTTGGGCGCAGAGGACTTCTTCACAGAGGCCCTGCAGTTGGCCGTCAGACAGAAGGAGGTGAAGCGCCTGATGATCATCCCCAACGCCGAAGATGTAGCTATATATAACAAAGTACGCGATACGCTGCGACAGGCCGACGACGGCGAACCGCGGCGCATCACCGTCTTTGCCATGCAGCCCACTGCAGGTGGACCCTTCCAGCAGGAGATCTTAGGCTACTCGCTCATGGCGGCCTTGGGCATCAGTGCCGACGAAATCAAACCCTGAAGGAAAAAACAGCCGACTTTTCTTGCAGGGTTGCGGGAAAATGCGTATTTTTGCAACAAACTTACAGACCAATAAGCTAACAATACTGGAAAACGAATAAAACTGACAAAATGGCAAGAGTACTGATGATTGGCGCCGGAGGCGTCGCTACGGTGGCTGCGTTCAAGATTGCGCAGAATGCCGACGTGTTTACTGAGTTTATGATCGCCAGCCGACGCAAGGCAAAATGCGACGCGCTGGTGGAGAGCATCCACAAGGCTGGGTATAAGATGGCTATCAAGACGGCACAGGTGGATGCCGACGACGTGGAGCAGCTGAAAGCGCTGTTCAGCAGCTACCAGCCGGAGTTGGTCATTAACCTGGCCCTACCCTATCAGGATCTGACCATCATGGATGCCTGTCTGGCATGTGGCTGCAGCTACTTGGACACAGCCAACTATGAGCCGAAGGACGAGGCTCACTTCGAGTACTCCTGGCAGTGGGCCTACCGTGAGCGTTTTGAAAAAGCAGGACTGACAGCCATTCTGGGCTGCGGCTTCGACCCAGGAGTCACCAGCATCTTCACCGCCTACGCCGCCAAGCATCACTTCAAGGAGATTCAGTATCTGGACATCGTCGACTGTAATGCTGGCGACCACCACAAGGCATTTGCCACCAACTTCAACCCAGAAATCAACATCCGCGAAATCA
>ONKY01000010.1 GCA_900318585.1 uncultured Prevotellaceae bacterium
CCACCTTCTGGGTATGCCTCATCTACGGCATCTTCATCAACCTGCAAAACTACGGCATCGACCAGAACTATGTCCAGCGCTACCACGCTGCGAAGACCGACCGCGACGCACGCTTCTCGGCCCTCTTCGGCGGTTACCTGTTCATACCCGTGTCGGCCTTGTTCTTCCTCATCGGCACCGTGCTCTACAGCTATTACACTGCCAACCCGCAACTGCTGCCCGCTGAGATTGCCGCCAAGCCCGACTACGTATTCCCGCACTTCATCGTCTCCGAGTTGCCCGTCGGCCTGCGCGGCCTGCTCATTGCCAGCATCTTCGCCGCCGGCATGAGTACTGTCTCCACCAGCGTCACCTCGGCAGCCACCATCGTGCTGACCGACTATTTCAAGCCCTTCTTCCGCAGAGCCACCGACCGCCACAATTTGGCCGTGCTACGTATCTCGTCTGTCGTTGTCGGCGTGTTGGGCATCATCGTGGCCATCGCCATGTTGAGTGTGGAGAGCATCATCGATGCCTGGTGGACGCTGTCGAGCATCTTCTCCGGCGGCATGTTGGGACTGTTTCTTTTGGGCTGCATCCCGCGGAAGATCAACCGCACCGCCGCCCTCGTAGGCTGCATTGCGGGCGTTGCCGTCATAGGATGGATCTCTTTGGCCGGTCTCTGGAACCTGCCCGGCATTCATCTGCACAGCTACCTTGCCATCGTGCTCGGCACGACCACTATCTTCCTGACCGGCTTCCTGCTGACATTCCTCTTCCGTTCCCGCAGTACCTCCAATGCATAAAGACCTTCGCGATGAAACAAGCCCTCCTCCTTTCATTTTTCATTTTTCATTTTTCGTTTAGCTTGGCGCAAGAGCATCACGACTGGGAGGACAACCACGTGCTGCAAATCAACCGCGAGCCGGCACGGGCCTATTTCATCCCCTATGCCGAGCACAAAGGCGACCGCTCGCTATCGCTGAACGGCACATGGAAGTTCCGCTGGACCAAGACGCCCGACGAGCGCATCACAGACTTTTACCGCACCGGCTTCGACTGCTCCAGCTGGGCAGACTTCACCGTACCGGCCAACTGGGAGGTCAACGGCTACGGCACGCCCATCTACGTCTCTGCCGGCTACCCGTTCAAGATTGATCCGCCCTACGTCACCCGTGAGCCAAAGCACGACTGGACAACCTACGAAGAGCGCAACCCCACTGGCCAGTATCTTCGCACGTTCACGCTGCCCGATAGTTGGGTATGTCGCGATGGTATCGCGACAAACGGTACGGACGGCCAGACATTCCTCCGCTTCGAGGGTGTGATGTCGGCCTTCTACGTCTGGGTGAACGGCCAGCGCGTTGGCTACAGCCAAGGCTCCATGGAACCCTCGGAGTTCAACGTTACCCGATATCTGAAAAAAGGAGAGAACCTGATTGCCGTTGAAGTCTATAAGTATTCCGACGGCTCATATTTAGAGGATCAGGACTTCTGGCGCTTCGGTGGCATCCACCGCGACGTGCTGCTCTATCATACCCCCGATGTCCGCCTGCGCGATGTGGCGGTTAGGAGCCTCCCCCTCACTCGGCCGAAGGACGCTTTCCGCTCGGTGACGACAGGAGACGCTTGCCATAACAAGGAGGAAGCCTCCCCCTCAAAGGAGAAGGAAAACTGGGTGCTCCAGATCAACCCGCAGTTCTCCGTCTACAACGGCGCCACCGGCGAGGGCTATCACCTTCTTGCCACCCTCTTTGACGGCACCTCCACGGTCTGTTGCGACTCAGTCGCAACAGACGAGACGCTTGACCTCGACCACAAGGCCGCCCGCATGAACGAGTGGTACCCACAACGCGGCCACCGCAAGTTCGCCCGCATGGAGCTGCACGTCGACGCTCCCCGCCTTTGGAGCGTGGAGCAGCCCTACCTCTACACCCTGCTGCTGCAACTCAAGGATGCCAACGGGAAAACCGTCGAGCAGGTGGAGCAGCGCGTCGGTTTCCGCACCATCGCCATCAAGGGAGGACAGCTGCTTATCAACGGACAGCCCATCAAGATACGCGGTGTGAACCGTCACGAGCACGACCCCTACCTGGCACGTGTCATGACCGAGGAACGGATGCTTCAGGACCTGCGCCTGATGAAAGAGGCCAACATCAACGCCGTGCGACTGGCCCACTACCCCAACTGTCCCCGCTGGTATGAGCTCTGCGACTCAATAGGCATGTACGTGATGGACGAGGCCGACTGCGAGACCCACGGTCTGCGCGGCACACTGGCCTCCACCACCGACTGGGCCGATGCCTTCATGGATCGCTGCGTCCGCATGGCTGAGCGCGACAAGAACCATCCCTCCATCATCTTCTGGAGCCTCGGCAACGAGAGCGGCTACGGTCCTAACCACGCTGCCATGTCGGCCTGGCTCCATGAGTTCGACCCTACACGCCCCGTACACTACGAGGGTGCGCAAGGCACCCCCGACCCCTCCACCGTTGATGTCATCTCGCGCTTCTATCCACGCGTCATGGAGGAGTATCTCAACCCCGGCATACCAGAGGGTAGCGACCAGGAACGGGCAGAGAACGCCCGTTGGGAACGACTGATGGAGATTGCCAACCGCGACGGCGACCACTGCACATGGGTAGGCTCCGACGGCGGCCCGCGCCCCGTGCTCACCAGCGAATATGCCCACAGCATGGGCAACGCCCTCGGCAACTTCAAGGAGTATTGGGACGAGATCAACTCCCACCCCCGCCTGCTTGGCGGCTTCATCTGGGACTGGGTGGACCAAGGAATTGTTTCGCAAAAAGCGAAGCAAATGAACAATGGACAATGGATCATTGATAATGAGGCTGTGCGAAAGTCTGCGGAAGCCCATAATTATCCATTATCCATCTCCCATTATCCATTATTATACGGCGGCGACTTTGGCGACAAGCCCAACCTCAATGCCTTCTGCATGAACGGCATTGTGATGAGCGACCGCACGCTGACACCGAAGTACTACGAAGTGCAGGCGGTCTATGGGAACGGACCAAAGACGTTTGCAGAGACCTCAGCAGCTAAGCCCAAACCTTCTAAAAACAAAAAAGCGCTATCTGCGTCGCTCATTGAACTCGTCACCTCCATCGAGACACAATGCTTCCGCGCTCCCACTGACAACGACAAGAGTTTTGGCAACTGGTTAGCGAAGGACTGGAAACGCTGTGGTCTCGATACACTGTACATCCCAGTTACTACCGAGCAAGACTGCAATGAGTTTGCCTTTACATTTGAGATTCCCGACTCGCTGCCTCCCCTGCCCCGCCTCGGCATCCTTATCAAGCTACCCCGAGCGTATGAACAGCTGACGTGGTACGGACGCGGTCCCTGGGACAACTATCCGGACCGGAAGGAGTCATGCCCCATTGGCCTGTGGAAATCAACGGTCAGTCAGCAATACGTCCACTATGCCCGTCCTCAGGACAGTGGCAACCACGAGGACTGCACGATGGTTGAGCTCCGGACGAAGAAGGGAAAGACGCTCCGCATAGAGGCCATTGACGAACCCTTCTCGTTCTCCGCCCTACCCTATTCGGCTCAGTACATTGCCTCGAAGACCCACGACTACGAACTGGAAGACCAAGGCATGACCTACCTCTCCATCGACTGCGCCGTCATGGGTCTTGGCAATAGTTCCTGCGGTCCAGGCGTCCTGAAGAAATACGCCATCGACAAGACCCGGCCGCACGTACTTCGCATCCGCCTGACAGACAAATAAGTCAGTTCAAGTATCGCAAGCCGTAAGAGTCAGTTTTTTTCCGTCATGTATTTCCAGTAGCGGCGCGGCATATCGCTGAGCTGCTTCTTGGGATTCATACGTTCCTTGATGCAGATGGCCTTGAAGTACGTGCGCCAGAGGTCCTGAAACAGCTGGTCGTTCTCGCTGAGGATATCGGAATCCATCTTTCCGTTTGAAAGGTCGAAGGGCACGGCGCTCTCGTCCGCAAATGTGACGAACCCACCTCCAGCCCCATTCCCGTGCTCGGGAATGGGGCTGGAGGTGGGTTGATAATAGTACCCATAATGCCGCTTCGCGTCATAGATGAGCCACGGCTGATCGTTGAAGCGGTCCTCGAAGTGGTCGGTAATGAGTGGCAGCACATTGTGGTCGGGTGAGATGACGGCGAGATACGTGCCGTCCTTCGCCTTCTGGAAGCGGATAAACTGCTTCATGCGCAGCTGCTCGTGGAGCACACGGCGGCAGGTGTTGCGCACGGCCAGCACATCGTCATCGCTGGCGTTTCGTTCGATGCCCGAACCATCTGGCAACCGGAACACCTTGCAGATGAAGTTGAACAGTGGCTGGTTCAGCGCGCGCTCCTCCGAGAGCCAGCTAAGGGTGATTATCCGCAAGCCGTCCGCCGACAGATGTTTCTCTAATCCCTTCCATACCCGCCCGGCTTTCTCACCATCGGTCACCACATGGTGCGGTTCGCCAGCAAACAGCGGCAGCTGCATTCCCTCAGCCAGCAGCGTCACGTCCTGCTGATGGAGGAAGAAGCTGTCGAACACGGCTGTCAGCAGGCCGTCGAGCGTTTGATCGAACACATAGACTTGCATTCTATTCATCATCTTGGAAGTCGAGCGTCAGTTGCTGCTCGGCGGCGGCACGCTTCTGCTGCGCCTTGGAGAGCAAAAGCGGGCGCAGTCGCTCAGGGCGCAGTTCGTTGATGCCTACGACGGGCTGGGAGAAGGCGGAGGTGAGCTCACCGCAGGTAATGAAGTACTTTGCCTTCTTCATCACCACACCCATCTTCTTCAGGTGGTAGGAGGTGATGCGGTTAAAGCGGCGGGAATTGACGATGAGGACAGCGCTTTTCACGCCGATGCCCGGCACGCGGAGGATTTCCTCATAGGAGGCGCTGTTGATGTCGACGGGGAAGAACTCCGGATGGCGCAGGGCCCAGCCGAGCTTCGGGTCAACGTCAAGTTCAAGATGGGCATGGGCATCGTCCACGATCTCGTCCACCTTGAAGTGGTAGAAACGCATGAGCCAGTCGGCCTGATAGAGGCGGTTCTCGCGGACGAGCGGCGGCTGCTTCAGCACAGGCAGTCGCGGGTCGTAGGTATTCACGCTGACGTAGCCGGAGTAGTAGACGCGACGCATGGTGGGCTGCTGATACATGGCGTTCGACATCGTCAGGATATCGAGGTCGCTCTCCTTCGTCGCTCCCACAATCATCTGTGTGGACTGCCCGGCAGGCACGAAGCGGGGTGCGTGGCGGTACTTGCGGCGGTCCTCCTTGTTCTCCAGGACACCCTGCTGAATCTGCTTCATCGGCAGGAAGATACTCTTGTGGTCCTTCTCCGGCGCCAGCGCCTTCAAAGATTCCTCGCGGGGAATCTCGATGTTCACGCTCATGCGGTCGGCATAGCTGCCTGCCTCGGTGAGCAGCTCCTGCGAGGCCCCGGGGATGGTTTTCAGATGGATGTAGCCGTTGAAGCGGTGGACGGTGCGCAGGTCGCGGACAATGGCCACGAGCCGCTCCATTGTATAGTCAGGGTTGCGGACGACGCCGCTGGAAAGAAACAGGCCCTCGATATAGTTGCGGCGGTAGAACTCCATCGTAATCTCCTCCAACTCCGAGACCGAGAGTGTGGCCCGCTTGATGTCGTTCGTCCGACGGTTGATGCAGTAGGCGCAGTCGTACATGCAGTAGTTGGTCAGCATCACCTTCAGCAGCGAGATGCAGCGGCCGTCGTCGGCAAAC
>ONKY01000015.1 GCA_900318585.1 uncultured Prevotellaceae bacterium
GAAATTATTATTTCAGGTTTCGGAGGTCAGGGCGTGCTCTCGATGGGTAAGATTCTGGCCTATAGTGGACTGATGGAAAATAAAGAGGTAACGTGGATGCCTGCCTACGGTCCTGAGCAGCGTGGAGGAACGGCCAATGTGACAGTCATTGTCAGCGACGAGCGCATCTCTTCGCCCATCCTCAGCAAGTACGACATTGCCGTAGTGCTCAACCAACCCTCCTTAGAGAAGTTCGAGCCGAAGATCAAGCCTGGTGGCATCCTTATCTACGACGGCTTCGGTATCATCAACCCGCCAACGCGCAAGGACATTACCGTCTATCAGATTGCTGCTATGGACAAGGCTGCCGAGATGAAGAACAGCAAGGTGTTCAATATGATTATACTTGGTGGCCTGCTGAAGGTGGCTCCCGTGGTTAGCACGAAGGGTGTGGAGAAGGCACTCAAGAAGACGTTGCCTGAGCGTCATCACGACCTCATTCCCCTGAACATGGAGGCTGTGGACGAGGGTGCCAAGATTATCGAGAAAGTAAAGTAATCCATGAAAAAGCTCACGATGATGGCCGTCCTGATGACGGCAGCCGTTTGTGCATTGGCGCAGACCAAACCGGAGCCCTATTTCACATTCCGGGAGTTGCCCAATATGCTCAAGTGGTGTCCTGCGCCCCCCGATACCGTCGGAGCGGCTTTTGCCTACGACATCAGGCAGTATATGTGGGGCAAGGAAATGCGCCAGAAGGACAAGGGACGTACTGAGATTGCTATCCGTGATGCTGTGTATAGCCTAGAATGCATTGCCCAGGAGTTTGGCGAACCCTTCGGCCTGCAGATTTCCAAAGAAGAGACGCCTGAGATCTGGAAGTTGCTCCGTGATGCGAAGGCCACCTGCGAGAACATCAGCGGTTTCCCTAAGTTCTACTATAAGCGCATACGCCCGTTCATGCGTTTCCACGAACACACGGCAACCCCAGAGTTCGAGCCCGACCTGCGCAGGAACTTCTCCTATCCCTCTGGCCACACCATTCTTGGCTGGTGTTCCGCCCTATTGCTATCGGAGATTAATCCTGAGCGTGCCGACACCATCCTGAAGCGGGGTATGATGTACGGCGAGAGCCGTGTCATTGTGGGTGCCCACTGGCGGAGCGATGTGGATGCTGGCCGTCTGGCTGCCTCTGCTGCCTACGCCCGTATGCACACCAGCGAACGTTTCAGGGAGCAGATGAGACTGGCTTGCCAGGAGTTCCGTATTAAGACGGGTCTCGCCACCATCGTCGAGATGAAGGCTTATAAGAAAGCGGCTGAGAAGAGGGCCAAGAAGAAAAAGGCATAGGACGCCGCGTCCAGCATTGTGATAACGAGAGTATCTCTTAAGCCGCACGGCTCGAGAGATACTTTTTGTTTTGTGATACGGCAGCAGGTTGTGAAGGTTGGTCATTCTGCCAGGGATTACGCTTCTCAACTTCCCTTTTCTCGCTGAGAGTTTCGTCCGAAATAATGATTTTAAAGAAAAAATGAGAAAAAAGTTACAAATTATTTGTTTGTTTCGGAAATTATGTTTAATTTTGCACCCGATTTCAAAATAATCGGAAAAAATGAAACATCAGAACCTGCTGGGCATCATTATTATTTCCATTCGACTGCAAAAGTGCGGGCGGAAGTGATAGGGTGTATATACAGGTCAAGAATGAAATAGACTGTTGAGGGTGCCTTTCTCACTTCCGGGTGTGAAAGGCACTCTTCTTTATTTGATAACAAATAGAAATAATTAATTGTATAAATGGAAAAAGAGATGAACGACAGATTGTTTATTTTCGACACGACACTCCGCGACGGTGAACAGGTGCCGGGTTGTCAGCTGAACACGGTAGAGAAGATTCAGGTGGCGAAGGCGCTGGAGCAGTTGGGTGTGGACGTGATTGAGGCAGGATTCCCCATTTCGAGTCCGGGCGACTTTAATTCGGTGATTGAGATTTCAAAGGCTGTCACGTGGCCTACCATCTGTGCGCTGACGCGGGCGGTAGAGCGCGATATCGACGTGGCCTTCGAGGCGCTGAAGTATGCTAAACACAAACGTATCCACACGGGCATCGGCACGAGCGACGAGCACATTCAGTACAAGTTTAACTCCACGCGAGAGGAGATATTGGAGCGTGGCGTGGCAGCGGTGAAGTATGCCAAGCGCTTTGTGGATGACGTGGAGTTCTATTGCGAGGATGCCGGCCGCACGGATAACGAGTACTTGGCACGTGTAGTGGAGGCGGTGATCAAGGCCGGTGCCACAGTGGTGAACATTCCCGACACGACGGGCTACTGTCTGCCCCAGGAGTACTTTGAAAAAATCAAGTACCTGAAGGAGCACGTGGACGGCATAGACCGTGCCATCATCTCCACGCATTGTCACAACGATTTGGGTATGGCTACAGCCAACACGTTCAACGGCGTGATGGCTGGTGCCCGACAGGTAGAAGTGACGGTGAACGGCATTGGCGAGCGGGCGGGTAACACCAGCTTGGAGGAAATAGCCATGATACTGAAGTGCCACAAGGGACTGGGAATAGATACCAACATCAACACAACGAAGATATATCCCATCAGCCGCATGGTGTCGAGCCTGATGAACATGCCCGTGCAGCCCAACAAGGCTATCGTGGGCCGCAACGCCTTTGCCCATTCGAGCGGCATCCATCAGGACGGCGTACTCAAAAATGTGCAAACCTACGAGATAATGAATCCGAAGGATGTGGGCATTGACGACAACAGCATTGTGCTGACCGCCCGCAGCGGACGTGCCGCCCTGAAGCATCGTCTGCATGTGAATGGCGTGGATGTGTCCGACGAGCAGAAGATTGACAGCATCTACGAAAAGTTCTTGAAGCTGGCCGACCTGAAGAAGGATGTGACGGATGCTGACATCATGATGCTGGCCGGAGCCGACACAGCTGAGGCGCACGCCGTGAAGCTCGACTTCCTGCAAGTGACTACGGGTAAGGGCGTGAAGAGCGTGGCATCGATAGGTCTTGACATCAGCGGGCAGAAGTTCGAGGCAGCTGCCTCAGGCAACGGCCCTGTGGACGCAGCCATCAAGGGCCTGAAGCGTATCATCATGAAGCAGATGACGCTGAAGGAGTTTACCATCCAAGCTATATCGAAAGGCTCCGACGACGTGGGAAAGGTTCACATGCAGGTGGAGTACAACGGTCAGCTGTATTACGGTTTTGGCGCGAATACCGACATTGTGACCGCCAGTGTGGAGGCCTACATCGACTGTATCAATAAATTTAAGAAGGAGTGAGATTATGAATACATTGTTTGATAAGATTTGGGACAGGCATGTGGTGCAGATGGTACCTGACGGCCCCACTCAGCTGTACATCGACCGGCTGTATTGCCATGAGGTGACGTCGCCACAGGCCTTCGAGGGTCTGCGGGCACGCGGCCTGAAGTGCTTCAGGCCCGAGAAGATATACTGTATGCCTGACCACAACACTCCGACGCATGACCAGGACAAACCCATCGAAGACCCCGTGTCGAAGAAGCAGGTGGATGAGTTGGAGCGTAATGCGAAGGATTTCGGACTGACCTACTACGGCATGATGAACCCCTCGAACGGCATCATCCACGTGGTAGGGCCAGAGAAAGGACTGTCGCTGCCGGGAATGACCATCGTCTGCGGCGACTCCCACACGTCAACGCACGGTGCAATGGGCGCTGTGGCCTTTGGTATCGGCACCAGCGAGGTGGAGATGGTACTGGCCTCGCAATGTATTCTGCAGCAGAAGCCGAAGTCTATGCGCATAAATATCAATGGACGGTTGGGTAGGGGAGTGACGGCCAAAGACGTGGCTCTGTACCTGATGAGTCGGTTGACCACAAGCGGCGCCACGGGCTATTTCGTGGAGTATGCTGGAGATGTGGTGAAAAACTTGTCGATGGAAGGGCGCTTGACACTTTGCAACCTGTCTATTGAGATGGGGGCGCGCGGTGGCTTCGTGGCTCCAGACGAGGTGACCTTTGAATACCTGAAGGGTCGTGAGTTTGCACCCAAAGGTGATGCGTGGGAACAGGCCGTCAGCTACTGGCGCACGCTGAAGAGCGACGAGGATGCCGTATTTGATAAGGAACTGACATTCAATGCCGAAGACATTGAACCTCGAATCACATATGGAACGAATCCGGGCATGGGAATCGGGATTACTGAAAGCATACCGAAAGCCACCCTGCCGTCTCCCGAAAGGCTACGGGTAGGCGAGCAAAACTCGGGAATGGGGGACACGATAGCTCCTGCTGGTAAGACTGTAGAATCCCCCTTGGAGGCAGTAGGAGTAGACGCTCGCGCTCTTTCCTACATGGGCTTCAAGGCAGGACAGAAACTGATAGGCACCAAGGTGGACTACGTGTTCCTTGGTGCGTGTACCAACGGACGTATAGAAGACTTCCGGGCATTTGCCTCTATTGTGAAGGGTAGGCAGAAGGCTGAAGGCGTCGTAGCGTGGCTTGTGCCTGGCTCATGGGCAGTAGACCGCCAGATACGTGAGGAGGGGCTTGACAAGGTGCTTGAGGCTGCCGGCTTTGAGATACGTCAGCCTGGCTGCTCTGCCTGTCTGGCAATGAATGACGACAAGGTGCCTGCCGGCAAGTTGGCCGTTTCTACCTCTAACCGTAACTTTGAGGGCCGTCAGGGTCCCGGCAGCCGTACCATACTTGCCTCGCCGCTCACCGCTGCAGCTGCTGCAATTAATGGATTTATTACTGATCCAAGAGAATTATTATGAAACAGAAATTTGACGTTATTACATCAACTTGTGTGCCGCTGCCACTAGAAAATGTGGATACAGACCAGATTATTCCGGCACGTTTCCTGAAGGCAACTACGCGCGAGGAACAGTTCTTTGGCGACAATCTCTTTCGCGACTGGCGCTACCAGCCAGACGGAACGCCGAATCAGGACTTTGTGTTGAACGACCCAACCTACGGCGGGTGTATACTTGTGGCTGGCAAGAACTTTGGTTCGGGCAGTAGCCGCGAGCACGCTGCATGGGCCATTGCAGGCTATGGGTTCCGCGTAGTCATCAGTTCGTTCTTTGCCGACATCCATAAGAACAACGAGTTGAACAACTTCGTGCTGCCCGTGGTGGTGAGTGAGGATTTCCTGCATGAGCTCTTCACCAGCATTAAGGCCGACCCGAAGACACTCGTAGAGGTGGATCTGCCGAACCAGACGGTGACTAACAAATCGACAGGCCGACAGGAACATTTTGACATCAACGGCTACAAGAAGCATTGTCTGCTGAACGGCCTTGACGACATAGACTTTCTTGTAGAGAACCAAGAAAAGACAATAGCATGGGAACGAGGTTTGTAGAAATCATGGACTCCACACTTCGTGACGGCGAACAGACCAACGGCGTCTCGTTTCTGCCGCATGAGAAGCTAATGATAGCACGGATGTTACTGCGCGATATCAACGTGGACCGTATAGAAGTAGGCTCAGCTCGGGTCAGCGAGGGTGAGAAGGACGCGGTGAAGATGATTTGCCGTTATGCCAGTCAGATAGACAGACTGGAAAGCGTAGAAGTGTTAGGCTTCGTTGATGGTGGACAGAGCATAGACTGGGCGGCAGATTGTGGTTGCAAGCGGGTCAACCTCTTGGCCAAGGGCTCGTTGAAGCATTGCACACAGCAGTTGCACAAGACTCCAGAGGAGCATTTTGTCGACATTTATCGTGAAGTGAAGTATGCCGGTGAGAAAGGTATCAGGGTGAATCTCTACCTGGAAGACTGGTCGAACGGCATGAAGGAGTCGCCAAGCTATGTCTACAGCCTGATGGACGGGCTTGTGGATTGTGGCATTTGCCGGTTCATGCTGCCCGACACATTGGGTATTATGAATCCCCTGCAATGTATAGAGTTTTTCCGCAAGATGGTGAAGCGATATCCCGACGCCCATTTTGATTTCCACGCCCACAATGACTACGACCTTGCGGTGAGTAACACGCTGGCTGCCGTGTTGAGCGGTGCCCGTGGCGTGCATGTGACGGTGAACGGACTGGGTGAGCGTTGTGGTAATGCCCCGCTGTCGAGTGTACAGGTTATTCTGAAAGATCAGTTCCAGGCCGTGACCAGCATCCACGAGGACAAACTGAACGACATCTCGCGTATGGTGGAGAGCTACAGTGGCATAGCTATTGCTCCTAACCAGCCCATCATCGGTGACAATGTGTTTACGCAGGTGGCTGGTGTACATGCTGACGGCGATACCAAGGACCGGCTCTACCAGAATGACCTGGTGCCTGAACGCTTTGGACGCAAGCGAGAGTATGCATTAGGAAAGACAAGCGGCAAGGCTAACATTGCTAAGAACCTGGAGGAGCTGGGGCTGGAGCTTACACCAGAGCAGCAGCGACGTGTCACCCAGCGCATTACTGAACTGGGCGACAAAAAGGAGATTGTGACGCAGGAGGACCTTCCCTTCATCGTAAGCGACGTGCTGAAGCACGACGCACCGGAGGACAAGGTGAAGCTGGTGAGCTACGTAGTGTCAACAGCCTATGGCTTGAAGCCTGGTGCCAATGTCAAGGTGGAGATCAATGGGCAGCAGTACGAGGCGGGCGCAACGGGCGACGGTCAGTACGATGCCTTCGTCAAAGCGCTACGTTTCATCTACCGAAAGTATTTGGATCGCACGTTCCCCATCCTGGCTAACTATCAAGTGTCCATTCCTCCCGGCGGACGTACCGACGCCTTGGTGCAAACGGTGATTACATGGAACGATAACGGTAGGCTGCTGCGTACCCGTGGACTGGATGCCGACCAGACGGAAGCTGCCATCAAGGCTACGTTCAAGATGCTGAACATTGTGGAGAGCGCCATGCAAAAATATTGAGAAACTTTACTAAAAAGGTACTGGATGTGCGGGAAGTTTTGTATCTTTGCACCGTAATAGCCATCTGTGTGCCAAGAATCAAACGACTATTTAAACGATGAAACTGAAGATTGCCGTCCTTCCGGGCGACGGAATAGGTCCGGAAATTATGAAGCAAGGCGTGGCTGTGATGAAAGCCATTGCCAGCAAGTATAATCATGAGTTTACCTTCGAGGAGGCACTCGTGGGTGCCTGCGCCATTGAAGCCGTGGGCAATCCCTACCCAGAAGCTACTCACCAGGTGTGCATGAATGCCGATGCTGTGCTCTTTGCTGCCGTGGGCGACCTGAAATACGACCACGACCCAACTGCCAAGGTACGCCCGGAGACGGGACTGTTGGCCATGCGTAAGAAGTTGGGGTTGTTTGCCAACATCCGTCCAGTGGCTACGTTCGAATGCCTGCTCCACAAGAGCCCGTTGAAAGAGGAGCTGCTGCGCGGTGCCGACTTTGTGGTAATCCGTGAGCTGACGGGCGGCATGTACTTTGGCGAGAAATACCAGGACAACGACAAGGCCTTTGATACTGACATCTATACGCGGCCGGAGATAGAGCGTATTCTGAAGGTTGCGTTTGAGATAGCTCAACAGCGCCAGAAGCACTTGACAGTGGTAGACAAGGCGAATGTGCTGGCATCAAGCCGCCTGTGGCGACAGATAGCCAGGGAGATGGAACCGCAGTATCCCGACGTGCAGACCGATTATATGTTCATCGACAACGCTTCCATGCGCGTGCTGACAGAGCCTCGCTTCTTTGACGTTATCGTGACGGAGAACACTTTTGGCGACATCCTCACCGATGAAACATCGTGTATCACGGGCTCTATGGGCTTACAGCCCTCCAGCTCGCTCGGTCTTCACACACCACTCTTTGAGCCTGTCCACGGCTCGTGGCCCCAGGCGGCAGGCCAGAATCTGGCTAATCCCTTGGCGCAGATTCTTTCTGCTGCCATGCTCCTGGAGCACTTCGGACTGAATAGTGAGGGCGCCCTTGTGCGAGAGGCTGTCAATGCTAGTCTCGACGCCAACGTCCGTACGCCGGAAATCCAGGTTGAGGGAGGTAATAAATATGGTACGCGCGAAGTAGGGCAGTGGATTGTGAACTATATCTTGCGCTGATCCTTCAGCGTGAGGAGGCGCTCGTCAAGTGACATCTCTGCGTAGCGCTTCCAACCTGTAGCTTTGCCGTCGGGGAATCGCTCCAGGTAGTGCAGGTCGTACATGTGGGCGTATGCCTCCATCTCGAACGGGTTGAGTAGATAGCCCGCATTCTTGAGCTGGCACCGTGCCTTGCGGGCCTTTATCCAGAAGACGAAGTACTTCCAGTAGAAGCACAGCCAGGAGTCGCCGCAGGCCTGTGCCTGGCGTAGATGAATCATCTCGTGGTTCTTCAGTGGAGCCATCCGGCTGTCCTCGGTAATGCGGCGGGCCTCCTCGGTGGAGCGCATAAGGATAAAGCCGAAGAAAGTAAGGGCTTCATAGCCTTTCTTCAGCCAGAAGGCTTCCTTCAAGACGGGCATATCAATGATTCGACTGGGTCGTCGCGCCTTCATTAGTAGCAGCAGGATGCGGAACGGATGGTTCATGCGTGCAAAAGTACGAAATAAAAATGAAATATGCAAAAGTTACGAGAACTATATCATCAATGGAGCGGTCAGGAGCCTCTGTCGGTTGAACTGATACCAATGGCTGGCAGTAACCGTGTGTACTATCGTATGATCGGTACCGACGGACAGTCGGTAATTGGCTGTATCGGTACGAGTCGTGAAGAGAACCATGCCTTCGTCTATCTGGCACGTCATTTCTCAAAACGCCAGTTGCCTGTGCCTCAGGTGCTTGCCGTCAGTGAAGACGAGATGCGCTACTTGCAGCAGGACCTAGGCACACAGTCGCTCTTTAATGCCATCCGCGGTGGACGGGAGGCAGGTGGACGCTACACGTTAAGTGAGCAGCAACTGCTTCGCGCAACCATCCGTCAGCTGCCGAATATCCAGATGCGCGGTGCCCGTGGTCTGGACTTCTCGCAATGCTATCCCACACCGCAGTTTGATATGGACTCTGTGCTTTTCGACCTGAACTATTTCAAGTATTGTTTCCTGAAGGCTACAGAGTTGGATTTCCATGAGCTTAAGTTAGAGGCCGACTTCCGTCTGCTGGCAAAGGATCTGACGGAAGGTGATGAGCCAACGGCCTATGGATTCTTGTATCGTGATTTCCAGGCACGCAATGTTATGCTGATGTCAGCCGAGGAGAAACTGATACCTTATTTCATTGATTTTCAGGGCGGTCGTCGTGGTCCCTGTTACTACGATCTGGCCTCGTTTCTATGGCAAGCCTCAGCGCGCTATTCCCATAAGCTGCGCCGGGAGTTGGTATTCGAGTATTACCACTCGCTGAAACAATATACAGAGGTGCCAACGCCTCATCAATTCGTGGCACGGCTGCGGCTCTTCGTACTCTTCCGAATACTGCAGGTACTAGGCGCTTATGGATTCCGTGGATACTTTGAGCGTAAGCAGCACTTTATCGATTCTATCCCTCCTGCTATCCAGAACCTTCAAGAATTGCTGGATTCCGGTACTTTCCCGTATCCTCACCTCATTGACGTACTGCAACGGCTCTGTGAGCTGCCCCAGTTTATATCGCAGGAGCCTGTGGTCAGTAGGGCTGATGGTTACCGCACGACAGAGCTGAACCCATATAAGGCCCATCCGAAGGACGGACCGGCGACTTTCTCAAAGTATGATGGCAAAGGTGACTTGGTGGTGAAGGTGTTCAGCTTCTCCTATCGCAAAGGCATTCCCGAGGATGAAAGCGGTAATGGTGGTGGCTATGTCTTTGACTGCCGTTCCACCCACAATCCAGGACGCTATGAACCCTACAAGTTGCTCACCGGATTGGATGAACCTGTCATCCGATTCTTAGAGGATGACGGCGAGATTCTGACTTTTCTCGACTCCGTCTACCGCTTGGCCGACGCTCATGTGCGACGCTATATCCAACGAGGATTCACCTCACTCATGTTCTGTTTTGGATGTACAGGGGGACAGCATCGCTCCGTCTATTCAGCGCAGCATTTGGCAGAGCATCTGCACAGCAAATTTGGCATAGAAGTACGCATTTGTCATCGCGAGCAAGGTATTACCCAGGTACTGAAAGTTAAAAATCATTAAGAGATAGAGAAAACTCAAAACTCAAACCTTAAAACTCGAAAATAATTAGTACCTTTGCACCCTGTTTGGAATAAGTTACTAAAAAGTACGTAAAAAAGTAGATAGAAATGTCTAAGATTTGTCAAATTACCGGAA
>ONKY01000004.1 GCA_900318585.1 uncultured Prevotellaceae bacterium
GGGCACCCTGCTGTACTCGACTGCTTTTGGTGGGCAGGTATTAAAAGGTCGTTTCAAACTGACCGAAGTACACACCAACTACACGGGTGACCGTCAGTATTACACCGTATTGGAAGAAGAGCATTCCAAGCAGACATGGGTTGACCGTGGCGCAAACGAATGGTTTCTCACAAAGAAGGAAGCCGTAGAGCATGGCATCAAGGAATTGGAGAAACGAGTGAATGAATGGCAGCAGAGCATCGCCAAACTGAAGAAGGAACTATGAGCAACTGGAATGACAACATCGACACGACCCTGTCGTTCAAGATGGAAGTGAACGAGGAGGGCAAGGCATACTTTGAAAGGATGCTGAAAGAGATGAAAGACAAAGAGACCGCCATCCGTGAGCGTATCGAGCAGCTGTTTGGCGAGTATGTAACCATCGACGGCGAGAAGAAAGACGAAGCCTATCAAGACCTGTTGAAACTGTTCGCCATCGGCTATCAGTTGGGATGGAACGACCAATATTCCATCAGTACGAAAGGAGGCAAGTAATGGACTTAAAGGACACCATCATCAAGCAACTCTCTGCCCCTGTGAAGCGCAAGGGCACCCAGGAGTACATGACAGACGAAGACGGCAACATCGTCACCTCCGAAGCCGCCATCGGCATGACCATCGTACAGAAGGCTCTCAGCGGGGACTTGCAATCCATCGCCTTTTGCATGAATCTCCAGCTTCAGCAGCAGCGCGACCCCACGACCGAGGCAGAGCAGGCCGACCGCCGCCGCCAGCAGACCGAGCAGAACCGCGACGAGATACGCCGCACCCTCCAGGCCGACAACCTCTGGACCGACTCCCTCGCCCTCGACCTCGACGAACTCGCCCAGCAGAAAACGTTCATCGACCGCCTGACCGAACAAATGTCAGCCCCCGGCTATCAGGACACCTTCACCATCCCCCGCAAGGACGGCACCATGATGCCAACGCTCAACCCCCTGCACGAATACCGCGACAAGGCCGTTGCGAAGTTCCAGCAGGGCATGGAACGCCTCCGAGCCGAAGCCATCAAAAGGAAGTTGCAAGCAAGGCAGTTCAAGTGAGGGAAGGCCGCTGTGATACAGCGGCAGACAAAAAAGCAAAGTGGACATGTTATGGATATACCAGAGATAAAGGATTGGGAGTCGCCGACGGGATGGTGCCGACGGCTGGCACAGCTTTATGGTATGAATGATACGCAGACGGCGGTGCTGGAAGAGGTGCGACGTCTGGCGTATATTCAAGGGGTGAACGACATCCTGGATAGGCGCGAACAAGCGGAAGTTTAAGTAACGACCACGAATTGAACGAATTAAACGAATTAAATAAAAGGAACTATGAACATTTATTTTTATCTATGGCTGGCAATGACGATTTGCGCAGTCATTTTGCTTTATCTCAACCGTCAGAAGAGTGCCATCATAAAAGGGTACGAAGAAATGTGTAAAAAGAACGGGCAGATAAACACACGAATTGCAGAAACCAGCAGCGACAAGTCCGACCAGCATCAGGCTATTATTGACGGCTTAGAGAAAGACTGGAAAGAAATGTCTGAGTTGGTTGACGACTACAAAAAGAGGCTGGAAAAGCAGCGGAAAGAAAATGAAGTACTGCGGAAGCAGGCGGCTGACTTCACACCAATGAAGTCAATGGCTGACTATACGGAGAAGATACAATATTTCTCCGAGCAGGCTGAAGACATGTTCGGACTTTATATCGACACCATCCGTCTTGAGCGTGGCAACACTATGTTCTGCCGATATTGGAAAGTTGACATGAAGACAAGCGGATGCAAAAAACCAAAAGACGACATCGAAAAAGTATGAACTATGAAGAAGAAACAGCTACAATGGGCGATAAACCCTGTCACGGGACAGATGATGGTTCGTGAGGTTGAGCAAGACGATAAGGACAGAACCAAGAAAAGACTGAAGAAACGATGGAAAAAGTTAGTTAATGATTTCCGCGACGAGTTGTTACGCATGTGGAAACTTGATGCGAAATGTCGGAGATGGAGAAAGAACTAAAAGAATGGATACTATGACCGAAGTAATCAAAGTAAAGATATTGCACCTCGTACTGAAGAAGAAATGGTACGAGATGCAAGAGCGTGGCGAGAAAACGGAGGAATACCGCGAGATAACGCCCTACTGGATAAAAAGGCTGGTAGATACTCACCGTCTTGGACAAAAGATGCTCTGTAACATTCCGGGCGTTGCCGTAAGCCTTATCGGTTCTGGCTGCGTCAAGCTGAAGCCATACACCCACGTCTGCTTTCACTACGGCTATACGCAGCGGTGCTTCATCAACCGCATCGACAGCATCACCATAGGGAGAGGCAATCCCGAATGGGGAGCACCTACAGACCGCGACGTGTTCATCATTAAGCATCACAAGGAACCATCGCCATTTGTAGTCGGGAAAGATTTCAAGACATACACCGACGAACAACTGAAAGCCATGTCGAAGGATGACGCAAACGCTTCGCTCAGCCAGAGAGACATGCACATATGGGTGCAGTTGCACAATGCGACCGCCAACTGCTACTTCGTCAAGAACGGCAAAATAGAAGACGTAGAGCTGTCTGGCTGGTGGTACTAATGTTTAATTCTCCACACCCGTCAATCGGAATCTAACCTTTTAGCGGGTGTTTTCTCGGCTTTTTCTGTTAAATATTACAAATATGGAATAATTTAAGCCTAAAATATTGCATATATGGAATATTATGTTTATCTTTGCAACGTAAACATTAAACAATAACAATTTAGAACACCGGCGGCAACGGAGAACAGCGGCGCAAGATTATGAAGTACAACGATTACAAAATCTCAAAGACATTCCAGACAGTAAGTAGCGGAGTTTATAGCGCATTCAAGAAAGAGGCCGCTACGGTCAACGGAATCACCTTCAGCCACCACTTCTACTTTCAGTATTGCAAGGAGATCCACGATGACGATTATGTCAACGGAAAGGCTTGCATCCCCTTCAAGCCAAGTTACGACGACAACTACTATATGGCTGTTGTCAATGGCGGTGTCATTCTGAGCACAGACTTGAAGACCTTTTCATTCCAGGATTCAAGCCTTGGCTACGTCAACTATGCCCACATCGACATCGAAGACCTGAAGAAGTATCACAACGTAGAGGTGGAGGACTAAGCAATGAGAACTTTATGCTACAGCGTCAGGCTGGAGAGCCTTGTCCGCATCAGTGACAAGGCTTTCAAGGCCACCTCCTTCGACGGATCCAGCGACATCATACCTGCAAGTCAGGTGTTCGGGCGCGACTACGAGGTGATGAAGAGCGATGCCTATTGGATCAGTGCGTGGATTCTCGGCAAGAAGAGCATCCAGTACAGCGGCAAGAAGCAGGCATGGTTCGACGAGAACGGACGGCAGCTGCCCACCTACACCATCGAGCGGCACACGCCGGAGAAGAAGGAGGCAAAGGAATCAAATGTTATTAACGACTTAAAAAGATAAGCAATTATGGCACAGAAGAATTGGAAAGAGAAGCTCAACGACATGGGCATTGAGATAAAGGAAGTACGCCGCACCGACGGCTCAGTGATTGATGGATGGTACACATTCGAGCACAAGGGACTGCCCGTGTTCACCTACGCAACGGAGGGGTCACGCACATTCCAGGTAGGCAACCCGCCATTCCCACCATACGCTGACGAATACAATAGCGAGGTGAAAGGCCGCTATGCTTGCACAAACTTCGACCACTTCATTGAGCACATTGAGGACTTCGTGGCAGACAGCCCAGGCAATCAGCGCATCACCGAAGAGTTTAAGGAATTGTTCAAGCGCGATGGAATCACACCTATTAGAAAATGAAATCCTCTGCCAAGCGCAGCGCGTGAAGTACCACCACATCGAGTATCACGACGGCTACGTGACCATTGAGCAGAACAGGACGAGGCGCAGGGTGCCAGACGGCTACCACTTCGAGGATGACGGGCAGTACATAGCCGTCTCGACCTTCTACTCCCACATCTTCCAGCACAAGGCGAAGGTTCGCTACTTCGTGCTGAACAAGGAAACGAAGGAGTGGCGCGACTGGCAGACGGTAATCATCGAGCGACACACGCCGGAGAAACTTACACCCAAGGAAAGCAACATCATAGAAGAACTGAAAGTATGAACACCCTCACACAACAGCAGCAGGCAGCCATCGAGCACTTGAACGAGTGGCGAGTGGGTGCGCTCTTCATGGAGCCGGGGACGGGCAAGACGCGGGCAGCCATGACGCTGGTCAACTCGACACCTTGCACGGACTGCTTCTGGATTGGACCGCTCAGGACATACCCAGCCGTGCAAGCGGAAATGGCAAAGTGGGGAGGCATGAAGATGCCGACATCGTGCTGGGGCGTGGAGAGCCTGAGCCAGAGCGACCGCATCTACATGAACCTGCTGAATGCCGTAGAAGCATCGCGGGTGCCGTTCATCGTGGTGGACGAGTCGCTGAAAATCAAGAACGCGGAAGCCAAGCGCACAAGGCGACTGCTGGAGATAGGCAAGCGGGCAGAGTGGAAGCTGGTGCTGAACGGCACACCCGTCTCGCGCAACCTGCTCGACATGTGGCCGCAGATGGAGTTCCTGTCGCCCAAGATACTCGGCATGAGCCTGACGGAGTACAAGAACACCTTCACCAAGTGGACGCGAGTGACCAAGCGCATCGGGTGCCGCTCGTACACCAAGGAGTACGTCACCGGCATGGAGAATGTGGACTATCTGCACTCGCTCATCCGTCACTACGTCTATGAGTGCGACCTGCGGCTGAACATCACCCAGAAGTGGCAC
>ONKY01000093.1 GCA_900318585.1 uncultured Prevotellaceae bacterium
AACAAAATCAGTACAATAAACAGTAATTAACAAAACAGTATCAAATCAAGGCCCAAAGGGAGTCAACACTATATAGGGAAAGACAATGTGACACTCGGCGCGTCGGCGCGGCAGCGCGGCAGCGCGTCATTTGGATTTGTGAATTATGGTGTATGTGCACATACCTCTATTTTAAATTATTATATATTATAATATATAATAATTATATATAAGATATAATACTGGGTGCCGCACATTCGATTTTCGAAATGACGCGGCGACGCGCTGACGCGCCGACGCGGCTCCATGTCTTCAAATTAATCGAAAATAATCGGGGGAAAGTATTGTTTTGCATCTCTTTTTTTCGTACCTTTGCCGTTGCAATTGAGATATGACGTGCGGCGCGCGCGAAGCAATACTCGCCGAGTAATCCGGAATACTCAAGGAGTAATGCAAAATAAGCACTGAGTATCGAGAGATTTGGGGATTTTGACAGTAAAAGCCTGCCTTTTACTTCGCGTAAGCCACGCTGCGGAATAATAGCAACACTACTACCAATTACCGTAACCTGCATGGGAATACGCTGGGGACTTCAACTTCTTCCTACGACTACTTCGTAGACAGGAGCTCTCAAAAAAAATCCCGAAAGCGAGAGGGCTTTCGGAATCTTTTTATGATGATCGGCAGAAAAAAGTCTGCTTTACTTCGCATAAGCCACGCTGCGTGTTTCGCGGATGACGGTGATCTTCACCTGTCCAGGATAGGTCATCTCGTTCTGGATCTTGGAAGCGATCTGCCCGCTGAGTGCCTCGGTCTCGGCATCATCCATCTTGTCGGCACCAACGATGACGCGCAGCTCACGACCTGCCTGGATGGCATAGGTCTTGGTGACACCGGGATAGCTCATGGCAATAGCCTCCAAGTCGTTCAGACGCTTGATGTAGGCCTCCACAATCTCGCGACGGGCACCGGGACGGGCACCACTGATGGCGTCGCACACCTGCACGATGGGAGCCAGCAGCGTCTGCATCTCCATCTCGTCGTGGTGGGCACCGATAGCGTTGCAGATGTCGGGCTTCTCCTTATACATCTCAGCAATCTTTGCGCCATAGAGTGCATGCGGCATCTCGCTCTCCTCATCGGGCACCTTGCCGATGTCGTGCAACAGTCCTGCGCGCTTGGCTTTCTTGGGGTTCAGTCCCAGCTCTGAAGCCATGACAGCACAGAGGTTGGCGGTCTCACGGGCGTGCTGCAGCAGGTTCTGACCGTATGAAGAGCGGTACTTCATCTTACCGATGATACGGATGAGCTCAGGATGCAGGCCGTGGATACCGAGGTCGATGGCAGTGCGTTTGCCCGTCTCGACGATCTCGTTGTCAAGCTGCTTCTTCACCTTGGTGACCACCTCCTCGATACGTGCGGGGTGGATGCGACCATCGCTCACCAGCTGGTGCAGAGCCAAACGGCAGGTCTCGCGGCGCACTGGGTCGAAGGCGCTGATGACGATGGCCTCGGGCGTGTCGTCCACAACGATTTCCACGCCGCAGGCGGCTTCAAGGGCACGGATGTTTCGTCCCTCGCGGCCGATGATGCGGCCTTTCACCTCGTCGTTGTCAATGTGGAACACGGAGACGCTGTTCTCCACAGCCGTTTCCGTAGCCACGCGCTGGATGGTCTGGATGACAATCTTCTTTGCCTGTGCATTGGCATTGAGCTTGGCCTCGTCCATGATTTCGTTCACATAGCTGGCAGCGGCGGTCTTGGCTTCGTCCTTCAGGCTCTCCACCAGTCGGTTGCGGGCCTCCTCAGCGCTCAGGCCGGAGAGTTCCTCTAACTTCTCGCGCTCCTTCAGCTGCATCTTCTCCAGTTCTTCCTGCTTCAGGGTGAGCAGTTTCTTCTCGTTGTCGATGCGCTGCTGCTGGTTGTCGAGCTCGTTCTTACGGCGTCCCAGGTCCTCCTGGCGCTGGTTGAGCGAGATCTCGCGCTGCTTCAGCTTGTTCTCTCCCTGCTGGATTTGCTGGTTGCGCTGCTGCACTTCCTTCTCCAGCTCGCTTTTCTTGTTCAGGAATTTCTCCTTCACCTCAAGCAGTTTCTTTTCCTTGATGACCTTTGCCTCCTTCTCGGCGGCCTCCATCATCTCTTTGTATTTCCCCTTCAGAACGTAGCGGAAAACAAGGTATCCGCACACCCCTCCTATAATGAGGGCTGCCACGGCAATAATAATTACGGGAATAATGTCCATAAAGATAAATGTATATATATATTAATGATGTTCTCTTCTCTTACCGCTTACTTCTTACTTCTTCACGAGCGCACGACACCTTATTATTTCAGGGCGTCCTCAATCTCAGCAGTAAGCTTGCGGAGAACATCATCATACGGCGTGGTGTCGTTCTTGCCAGCCGCCATCTCATACTTCACACCTATCTCCACCAGCGTTAGCAGCGCAATGGAGTGGTCACTCCTGCGCCCCTTGAACACCTGTGCATACTTGTTATAGGTATTCGTTATGAGTTTTTCTGCCTGCCGGTAGAAGACCTCTTCCTCCGGCTTCACGTATATGTCAAAGGACTCGTCATATACGTGCAGGCTAATATGTTGTTTCTCGTTCTTAACTTCTGCCATTGATTATTCGCTCAGCATTGCTATGCACTTATTGACATCGCGGATGAGGCGTGCCAGACGGTCCTTTGCACCCTGCAAGTCGCCGTCGGTAATCTCCATCATACGCGCCATCTTCAGCGAGTTGTAGTCACGCTCATGCTGAGCCACCTGCTCCTGCAGCTGTTTGAGATTCTGCTCCTGTTTGTCCACCATCGAATACAGCTCCTCATTCTCCTTCTTCAGTTCCTGAAAGCGGAGAATCATTTGCCGTACACGGGTCTGAAACGTTACCAGATTCTGCTCGTTCTGAGTCATAGACACAACTTTTACTTCACAAAGGTAGACATTTAAATGAAAAATGAGAAATGAGAAATGAGAAATGAGGTTTCACTTAACATGCTTTAACCATTAAAGGCATTCATTTTTTGTTTTTTAAGTTCTCGTTTCGCTCTCCTCACCCTTTTTTCTCCTCACTCTTTCGGTTTCGGCTCCTTCTTAGCCAGCATCACCACGCGATAGACGAAATTGGTGACCCACTGCTGCGAGAAGCCCAAACGCTGGTTCAGCTGTCTGACGCCCACCACGGTCTTCATCACGCCGGCGTCGCTGAAATCGTTCTTGTTGAAGATGTCGTTCACCGTCTTCTCTGTCATGGAGTAGAGCGCCTTCTTCAGGAATCCAGGCAGACGCAGCTTGAACTTCATCAGGTTCGACGTCAGCATCATCAGGTCCTGCGAGAAACCCTGGAACTGGTACATATACGACTGGATGTCCTGGGGTGTCTTGCAGCGGCGGCGGATGCTCGTCTCAATCTCCTTGCAGAACGAGTCGTCCATCTGGTAGATCTCCTTCATCATCTTGCTCACCTTCTGCTTCTCGCCCACGCCTAAGCGATTGTTCACCGTGGGAACCTTCAGCGTCTGCTTGAACACCCGCAGGTCGGGCAGCGCTGCCAAGTTCGTGATGTGCAGGTCGGCAGCCATCACCGCCTGAAAATATACACGGATGAGCGTCATGAAATCCTCCATGCCGCCAATCCTCTGTTCTTCCTTCTTTCCGAATAGTTTACTGAAAAAACTCATGTTTTCTATGATTGTTATTGTTAATCGGCTGCAAAGGTACGAAAAGTTGAGCACAAAACAAAGAAACTTATTTCTTTTTTTGTCGAGAGAGAGTACCTTCGACCTCGGTCTTTGGTACTTTCTTTCGGAAAAACCAAAAATTATTTGGTAATTCACTCACTTATTCGTACCTTTGCAGCCCAAAGAGAGAAACTATGGAAGAACAAACCAGACACATAGAGTTTGAAAACGCCCACGCCGACGTGTTCTGCTTCAGCTCGGACAGGGAGGTAAAGGAGTATCATGCCATGATACACGTAGCCAAAGCCCGTCTTACGTTCAAGGAGCAGTTGGAGGCGGTGTTGGGTGCCTATGAAGGACTCTTGAACACGCTGCCGGGGGAACCGCAGGCGGTGTTCAAGCGCTATTTCCTGAGCGACGCGGCTAACCAGGCCGACGAGGTCGTAGTAAGTGACGTGACAGACTGCGCCAAGAGCATCATTGAGCAGGCACCGCTCGACGGCACGAAGATTGCCCTGTGGGTGTACCTCATGACCAACGTGCAGACAGGTGTCACGAAGAGCGGCCTCTACGAGGTACGCCATGGCCAGTACCGCCATCTGTGGAACGGCTCGGTTCACAACCTTGCCGCCAACTCGGAGTACCAGATGCGGCTGCTGTTCAATGAGTACGTGATGCAGCTGGCTGAGGAAGGCTGCTCGTTGGCAGAGAATGCTGTGCGCACATGGATCTTTGTGAACGACATCGACCTGAACTACGGCGGTGTGGTTCGCGCCCGCAACCAGGTGTTCTTCACTCAGGGCCTGACGCAGCACACTCATTTCATTGCCTCCACCGGCATTGCCGGTCGGCAGCAGGATCCGAACGTACTGGTACAGTTGGACAACTATGCCATTGACGGTCTGCAGCCCGAGCAGACGCACTATCTCTATGCGTCTACCCACCTGAACCGCACCAGTGACTACGGCGTCAGCTTCGAGCGCGGCACTGCCATCGACTACGGTGACCGCCGCCATGTGTTTATCTCCGGCACGGCCAGCATCAACAACAAGGGCGAGATCATGTACCCCCGCGACGTGGAGCGGCAGACGCGCCGCATGTGGGAGAACGTGGAGACGCTACTCGGCGAGGCTGGTTGCACCTACGACGACGTGGGCTACATGGTTGTCTACCTCCGCGACGTTGCCGACTATTCCGTGGTCAATGCCCTCTATCAGGAGCGCTTCGCCGGCAAGCCTTACGTCATCGTCCATGCCCCCGTCTGCCGTCCCGGTTGGTTAGTGGAAATGGAGTGTATGGCTGTGAAGAAGGCCGACTGCCCAGCGTTTGCGAATTTCTAATAACATCTTTGGTTTTTTGTTGCCCTAAAGTTTGGAACTTTCGGGATTAATTCGTATATTTGCACACAGAATGCGTGTGAAATAGATTATTTGCAGAATACAAAACAAATTGATGATATGGCAGCAACAACCTTGAACGAAGCACAGTTGGAGGTGCTCAGGATGATGTCCATTTTTAACACTCCAGAAGCTGTTATGGACTTGAAACAGTCCATCTCGAATTATTTTGCCCAAAAAACAGAATCAGAGATAGACCGTTTATGGGAAGAAGGCATTTTGACAGAGAGCAAGGTGGAGAGTTTTAAGACCCTCCATGAACGCACACCTTACAAGTAATGTGATGGACAACATAGTCATTGATACAAACAGCCTCATCATATCCATATCTTCAAGGAGCGGTTACCATAAGATATGGCAATCGTTTCTTGCAGGAGATTATACACTTTGTATCTCGAATGAGATACTGGAGGAATATGCAGAGGTTATTGGACGCAATATCAATGTCAATGCTGCACGTTACATTATCTATGCCATTATGGAACGTAACAACGTCAGGCAGATAGTACCAACGTATAAATGGAATCTAATTGTGGCCGATCCAGATGACAATAAGTTTGTAGATTGTGCCATTGCCGCTAATGCGAGATTCATTGTGACGGAAGACCATCATTTCAATGTGCTGAAAGAAATCCCATTCCCATCAGTACCAGTCGTTAGCATTGACGAATTCTTAAAAGAATTGGAATCAAAGTATTCTTAATCGTAGAACCCTTAAAGTCCTGAATGCCTAAGGGACTGGAGGTCACATATTATTTCCGCAATTTCAAAGCTCCGAGCTTTGCTCGTCTGAGCACCTATGAAAAGAAAGAAATGGGCGAAGAACGCCTGGCCTGCCGGTTACGTGCGGGTACTTATTACAATAAATAAGCGTCACCATCTGCCGCTGCGCCTGGCTATAGTTTGAGGCGAACGAGTCGGCAGCCTTAGGCTGACGTTCAGGCAGGCGGCGAGCTCCGTACAATTATCCATCATCCATTATCCATTAATAGAAAAACTACCCGCACGTGCGACACGTGCGGGCAGTTTTGTATTACGGTTTATAACTGTTATTACGGCTTATAACTGTACGCTGACAGCCTTGCCGTTGTACTGCACCAGCTTGCCCTCGGGATTGTCGAGATTCAGCGGCTTCGGTGCATCCTTCGTGATGAGTACGACGTTGAAGCGGCGCTGCTTCAGCATACCGTTGAACGAGCCCTTACGCTGCGAGAAAGATACAGTCTTTGAAGCATCGTCGTAACGGATGTCGATGGTGGCATACTTTCCCTTCTCGTAGTTATAGTTCGTACCCTCGTCCTCATAGAGCTGGAACTGGCCGTTCTGGCCTGCATAGACATAGAGGTTAATCAGCTCTGCGGGTTTCTCGTCGCTCCACTGCATCTCAGGACCGAAGGGGATGATGGCTCCCTCGCGAACGAAGACGGGAATCTGCTCGTAAGGTGCATCAACAACGAGGTTCTGACCTCCCTCGATGTACTCGTTGGTATAGAGGTTATACCAGCCGCACTGCTCTGGGAAGTACACCGCGCGGTTGCGAGCCTTGTAGTAGCCTACGGGACATGCCATCAGCGCAGGGCCGAACATCCACTGATTACCGATGTTCTCCACCTCGCGGTCACCACCAAAGTCCATCACGAGCGGACGCATCAGGGTATAGTCCTTGAAGTGAGCCCAGCCAGCCATCGAATAGAGGTATGGCATGAGGCGATAGCGCAGCTTATCGTAATAGACGAATGACTGATAGGCGGGGTGTGACTCAGGGGCAATGTTCCAAATCTCGCGCAGCGGCCACTGGCCGTGGGAGCGGAACAGAGGGATGAAGGTACCGAACTGGTTCCAGCGGCACTGGAGTTCGCGCCACTCCTTCAAGTCCTCATTTTCCTGACCCGTGCGGTCAAACAGCTGCTGAGCTGCCACATAGCGGTTCTCCACACAGAAACCGCCCTGGTCCATGCCCCAGAAGGGAACACCAGAGATAGAATAGTTCAGACCTGCCGTCATCTGGGCGCGCATATCCTCCCAACGGGTACCTATGTCGCCGCTCCAGGTAGCCGTTGAGTAACGCTGCTCTCCGGCGAATCCACTACGAGTGAGCAGGAACACACGAGGCTCATCCTTCTTACCCTTCCATACTGAGCGCTGACCATTATAGATAGCATCAGCATTTACCGTAGAATAAGCATTGAAATATTCTGTTGATGTGCCTAATGCCGTAGGACCAGAGAGAGCCTTGCGATACCACATGGGGGTACAGTCGCGAACATTTGGCTCAGAAGCATCCATCCACCAGGCATCAACACCTGCCACACCTTTCTTATTATACTTACTATAGAGCTTCTCGTCCATCTGTCGCCAGAACATCTTGCGGGCTCCAGCATCGTAGGCATCGTAGAAACCGTTCTTGTAGCCAGGACCCACCCAGTCATGGATATCGTCCGTAGGACTCTGGATATACATCCAGCCCTTATCGTCGAGCTCTTTGTAGTTGTCGGTGTTGACGTAGAACTTCGGCCAGACGGAGATCATGAAGCGGCCGTGCATCTGATGCACGTCGTCGAGCATCTGCTGCGGATTGGGATAGCGTGAAGCCTCAAACTCGTGGCTGCCCCACTGATCCTCAGGCCAGTAGTTCCAGTCCTGCACGATATTGTCGATGGGAATCTGTCGCTTGCGGAACTCTGCCAATGTCGACACCAGCTCGTCCTGTGTCTTATAGCGCTCACGGCTCTGCCAGAAGCCAAGTACCCACTTCGGATAGAGCGAGGCCTTGCCTGTCAGCGTACGATAGCCGGAGATGACCTGATCGAGGTTCTCGCCAGCGATGAAGTAATAGTCCATGTCCTTCGCCATCTCGCTCCATACACTCAGCTGTCCGCGCTCCTCAGCACTACGGGGCTCCGACACACGGAGTCCGCAATAAGCCTCACCGCCATCAGGACGCCACTCTATGCGCAGCTGCACACGCTTGCCCTTCTGCAACTCGGTAGAGAACTTATAGGCATTGGGATTCCAGGCTGTACGCCAACGCTCGGGCACTACCTCCTTGCCATCGATATATACCTTTACATATCCTGAATAATACAGGATAAACTGATAGGGGAGCTTCCCACCGGCATTATCCTTACCCTTGCAGCAACATTCGGGCTCGATAAAGCCCTCGTAGGTAACGTTAGCCCCCATCAGGTTGAAACCCTTCGGGAAGTTCTTGATGCCGCCATTGTCGGTCTTCAGTGCAATCTCCGACTTCGCGGGCGTACCATATTCATAATAGATGGAGTCCTCATCGCGAACCAGCTTTTTGCCTCGAGCGTCGATGTAGGTTCCCGTCAGGTGTCCTTCCTTACCCATACGGTCATACAGTTTGAAGGCACGGTTCAACTGCAGGTAGTCGTTGGGATTGCCAAAACGGCAATAGCTGTAGCTGTCCCACAGCAGTCCGTAGTTCTTGTTCGACAGCACAAAGGGAATGCTGACCTTGGTGTTATACTGGAACAGATCCTCGTTCTTGCCCTTCATATTGAACTCCTCGCTCTGGTGCTGACCCAGTCCGTAGAAAGCCTCGTCGTCAGGCGAGTCGAACTTCATCTGCCACGAAAGGCCGTGCTTCTGCTCCTCGGGAACGGTATAACCCGTCTTCATACCCAGCTCGCGTTCGGGCACCGTGAAGTCCCAGAATTTCTTGCCGTCCTTAGCCTCTTTAAGAAGCTGGTTGCCATTGGCGTCGAAGAACGTCACGCCACCACTCTTCACGTCCACGCGGGCTTCCACGTTGGCAGCCTTCACGCTGACCACGTCCTCGTTCTGCGCCACATTAAACTTCGGTTTCTGGTTCTGGGCAACTATCATCAGGCTCTGCGGCTTGACAGGCAGTTGGCCTTTCGACGTAGCCCGAACGCGGATGATGTTGTCATTGATCACTTCCAACTGGATAACCTTGGCCTGTCCGCCGTCTGGGCTGATGGTCACCGTGTTACCCAACTGCTTCACATCGGCCGCGTTAGCCGATAGGGTGCAACCCAGCAGCAGCGCGGAAATCATTGTCATAGTATTTTTCATCGTAGTATGTTATTGTTTTTTTTAGTTATTCGCTTTCTATGTCGTCGAGGTATTCTACGTCCTCAAGATCCTCGATTTCCTCCTCGTCAATATATTCTATTTCCTCATCCTCACCCTCGTCGGCCATCTCTGCGGCGAAGCGGCTCATGTCCTTGTCGCGGTGGACGATAGTATCCTCGGTGGCTGCCACAACCAGCTTGTTGCTCTCGGCGTTCAGCTCCTCCCAAAGCACGTCCTTCAGTTCGTCCAGGTGGAAGCCCGTGACGGCAGAGATGAAGACCACGGGCAGGTCGGTAGGCAATCCCTCGCGCAGCATCTCCATCAGCTCATCGTCCAGCAAGTCACACTTCGTGACAGCCAGCACACGGTACTTGGTCAGCAGTTCGGGGTTGAAGCGGCGCAGCTCGTCTAAAAGAATCTCGTACTCGCGGCGGATGTCGTCGGTATCGCCGGGCACCATGAACAGCAGCAGCGAGTTGCGCTCAATGTGGCGCAGGAACCGCAGACCGAGACCGCGCCCTTCGGCAGCACCCTCAATGATGCCGGGGATGTCGGCCATGACGAACGACTTGCCGTCCCTGTAGCCCACGATGCCGAGGGACGGCTCCATCGTGGTGAACGGATAGTTGGCTATTTTCGGCCGGGCATTCGACAGCGCCGACACCAGTGTGGACTTACCTGCGTTGGGGAAGCCCACGAGACCCACGTCGGCTAGCAGCTTCAGCTCCAGGATGATGGTCATCTCCTGCATGGGCTCACCGGGCTGCGCATAGCGCGGTGCCTGATTCGTGGCTGAGCGGAACTGGAAGTTGCCCAGTCCGCCGCGGCCGCCCTTCAGCAGCAGCACTTCCTGTCCGTCGTAGGTCACGTCGCAGACATATTTGCCCGTCTCGGCATTATAGACCACAGTGCCACAGGGCACGTCTATGTAGACGTCCTTGCCGTTGGTGCCGTGACACTTGTCGCGTCCGCCGTTACCGCCGTGCTCGGCGAAGATGTGGCGTTCGTACTTCAGGTGCAGCAGCGTCCAGTAGTTGTGGTTGCCGCGCAGGATGATGCTACCGCCCTTACCGCCGTCGCCGCCGTCGGGTCCGCCGTTGGGATTGTACTTCACGTGCTTCAGGTGCATCGAGCCTTTTCCGCCCTTACCGCTGCGGCACAGTATCTTTACGTAATCTACGAAATTACTTTCCATGTTTTTGGATAGGATAACCTAAGACTGCCTTCGACCTCCTAAGATTTCCTAAGACTTCTAAATATTATCAATCACTGCGCTGATATCAGCAAAGATGCGGTCCAGCTCGCCCAAGCCGTCAATGTGATAGTGCAGTCCTTCCTGCTTGTACCACTCTATGAGTGGCTGCGTCTGCGAATGGTAGACTACGAGGCGCTTCCTGATGGTCTCCTCGTTGTCGTCGGCACGGCCGCTCTGCTGTCCGCGGAGGATGAGACGCTTCATCAGCTCGTCCTCCGGCACGTCAAGCTCCAACATGGCAGCCACCTTGTCGCCACGCTCATCGAGCATCTGCTTCAGAGCCACCGCCTGCGGGATGGTGCGGGGGAAACCGTCGAAGATGACGCCCTTGTGCTCGCGGCCGAAAGAGTCGTAGACCGAGGCGAGGATACTCACCATCAGCTCGTCAGGGATAAGCTGCCCCTGGTCAATATACTGCTGGGCGGTCTTGCCCAGTTCCGTACCTTTCTTGATTTCACTGCGGAGCACGTCGCCTGTGGAGATGTGTTCCAGACCGTATTTCTCAATCAACTTTTCGCTCTGCGTGCCCTTGCCTGAGCCGGGAGCACCGAAAATCACGATATTCTTCATATTCTTTTCACTTACTAAGGAATAAACATCTTTCAGTCCGCGTGCCTGCTGGTCGTAGTCCAAGCCATAGCCCAGGATGAAGTCGTCGGGAATGCTGAAAGCCACATAGTCGAGCTTCAGATCCTCCTTCAGCTTGGTAGGCTTGAAGAACAGTGTGCAAATCTGCACTGAAGCGGGATTACGCGTGCCTAACTGCTCTACCATCTGGCGCATGGTGCGGCCGGTGTCCACAATATCCTCGACAATCACGACCGTGCGCCCCGTCAAGTCCTCATTGATGCCAATCACCTCGTGAACCGTTCCCGTAGAGGTCGTTCCCTGATACGAGGCCAGCTTCACGAACGAGATTTCACAGGGGATAGTCATTTCCCGCATCAGGTCTGCGGCAAAGATGAACGAGCCGTTCAGTACGGCTAACAGCAGCGGGTTCTTCCCTTCCAAGTCACGACTCATCTCCTGGGCAAGTTCCTTAACACGAGCCTTGATCTCAGCCTCCTGCATCGATACTTCAAACGTTTTGTCCTTGATTTTAACCCTGTTCATATTCGTTTAAATTAAAAATTTCTGCAAATTTACAAAATAATTATGAATTAGGATTATGAATTATGAATTTTTGTGTATTTTTGCGGTCAATATGAAGATTTTTACCGCTGCCCAGATTCACGAACTGGACAAATATACTATAGAAAACGAGCCCATCAAGTCTATTGACCTAATGGAGCGGGCTGCTAAGGCACTTACTGATGCCATTACCCGCCGATGGGAAGTGACCGTGCCCGTAGTGGTCTTTGCAGGCTCAGGCAACAATGGCGGCGACGCGTTGGCAGTCAGCCGGATGCTGCAGGACCGAGGCTATGAGGTGCAGACCTTTCTGTTTAACATCAGCGGGCGTCTCTCCGAGGACTGTGCCGTGAACAGGAAACGCCTGCAAGACCGTAAGTACAAGAACTTTACGGAGGTGATACAGGAGTTTGACCCGCCCCATCTGGGCGAGGGAATGCTCGTCGTTGACGGTCTGTTCGGCTCAGGGCTGAACAAGCCTCTGTCGGGCGGTTTCGCCTCCTTGGTGAAGTATATCAACGCCGCGAAGGCCGAAGTGGTGAGCATTGACATGCCCTCTGGTCTGATGACCGAGGACAATACCTATAACATCCGCACCAACATCGTACGCGCCACGCTTACCCTTACCCTCGGGCAGCGCAAGTTGTCCATGCTCTTCGCCGAAAACCAGCAGTATATCGGTGAGCTGCAAGTGCTCGACATCGGCTTGAGCCGCGAAGGTATCGAGAAACTGGAAGCGCAGTACACCATGCTGGAGATGGACGACGTGCAACCGATGCTGCTGAGCCGCGACCCCTTTGCCCACAAGGGCACCATGGGTCAGGCACTGCTCATTGCCGGCAGCTACGGTATGGCGGGCGCAGCCCTGTTGGCGGCGAAGGCCTGCCTGCGCTCAGGGGCAGGGAAGCTGACCGTCCACACGCCGAAGAAGAACGTGCAGATTCTCCAAACGTCAGTGCCGGAGGCGGTGCTGCATATCGACCGCGAGGAGACACTGTTCAACGATACGGTGGACACCGAGGACTTTAACGCCATGGGCATCGGCCCCGGATTAGGCACCAGCGAGCAGACGGCCATTGCCATGATTGCACAGCTGCGCCGCACGCAGTGCCCTATCGTTTGCGATGCCGACGCCATCAATATGCTGGCCACACACCGGGCATGGGTGCAGCAGCTGCCACAGGGCATCATCCTCACCCCCCACCCCAAGGAGTTCGACCGATTGGAAGGTCACTGTGCCGACAGCTTTGAACGGCTTTCGAAGGCTCGCGAGCTGGCGGAACGCCTACAGGCCTATATCATACTCAAGGGTCACCGCTCAGCACTCTGCTGCCCCGACGGCCACATCGTGTTCAACACCACCGGCAATGCCGGTATGGCCACCGCTGGCAGCGGCGACGTGCTCACGGGCATCCTCGTGGGACTCCTGGCACGCGGCTACGACCGCCAGAGTGCCTGCACCGTTGGTATGTTCCTCCACGGGCTGTCGGGTGACTTGGCTGCCGCCGACCTGGGTGAGGAGAGTCTCATTGCCAGCGACTTAGTGAGCTACCTGCCGAAGGCGTTTTGCACGCTTCGCCCTCAATGGAAAATAGAAAAAGAAAAAAGAAAATGATATGAAAAAGTATCTGTTTGAAGTGAGGAATCGTTGGATGATGGTGATCAGTTTGTCATTCGTCATTTATCATTTTTCATTTAGCCCCATAGAGGCGCAGACTCTGCTGAGCAACTACCAGCCAGGCGTCACTCAGGACGGAGCTGTCTACCGGCTTCCCAAGACGGCGGTGGCCGTCACTGTCCGCTCCGTCAGAACTTCATACGCCCCTGGCGAGTTTGCCAAATATGCGCAGCGCTATCTGCGACTGAATGACGTGAGCACCGAGCCCAGCGTCAGCAACGAGGTGATAGACATCTGGCAGGAGGCCTTCCCCGTGGCCGACACCACCAAGACTTTCGCCGTGAAGTTCGACGCGCGCACCGTTGCCGCAAATATCCAGCTGTCGGACGACGGCTGCCTGCTGGGGATTAATAATGAGAGACCCTCCCCCGACCCCTCCCTTGTAGGGAGGGGAGCATATAGTGCTGGAACTAACTACTCCCCTCCCTACAAGGGAGGGGTCGGGGGTGGGTCTCCCTTCCAATACCTTACCGAGGAGATTCTTGCCGCAGGCAGCACAGCCAAGATGGCAGAACTGACGGCACAGGAGATCTATGACCTGCGCGAAAACCGGAACCTGCTCATCAAAGGTCAGGCCGACTTCATGCCCAAGGACGGCGAACAGCTGCGCCTCATGCTTGCCCAGCTCCAGCGTCAGGACGAAGCGCTGACCAGCCTCTTTGCAGGCACCGTCAGCCGCGACACCACGGAGCGCACGTTCTTCGTCTGTCCGGCCAAGCCTGCCGATACGCAGGTGCTCTTCCGCTTCTCCCGTCTCTGGGGACTCGTCGATGCCGACGACCTCTCGGGCGAACCTTTCTATATCACGGTACAGGATCTGAAGACCGTTCCCACGCTGGTGGTTGATGCCGCAGCTGCTAAGAAAAAACAGAAGCCAAACGAGAAAGGCATCTATGTCAACGTGCCGTCGAAAATGCGCGTTACCATCCTGCAGGGCAACGACATCGTGGGCGAGGCAGAGCACCCTGCACCGCAGTTCGGACACGTGGAACTGCTCAGCGACCAGCTCTTCAACAAGCGCTACACCACCCGACTGACACTGAATCCCGTCAGCGGTGCCGTAGACCGTTTGGAGGCGGAGTTGCCGAAGAAATAAGGTAAAATAAGGGAAAAGGGAAGAGTGAAAAGTGAATAATTTGCTGCCGCCATACCTTCAACGGTAGGAACTCCGGTAGGAAATTATTTACTTTTCACTCTTCCCTTTTTCCTTATTTCTTTACTTTTCCCTTAAAACTTGCTCAATTAGCATTGAGCAAGTTTTCCGTCTGAACCGAGCACATTCACAATCTTGTGAATATACATCTTCTTCATGTTCTCGCGGGCGGGCTTCAGATACTGACGCGGATCAAAGTCTTCAGGATGCTCAGCCAGGTGCTTGCGGATGGCAGCGGTCATAGCCAGACGAGAATCAGAGTCGATATTGATCTTGCAGACAGCGCTCTTGGCAGCCTTACGCAGCTGCTCCTCGGGAATACCGATGGCAGCCTCGAGCTTGCCGCCGAACTGGTTGATAGTGTTCACCTCGTCCATAGGAACAGAGCTGGAGCCGTGGAGCACGATGGGGAAGCCGGGAAGCTTCTTCTCGATCTCGGCGAGGATGTCGAATGCCAAGGGGGGCGGAACGAGCACGCCGTTCACCAGTGTACACTGCTCGGGAGTGAACTTGTGGGCACCGTGAGAGGTACCGATAGAGATAGCCAGGGAGTCGCAGCCCGTGCGGGTAGCGAAGTCGATAACCTCCTCGGGCTTGGTATAGTGAGACTCAGCAGCACTAACCTCGTCCTCAACGCCGGCAAGCACACCAAGCTCGGCCTCAACGGTCACGTCGAACTGATGAGCATAGTCTACAACCTTCTTGGCGAGAGCAACATTCTCCTCGTAGGGAAGGTGAGAACCGTCAATCATCACGCTGGAGAAGCCCATGTCGATGCAGTCCTTGCAAAGCTCGAAGCTGTCACCGTGGTCAAGGTGCAGCACGATCTCAGGATGTTCGCATCCGAGTTCCTTGGCGTATGCCACAGCACCCTCGGCCATGTAGCGGAGGATGGAAGCGTTGGCATAGTTACGGGCACCCTTCGACACCTGCATGATGACGGGAGACTTTGTCTCAACGGCAGCCATAACGATGGCCTGCATCTGCTCCATTGTGTTGAAATTGAAAGCGGGGATGGCGTAGCCACCGGCTACTGCTCTCTTGAACATCTCGCGGGTATTCACGAGACCTAAATCCTTGTAGTTTACCATAATAATAATGAATTAAAAATATATACGTTTTACTTTTAATGGGCGCAAAGTTACACAAATCTTTCGGAAAACGAGAAGAAAACGCACACGGATTACGAGGATTTTACGGAATTTAAACTTTTCCGTGACATCCTATGCCGTCCGTGGTCGTGAAATGCAACGTTCAGTTGACAAAATGCGTTATGCATTCGCCAGAATTTGGCTGGCATGTTCCTTCGTGTTCACCTGCTTACCGGCGAAAATCTGCTCGATGATGCCCTGCTCGTTGATGACGAAGGTGGTGCGGATGGTACCCAGCACTTTCTTGCCGTACATGGTCTTCTCGCCCCAGGCACCCATGGCTTCCAAGAGGGTGTGGTCAACATCAGCAATCAGCGGGAAGGGCAGCTCGTACTTAGCCTTGAACTTCTGGTGGGAGGCGGCGGAGTCCTTGCTCACGCCCACCACTTCGTAGCCTTTTCCCTGCAGTTCCTGATAGCCATCGCGCAGGCTGCACGCCTCGGCGGTGCAACCGCTGGTGCTGTCCTTCGGATAGAAATAGAGTACCAGTTTCCTACCCTGGAAATCGCTTAGCCGGATTTCCTTTCCGTTCTCGTCCTTGCCCAGTATCTCGGGCGCCTTGTCTCCAATGTTCATCTTTTTGGTTTTTATAGGATTTTTGTGCAAAGATAATGAAAAGAAGTGATAAGCAATCCCTACCAAGTGATAAATTATGTGAAATCTTTTGCGTATTCTTCCTTCCCGCCACTCACTTTTCACTTCTTTTCCGTACCTTTGCGCGAAATTTCCGTAAACCATGCGTCAGAAAGCACTGATTATTCTCTTGCTCTCCTGCATTTTGACCGTTGCAACCTACGGGGAAAGGAGAGAAATTCACATATTATCTGTCAATGACATACATGCCAACATCGATGTATTCCCACAGCTTGCGGCTCTCATTGACAGCCTGCGTACGGAAGACCCGTCACTACTGGTCTTTTCGGCGGGAGACAACCGTACGGGTAATCCCCTGAACGACAAGTACGAGATATCAGGCTACCCCATAGTGGCACTGATGAATCAGGTGGGATTCAATGCCTCCACACTAGGTAACCATGAGTTTGACGTCCATTCGCTGAAGCCCCTCATCGGACTGAGCAATTTCCGCTATATCTGTTCCAATGCTTTCCCCTCCGACTCGGTGAACATCCAACTAGTGCCCTGTCAGGTGTTCGACGTCGAAGGTTTGAAGGTAGGCGTGGTAGGCGCCATCCAGCTGACGCCGCAGGGCATACCCAGCACTCATCCCGACAATGTGCGCGGCATCCGCTTCACCGACCCGTTAGAGACCGTCAAGCAGTATGAGTGGCTAAGAAAGGAGTGCGACGTCACCATCCTGCTCTCCCACATCGGCTATGAGGGCGACAGGTCTGTTGCCGCCGACTGCCCGTGGTTAGACCTGATTATCGGCGGTCATACGCATACGCAGCTCACTGAGAACGAGCCGTTACACAACGGTGTGCTCATCACACAGAACAAGAATAAGTTCGGACGGGTGACCTATACGACACTGACCCTGGACTTCGGCAAAGTCGTGGAGAAGAAGGCGGAGTACATTGACATCAAGAAATACCCCAAGAAAGACCCGCTGATTGAGGCTATGGTGCGCCACTTCAGCGAGAATCCGGAGTTTCGCCGCGTGGTGGGCACCGCCAAGACGCCGTTTGAGGCGCTGGAGGAGTTAGGCTGTCTGATCTGCGACGCCTTCATGGATGAGCTCAATGCGGAGATTGCCGTGGAGAATCCCGGTGGCGTACGTGTAGACAGCCATCCGGCAGGAGACATCACCGTGCTCGACGTCTTAGAGATGGACCCGTTCGACAACAATGCCGTGCTGCTTGAGCTGACGGGCGACGAACTGCTGGAGATGATGCTCTCCTACTGCCATAACACCCTCTTCAGCTTTCCTTTCGTGGGCGGCATGAAGTGCGAGATCACCCTGGATCCTGCCAACGAGAAAAAGATCAAGAGTGTCAAGTTTCTGACGCCTGAGGGTAAGAAGATGGACATGAAGCGTAAGTACCGCGTGGCTACCAACAACTACATACCCGCCACGAGCAAAGTGCCCAAGGGTGCCATTATCGAGCAGACCAACAGCCAGACCAACAGCCTTCTGATGGACTATCTGACAAAGAAAGGTTCTGTGGATTATAACGGCGTCCGCCGCTTGAAGGTTATCAAAAATAAGAAATAAGGAATGGTCCCATTCCTTATTTCCCATTCCCCATTCAGGAGATTGCTCCCCAGTTGATGTTGGTGCGTCGTAGCTGACGCAGCCGGTTCCACAGCATCAGGTATTTCTGAGACTTACACTCTGGATCTTCCTCAACAACTTTCCGTGCCTCGTCACGAGCCATCTGTACGAGCTGACCGTCGCGTGCTATGTCGGCAATCCTCAGGTCGAAGGCCATGCCGCTCTGCTGTGTGCCCTCCAGGTCGCCGGGACCGCGTAGCTTCAAGTCGGCTTCGGCAATGCGGAAGCCGTCGTTCGTCTCACACATGATGTCAATGCGCTTGCGGGTGTCCTCACTGAGCTTGTAAGGAGTGACCAGGAGGCAATAGCTCTGGTCAGCCCCACGACCTACGCGACCACGGAGCTGGTGCAGCTGGGAGAGACCGAAGCGCTGGGCGTCGAGGATGACCATGACCGAGGCATTGGGCACATTGACCCCTACCTCAATGACGGTCGTAGCCACAAGTATCTGCGTTTCTCCCTTGACAAACTTCTGCATCTCCTCCTCCTTATCTGAAGGCTTCATCTTTCCGTGTACCTTGCTCAGACGGAACTCAGGAAAGGCCTGGCGTAACACCTCGAAGCCCTGTTCCAGGTTCTTCAGGTCGCTTTTCTCGCTCTCCTCTATCAATGGAAACACGATATAGACCTGACGCCCCAGGTTAATCTGCTTCCGTAGACCGTCATACAATGAAGGTACGCGCGTGTCAAAGAAGTGTTGCGTCACCACAGGCTTCCGGCCCGGCGGTAACTCGTCGATGATGCTGACGTCCAAGTCGCCGTAGAGCGTCATGGCCAGTGTCCGCGGGATGGGCGTGGCAGTCATCACAAGCACATGGGGCGGATTGGCGCTCTTGCCCCACAGTTTGGCACGTTGGGCCACGCCAAAGCGATGCTGCTCGTCTACCACCACCAGTCCCAAGTGGGCAAACTGCACGGTATCCTCTATGACGGCATGGGTACCCACGAGGATGTGGACAGTGCCGTCGAGCAGGCCTTCCAAGACCTCCTGCCGTCGCTTGCCCTTCACGATGCCTGTCAACAGAGCCACACGCACGGGCATATCGCCCAGCAGCTCCATGATGGTCTGCAGGTGCTGCTCGGCCAAGATCTCCGTCGGCGCCATGATGCAGGCTTGGTAACCGTTGTCGATGGCTATCAGCATGGACATCAGTGCCACGAGCGTCTTGCCTGAGCCCACGTCGCCCTGTAGCAGGCGGTTCATCTGGCGCCCGGTACAGGTGTCCCTGCGTATCTCGCGGATCACCCGTTTCTGTGCCTCCGTCAGTTGGAAGGGCAGGTGGTTATAATAAAAGGTATTGAAGATGTCGCCCACATGGGAGAATACATAGCCTCGGTATTTGCGGCGCTGGTCGCTGGCATAGCGCAGAATGTTCAGTTGGACGAAAAACAGTTCCTCGAACTTCAGCCGCACGCGTGCCCGCTCCAGCTCCTTCGTGTTTTGTGGGTAATGGATGGCGTGCAGGGCCTCGTCGCGCCCCATCAGGTGGAGCGGCTGGCGGATAAAGTCGGGGATGGTCTCTGGCAACGGCACCTTCAATTTCTCCAAGAGCGTTTTGACAAGCCGCTCCACAGCACGGCTGTTCAGCCCGCTGTTCTTCATCTTTTCCGTGGTATTGTAGTAAGGCTGCATCCCCATCGCCGTCGTGTCTACTTTGGAAGCGTCGTCCAAGTCGGGATGTTGCACCTGAATGCGGTTGTTATAGACGCTGGGACGACCGAACACCAGGTACTCAGCACCTATTTTGTAATGTTCCTTCGCAAAACGTCCGCCGTTGAACCACACCAGGTCCATCACGCCCGTACCGTCGGTAAAGTGTGCAACCACGCGCTCTTTCCGCGCACTCATGGGGAAGGTCTCGAAGCTGAGGATATGGCCCACGACCTGCACAAACGGCATGTCGCCCGTCAGTTCGTGGATGGTGTAGACCTTCGATCGGTCAATGTGTTTATAGGGATAGTACTCCAACAGGTCGCCGAACGTCTCGATGCCAAGCTCCGTGCTCAGCATCTTCTTGCGGTTGGGGCCTACGCCCGGCAAGAACTTGATGTCCTGGAAGAGTATGTCAGTCATCACACGATATCAGTACTTCTGCAATCTTCAGGTCGTAGGGCGTGGTAATCTTGATGTTCTCGCGGTTGCCCTCGACAAGGGTGATGGGGTGACCATAGCTCTCCACGACGGAGGCATCGTCAGTGAAGCCGTCGTTGTAGGGCTGGCGGTTAGCCGCCATTAGCAGCTGGATGTCGAATGTCTGCGGCGTCTGCACAAGACGGTAGTCACCTCGTGGCACTGTCTCGGACTTTTCTCTGCAGCGGACTTCACGGACTGTCTCGGACTTTTCTTTTGTCCGTATCAGTCCGTTACCATCATATTCAGTCCGTGTCAGTCCGTTTTGTCCGTTGCCATCATATTCAGTCCGTGTCAGTCCGTTGCCAGTGATATGACGCAAGGTCTCCACGACAGGGATGACGGGGATGACGGCTTTCGCGGTGCGCGCTGTCTCATAGCACCGGCGGATGACGTCTATGCTGGGGAAAGGCCGCACACCGTCGTGGACGCCGACCACACCCTGAGCATCGTCTGGAATCAGCGCAAGGCCGTTCTGCACGGAATGGAAGCGTGTCTCACCGCCGTTGGCCAGTTGATACTCCACCTGAAAGTCATATCTATTGCAGAGTTCTCGCCAGTAGTCCTGTTGGGCTTCGGGCAGCACAAGGATGATCTGCAAGTCGGCTGAGTACTCGCGAAAACGTTCTATCGTCCGCATCAGCACCGGCTTCCCACCAATGGGCAGGAACTGCTTCGGTATCTCCGTTCCCATCCGCAGGCCTTTCCCTCCTGCCACGATTATCACATAATCTGTCATCTATTTCAGTTTCTCTTTATTTGCATCGGACTTAACGGACTATAACGGACTATTGTTGTTAAGAACTCGCTTGTAGTCTCGACCCTCACCAAAGTTTAGCAAATATCCCACCTTGAATTGCGTGATGTTGAGGTAGTTGATTAGCTGAGCAGTGTTTGCAGGGGTGAGTATAGGTATGGACTTTAGCTCCAATATGATTTTATTGTCTACGACAATGTCAGGAATAAAATCTCCAACATACCTTCCTTTGTAATAAATACTAAGGTGTTTCTGTCGTTCGTATGGAATACCCATCTCGTCGAACTCTATGCATAGCGCATTCTCATAGACAGACTCTAACAACCCTGTCGTCAGATGTCTGAATACATTGAAATATGCTTCTAGCACCTTATTAGAAAGATCTTCATATATTAACATAATCCACAAGAATATAGTCCGTGCCAGTCCGTATAGTCCGATGCCAACATATCCAGTCCGAAACAGTCCGTATAGTCCGATGCCAACATATCCAGTCCGAAACTGTCCGTATAGTCCGATGCCAACATATCCAGTCCGAAACAGTCCGTATAGTCCGATGCCAACATATCCAGTCCGAAACAGTCCGTATAGTCCGCTGCTAACATATCCAGTCCGAGACAGTCCGTATAGTCCGATGCTAACATATCCAATCCGAAACAGTCCGTATAGTCCGATGCCAACATATCCAGTCCGAAACAGTCCGTATAGTCCGATGCAAAATGATGTCTATTGCATCAGGTGCTTGTATCTCATTCCCTCAGCCACCTGGTCGCTGGTCTGCTTGTTGACGAGCTGGCTCAGTAGCTCGTAGGCGAAGGGGAAGGCGGCAGCGGGGCCTTCGCCCGTGGTGACATTGCCGTCTACGGTGACGAGCTCGCCGGTGTATTTGGCACTGGCCAGTGCCTGCTCAAAACCGGGATAGCAGGTGGCACGCTTGCCGTCAAGGATACCCAACGGCGACAGCACGACGGCGGGTGAGGCACAGATGGCAGCAATCTTCTTGCCCGCCGCTGCCTGTTTCAGGAGTGCCTGACGTACACCCTCATGGGCAAACAGGTTGGTGGCGCCGGGCATACCACCGGGCAGGAACAGCAGGTCGGCATCCGAGAAGTCGCCCTGCTCGAACTGGATATCCGCCTCGATGTTCACACCATGAGCCGACTCCACCAGTGGGAACTCAGTGGTGCTCACTGTCACGACATCCACACCTCCACGACGCAACACGTCTATGGGAATCAGGGCCTCAACATCCTCGAAGCCATCAGCTAAGAATACATAAACTTTTGCCATAATCTCATATTTTTAGGGTTTCTAAGTTGCAAAGGTACGAATAAGCAAGCGAAAAACCAAATTTCTTCGCTCATTTTTAAGTTAAAAACAGACGGCGTTCAAAAGATTTTGTTCATTTCTTTCTTCGTTTCATAATTATTCTGTATCTTTGCGCTTGATTTTGTGTGTGAAGTGTGATTGCACGCAGGTTATCTTGACAGAACAAGCAATGAAATACAAACAACAGACAGCTCTCATCATTTGCCTTTTGCTTTCCGTTTTTGCCAAGGCACAGGACTCGCTGACGACGCAGATCACCTACGACCTGTCGGCTGAAACAGCTGTGGGAACAGGCGACTATACGGCGTATCAGCTGGCTGCCAACCGCCACCACGTGGTAGGCACCCGCCCCAACACGGCCTATCTGCGCGGTGCTGTCAACATGGAGCACCGTTTCAACAAGCACCTCTCCTTATCCGGAGCCGTAGACGGCCTTGCCTCCGTCCACGCCGACCATCGGCTGTATCTTCAGCAGTGCTTTGCCCATCTGTCGGTTGGTCCCTTCTTCTTAGAGGCCGGCAGCCGTGAGGACCAGCCCGTTCTGCGTGACGAACAGCTTTCTTCCGGTGCATTCGTGAAGGGAGCCAATGCGAAGCCCGTGCCCCAGGTGCATGTTGGCACCAACGGCTTCTGGTCGGTGCCCTATACGAAGGACTGGCTGCTGGTCAACTTCGACTTCGGCTACGGCAAGTTTCTGGACAGTGGCTATCGAGAGGACGCATTCCACCAAGCGGAGGACGTCAATCCCATGTATGCCACGGGAGCCTATTACCATCAGAAGCATTTCTATTTCCGCACCAACCCGTCGAAGCGTTTCTACGTTACGGCAGGTATGGAACATGTGGTACAATTTGCCGGCACGAGCTACAGCCATGAGGACGGTGTGCTGACGGCCAAAGAGAAGCCTGCCAACCTCAAAGCGTTCTGGAATGCGATACTGCCCTTTGGCGACCGCAACTACTACGAAAATGATGCGCTGGAGGATTGGGTCTATGGCAATCATATCGGATCCATGACCATTCAGGTGGCTTGGAACATCAACGCCTTCCACCTGTTGCAGGCATACGTGGACGACCCCTTCGAGGACGGTTCAGGTATGCGTAAGGGCAACGGCTGGGATGGTCTGTTAGGATTGCAATACACCAATCGTTCGCCCGGTGTCCAGCCTGTCCGCGGCGCCGTGGTGGAATATCTGCAGACCACCAACCAGTCAGGCCCCATCCATTGGGACAACGGCGACTATCCTGAGCCTGTGCGCAGCCAGATTACCGACTTCGTGACCGGCATTGACAATTACTACAACCACATGTACTACGTCAGCTATACGCACTACGGGATGTCGTTCGGCAATCCGCTCCTCACTTCACCTATTTATAATAAGGACGGCTCTACCTCCTTCCGCGACAACCGCGTGAAAGCGTGGCATCTCGGCGTGGAGGGTGAAGTTACCGACCGGCTGTCCTACCTCGTTCGGGGCTCCTACCGTGAAGGATGGGGCACCTATTCGGTTCCGCTCGCCCAAAAACACCACTCCTTCGACGCACTGTTCCAGGGGCAATACCGTTTGGGGGCCTGGCAGTTCAGTGCAGCCTATGCCTTTGACAAGGGAAACATCTTTGGCGACTGCTCCTCGTTTGACTTAAAAATCGGTTATCATGGCAAGCTACTTTAAATACTTTATCCTCTGCACCCTATTGCTGCTGACGTCGTGTCAGGAAGGTGGCGAGGCGGGCGACTTGTTTGGCCAGTGGCGCCGGACAGGCTCCGACACCCAGTACCTCTGTTTCTCAGGCTCCGTCGTACTATTCAACAACCTCACAGCAGGCCAGGTGTTTGGCAACTTTCAGCACACAGGCGATAGTCTCTTCATCCAGTGTGTGTCTATCGACGGCATTCCAGCCGACACGGCCAACGTGGAAAATTTATACGGTTTCAAGCCGTTCGCCGATATCCGCCTGCGAATCGTAACCCTCGATGCTGACCAGCTCATCCTGAGCAAGGACGGCCAGACGTGGAGCTTCTACAAGTATTGAAATCGGGAGAAAACCGGCTTTCTAATGCCCGATTTTAACAAAATGTAACTTCATGCAAAAATTATCCGTGAATTTCCTTGGAACGTATTGATATTTTTCTTATTTTTGCACCATAATTCCTAACAAATTGATTAATAGCTTAAAACAATTATTCTAAAATCCTAAACAACTAACACTATGGAAGTTGAGAAAATCATGCAGAACCTGGAGCACAAGCACCCGGGTGAACTGGAGTACTTACAGGCAGTAAGAGAGGTGTTGGAGTCAATCAAAGACGTCTACAATCAGCACCCTGAGTTCGAGAAGGCTAAGATTATTGAGCGCATTGTGGAGCCCGAGCGCATTGTCACATTCCGCGTTCCTTGGATTGACGACAAAGGCGAGGTACAGGTGAACCTGGGCTACCGTGTGCAGTTCAACTCCGCCATTGGCCCGTACAAGGGCGGACTGCGTTTCCACCCGTCAGTGAACCTTAGCATCCTGAAGTTCCTCGGTTTTGAGCAGACCTTTAAGAACGCGCTCACCACGCTGCCGATGGGCGGTGGCAAAGGAGGTAGTGACTTCTCTATCCGTGGAAAGAGCGACAACGAGGGGATGAAGTTCTGTCAGGCATTTATGACAGAGCTCTACCGCCATATCGGCCCTGACGAGGATGTGCCTGCGGGCGACATCGGCGTCGGTGCCCGTGAGATAGGCTTTCTCTATGGACAATACAAAAAGCTGACCCACCAGTTCCAGGGTGTGCTCACCGGCAAGGGCATGGAATGGGGAGGCTCTATCCTCCGCCCTGAGGCAACAGGCTATGGTGCCCTTTACTTCGTCCATCAGATGATGGAGGAGCACGGCCTCGACATCAAGGGTAAGACGGTGGCTCTCTCCGGCTTCGGCAATGTAGCGTGGGGTGCTGCCAAGAAGGCTACCGAGCTGGGAGCCAAGGTGATAACTATCAGCGGCCCTGACGGCTACATCTATGACCCTGCCGGTCTCGATGCCGAGAAGATTGAATATATGCTGGAACTGCGCGCCAGCGGCAACGACGTCTGCCAGCCCTACGAGGAAGAGTTCGAGGGTTCGACGTTCTTCCCAGGCAAGAAGCCGTGGGAGCAAAAGGCCGACATCTACCTGCCCTGCGCTACCCAGAACGAGTTGAACGGTGCCGATGCCGACATGATCCTTGCCAACAAGCCGCTTTGCGTGGCCGAGGTATCTAACATGGGCTGCACAGCCGAGGCTGCCGAGAAGTTCATTGCCGCCAAGCAACTGTTTGCTCCGGGCAAGGCTGTGAATGCAGGCGGCGTAGCCACCTCTGGCTTGGAAATGACGCAGAACTCCATGCGCCTCTCCTGGAGCAGCAAGGAGGTAGACGAGCGTCTCCACCAGATTATGTCGAACATCCACGGCCAGTGCGTCAAGTACGGCAAAGAGGGCGACTATATCAACTACGTCAAGGGTGCTAATGTGGCCGGCTTCATGAAGGTTGCCAAGGCTATGCTGGCACAGGGCGTGGTATAAGCTCGGCGAAGCCAAGGTTTACACGATGCTGGCACAGGGCGTGGTATAAGCTCGGCGAAGCCA
>ONKY01000142.1 GCA_900318585.1 uncultured Prevotellaceae bacterium
AGGATGATGAACGTGGCCACCTCGCAGAGCTCCTCAGGAGTAGCCACACCACTGGCAGCTACCTGATTGGCAAGTGTTGTAGCGGGAAGTCCAACTGCACCAAAGCCTACGGCTACCGTATTGGCTACCAGACAGATAACAGCTGAGAACATTGGTTTGAAGCCCAGTCCGATAAGGATGGCAGCGGGGATAGCCACAGCTGTTCCGAAGCCAGCCATACCTTCGAGCACGCCACCGAGACCCCACGTCAGCAGCAGCACCAGCAGGCCCTTGTCGGAGGTCATTTGGATAAACTGAGTCTTGATGGTCTCAATCTCCTTTGTCTCACAGAGGATGTTGTAGCTGAAGATGGCGCAGATAATAATCAGGATGATGGGGAAGCACGCCTTGAGGAAGCCCTCGACGACGGACCACAGCGTGATGCCATAGATGGAAGCATCTACATACTTCTCAGGAACAATGCCCATAGCGGGCGCAGCAAACAAGGCCAGAAGGATCGTTACGACGAGAGTGACCATTGCACTCTTGTAACCTGACACTTTGAAGCCCATCATCAATACGATGAGCAACAAGATAGGAATGACAGATACTAATGCTGACATAAGATTTTTAGTTATTACGTTAATAGTATATAAGTTCGCGCAGGTAATTTGAGTACAAATTTAATACATTTCCAGCGAATATCCATCATAATTTTGTGAAAAAACCATAAACGCCCAAAAACTTAGAAAAAAGTAGGAAATTACTTGGACATGTAGATTTTTTTTCGTACTTTTGCAATCGATGATATAAACCTAAAACGAGTCTGACTATGAACAAGGAGGAAAAATTCGTTATTACCATCAGTCGCCAATTCGGGACTGGCGGACATGAGATTGGCGCTGAGCTGGCCAAACGTTTGAGTGTAAAACTGTTGGACAAGCAGATACTGAATGAGGTAGCCCGCAAGGTGGGTGCCGTTGAGGACGCGATGGAGAAATTTGAGGCGCGCAATCCGCTCTGGCGTGACGACTTCACCAACTTCTACCGTAACTACATGGCACGTGCAGAGTACAATGGCCAAGAGCAAGATCAGACGTCGCACGAGCTGTTCGACGCCCAGGCAGAGGCCATCCGACGGATAGCCAACGAGGAGTCGTGCGTGATTATCGGTCGCTGCGGCTTCGACATATTCGCCAACCATCCCAATGCGCTGAAGATCTTCATTCACTCGACTCTGGACTGCCGTAAGCGTCGCATTGCCGAACGCTACGGTATCAGTGAGCAGGACGCCGCCGCTATGATTGTGGACAACGACTATTCGCGCGAGCTCTACACCAAGACGTTCACGGGCCGCGACTGGAAGGACGCCTGCAACTATGACATCTCGCTTGACGTTCGCCAGTTTGGCGTCAACGGCGCGGTGAACTTCCTGCTGAAGTGCATAGAATGAAGTGTTTTCTCATTGCCGCACCCGCCAGCGGTTCTGGCAAGACCACCGTGGCGCGGGGACTGATGAGTGAACTGGCAGGCAGAGGCTTGGCAGTTCAGCCATTCAAGTGCGGCCCAGATTATATAGACACCAAGTTTCACAGCGCGGTGTGCGGTCGTCCGTCGGTGAACCTCGATACGTTCATGGCTACGCCCGCTCATGTACGTGAGTTGTTCGCCCGCTACGCCGACGGAGCCGATGTCTGCGTGGTGGAGGGCATGATGGGCTTGTTCGACGGTTATGACCGTGACCGTGGCTCATCGGCTGAGATTGCATGCGCGCTGGGCATCCCCGTGGTGCTGGTAGTTGACGCGCGTTCGGCAGCCTACTCGCTGGCGCCGCTGCTGAAGGGCTTTGCAACGTTTCGTGCTGATGTGCGCATCTGTGGTGTTATCTTCAACAAGGTCGGTTCGACACGCCACCGTCAGATGCTGCTCCAGGTATGCGAGGATACAGGGCTGAAGTGTCTTGGTTTCCTGTCGCGCGAAGCCAGATTAGAGACGGGAAGCCGCTACTTAGGGCTTGACTTTAGCTCACAGCGCAACGCACAGCAGAACGCAGGAACAGAAAGTCTGTTTTCCAGCATTGCCGACGCCGTACTTGAGACGATTCCCGATATGACGATAGCATCCTCCCCTGCTCCGCCGCCTGCTGAAGGACGTGTGCTCATTGCCCGCAACGCCGAATCTTTCTCGTTCCTATATCAGGAAGTCATTGACCGTTTTGCCGACGTGGCCTACTTCGACCCGGAGACCGACGTGCCACAGTTAGACGGCATCCACCTGCTCTACCTGCCGGGCGGCTATCCTGAGAAGCATCTCCCGGAACTTTCAAAGAACGAGGGTGCCCGTCAGGCCATCAAGGACTATGCCGACCGTGGCGGACGCATTGTGGCCGAGTGCGGCGGCATGATGTACCTCTGTGAAAGCATCATCGATGACGGCGGGAACTACCCAATGTGCGGCGTATTGTCCTACACTATCAGCGCGCGCCGCGAAGACCGTCGGCTGTCATTAGGCTACCGCCGTTTCACCTTGGACGGTTGTGAATATCGAGGACATGAATTCCACTACACCCAGTTCTCCGGCGAGCTGCCCCCCTCGGCGGCTCAGGTGTTCAACGCTGCGGGCGAGCCTGTGCCTACGCCTGTGATACGCCAGCAGAATGTATTAGCCAGCTATACCCACCTCTACCAAATATGAAGCAACTGCATCCCCTCATGCTCGCCGGAACGGGCAGCGACGTCGGCAAGAGCATCGTGGCGACGGCCCTCTGCCGCATCTTCCTGCAGGACGGCTACCATCCAGCACCATTCAAGGCACAGAACATGGCACTTAACTCCTTCGCTACGCCCGACGGGTTAGAGATAGGCCGCGCCCAAGCCGTGCAGGCTGAGGCCGCCGGTGTTCCTTGCCATACGGACATGAACCCGTTGCTGCTGAAACCTCAAAGTGACCATACCAGTCAGGTGGTGCTTAACGGCAAGCCCATCGGCAACAAAGACGCATACGACTACTGGCGGAGAAAAAGCGAAAGTGGGAAAAGAGAATACGGGGGCATCGACTACCGTGCAGAGGTTCATGCTGCTTTCGATCGGCTGTCCGCGCGCTATAATCCCATCGTGATGGAGGGAGCGGGCAGTATCGCAGAAATCAACCTTCGCGACACCGACCTCGTGAACATGCCCATGGCCCAGTATGCGAAAGCCGACGTCCTCCTTGTGGCTGACATCGACCGAGGCGGTGTGTTCGCTTCGACCTACGGCAGTATCGCTCTGCAGACCGAAGAACACCGAAGGCTCATCAAAGGTATTATCATCAACAAGTTCCGGGGCGACCTACGGCTTTTCGACGAGGGGCGGCGTATGCTGGAGGACATCTGCCAAGTTCCCGTATTGGGTGTAATACCTTATTATAATAATATACACATCGAGGAAGAAGACAGCGTAGCACTGGCCAGAAAATCGATGGAGACGGCACAGGGAAAGGTCAACGTGGCGGTCGTCATGCTTCGACACCTATCGAACTATACTGACTTTGACGCCTTAGAGCACGATACACGCGTACATCTTTTTTATACAAACAACATCAACGACCTCAGCAAGGCTGACATCATCATCCTGCCTGGCACGAAATCGACGCTCCACGACTTGTACGAGCTGCGCCGCAACGGCTGCGCACAGGCTATTGTGAGCGCTGCACGCAAAGGAGCCACCGTGCTGGGCATCTGCGGTGGCTACCAGATGATGGGCGTGGAAGTGTGCGACCCCGACCACGTAGAGGGCGACATCGAGCGTCTTCCCGGTCTGGGGCTGCTGCCCGTACAGACGACGATGAGCGGCAGCAAGGTGACGCGGCAGGTGAGTTTCTCCCTATCCAACGGCATGGGCTCCGGTCTGAGAGGCTACGAGATACACATGGGCGAGACGTTGCCCTTCGGCGACGCCAAACCCTCGCCCTTGGCAGTGATTGCCGATGACGGCAACGCCGACGGCTATATGGCCAGCATGCAGTGCATGGGAACCTATCTGCATGGCATCCTCGACAACGAGCCATTCGTCAACTTCCTTCTCCAGCCGTTCGCAGACAAGCTTTCGGCCACGGAACAGGAGTTTGACTACATGGCATACAAGGAACGACAGTACGACCTGCTGGCTGACCACGTGCGTCAGTATGTAGACATCAATCGGATTTACGAAATTCTGACTAATGAGTAAGCTTGTTTCCTTGTTTCTTGGTTGGATTCTCGACTTGTTGTTCGGCGACCCAGCGCATCTGCCCCACCCTATTGTCGGGTTCGGTAAGGCAATTGCCTGGTGTGAGCAAAAAATGAACCAGGGAAGCCTACGAATGTGGAAGGGAGCGGCAACTGCTGTTGTCCTCATCTTACTGACAGGCTTAACAACCTGGGGTGTTCGTCACGTCATTTCTCACTTCGGAAACTACTGGACGATTGCCTTTGACACCATCCTCATTTTCTACTGCCTGGCCGGCACCACACTCATCCGCGAAGTGCGGCAGGTGTTCATCGCCGTTGACAGCTCCATAGAGGACGGTCGCCGTCAAGTGGCCCGTATCGTGGGACGTGACACATCGGAGTTGACAGCGCAGGAAGTACGCACTGCGGCCTTGGAGACCCTGGCAGAAAACCTGAGTGACGGTGTCATAGCCCCACTCTTCTGGCTGGCCCTCCTCGGCACACCCGGCATGATGGCCTACAAGATGGTGAACACGCTCGACTCCATGATAGGCTACCGCACAGAACGCTACAAGGAGTTTGGCTGCTGGGCGGCAAAGATAGACGACGCTGCAAACTTCCTGCCTGCACGGCTGACGGCACTACTGATGATCATAGCTGCGGGAAAACCGCAGCTCGCAGGGTTCGTCCAGCGCTACGGACGCCAGCATGCCAGCCCCAACAGCGGCTACCCAGAGGCCGCCCTGGCTGGAATCCTCGATTGCCGCTTCGGCGGACCGCACTACTATTTCGGTGAACTGTTCGACAAGCCATATATCGGCGAGAACGACCGTCCACTCACCACTGCAGACATGCTGGTAGCAGTCCGTATCAACCGCACGGCAGAAATCATCATGGCCGTGCTGCTAGCGGCGGTGATGATGTGGCTATGGAATTGAGAAAAGACAAATAAGAACGGCCAGAACAGAGAAAAACAATGTATTTTTTGGCGGTTTCATCGATTTTTACTACCTTTGCACCAGAAGACAGCAAGCATTATCGATATGGCATTTTTTGGATTATTTGGTAAAAAGAACAAGGAGACCCTCGACAAAGGTCTAGAGAAGACCAAGGTGAGCGTATTCGACAAACTGACACGCGCCGTAGCCGGGAAATCGAAGGTAGATGACGACGTGCTCGACAATTTAGAGGAGGTACTCATCACTAGCGATGTGGGCGTGGACACCACCTTGAAAATAATCGAGCGGATAGAGGAGCGCGTCAGTCGCGACAAGTATGTTTCCACGGGCGAGCTGAACAGCATTCTCCGTGACGAGATTGCCGCTCTATTGGCGGAAAACAGCAACAATCCCTCACAGCCTAACGGCGAGGAAGAAGGCTGGGAACTGCCCCATGACCATAAGCCTTACGTCATCCTCGTGGTGGGCGTGAACGGCGTCGGCAAGACGACGACCATCGGCAAGCTGGCCTGGCAATTCAAGCAGGCAGGCAAGAAAGTATACTTGGGAGCTGCCGATACGTTCCGTGCCGCTGCAGTGGAGCAGTTGTGCATCTGGGGCGAACGGGTCGGAGTGCCCGTGGTGAAGCAGCAGATGGGCAGCGACCCCGCCTCTGTGGCCTACGATACCCTCTCATCGGCCAAGGCTAACAATGCCGACGTGGTGCTTATCGACACGGCAGGCCGCCTGCACAACAAGGTTGGTCTGATGAACGAACTCAAGAAAATAAAAGAAGTAATGAAGAAGGTGCTGCCGGAGGCTCCCGACGAGGTGCTACTAGTACTCGACGGCTCTACCGGACAGAATGCCTTTGAACAGGCCAAGCAGTTTGCGGCAGTGACACAGATTACCTCGCTGGCCATCACGAAACTCGACGGAACGGCCAAGGGCGGTGTGGTTATCGGCATCTCCGACCAGCTAAAAGTGCCTGTGAAGTATATAGGACTGGGCGAAGGTATGGAGGACCTGCAGCTATTCAACCGCAAGGAATTCGTGGACTCACTGTTCAGTGAGAATTAAGAAGTAAGAGATAGAAGATGAAAACCATTGATTTCATCACATTAGGATGCTCAAAGAATCTCGTTGACAGCGAGATGCTCATGGGGCTCTGCGAGGCAAACGGCTATCGTTGTACGCACGACAGCGACAATCCGCAGGGGGAAATTGTGGTGATCAATACCTGCGGATTCATCAACGACGCCAAAGAAGAAAGCATCAATACCATCTTGGAGTTCGCGCAGGCCAAGACAGAAGGAAGGATTCAACGTCTTTATGTGATGGGCTGTCTGTCAGAGCGTTACCTCGCCGACCTCGAAGCAGAGATTCCTGAAGTGGACGGCTGGTACGGGAAGTTTAACTATCGTCAGCTATTGGCAGACATAGAGTCCCAGACTATTCCAAATAAGGAGGAATGGAATAGGGTCTTGACTACACCCCGCCACTATGCCTACATCAAAATCAGCGAGGGCTGCGACCGCCACTGCGCCTACTGTGCCATTCCGCTGATTACCGGCCGCCACCAAAGCCGCCCCATGGAGGAGATACTGGAGGAGGTGAGACTGCTGGTGAAGGGAGGCACGAAGGAGTTTCAGATTATTGCCCAAGAGCTGACCTACTACGGTATAGACCTTGACGGCAAGCAGCACATTGCCGAGTTGATAGACCGGATGGCACAAATAGAGGGCGTGGAGTGGATACGACTGCACTACGCTTACCCCGCACACTTCCCCTGGGAGCTGCTGGAGGTGATGCGCCGCCACGACAATGTATGCAACTACATGGACATTGCCCTACAGCACATCTCCGACCACATGCTGACAAGTATGCGGCGACACGTGACGAAACAGGAGACCATAGAGCTGATAGAGCGAATGAGGCGCGAAGTTCCCGGTATCTGTCTGAGAACTACGCTGATGGTGGGATTCCCAGGCGAGACGGAAAAGGACTTCCAGGAGCTGTTAGACTTCACCCGGTGGGCACGGTTTGACCGCATGGGCGCTTTTGCCTACTCGGCAGAAGAAGGCACATGGTCGGGCGACAACTACGAGGATGACGTGCCAGAGGAGGTGAAGCAGCGGCGGTTGGACAAGCTGATGCGCGTACAACAGAATATTAGCGCGGAGCTGGAGGCAGAGAAGGTGGGACAAATCCTTCGTGTCATCATCGACCGCCAGGAGGGAGACTATTACATCGGACGTACGGAGTACTGTTCGCCGGAAGTAGACCCTGAAGTACTGATACCAGTAGCTGGTGGGCGACTCAGCATCGGCACCTTCTACGACGTGACCATTACCGACTCGGAAGAGTTCGACCTATATGGAGAAATTGTTAAGGAGTGAAAGAGTTAGGAGAAAGAAGTAATAGGAATAAAAGAGTTAAAGGAGGTAACACAATGAATAACAAAGATTTTATTGCAGAACTGTCGCGGCAAACGAAACTAACGGCCGCTGACGTTCAGAAGAAAGTATATCTGGTGACTGATGCCATGAACAACAGCTTCATGGAAGGGAACGCCGTTGGCGTGCCAGGTTTTGGGACGTTCGAGGTAAAGAAGAAGAACGAGCGGGTCATCGTCAATCCTACAACGGGACAACGTATGCTTGTACCTCCGAAGCTGGTCCTCAGCTTCAGACCTAACATTGCGTGGAAGGAAAAAGTGAAATAAAACTGCTTTCACAAAGTGGGAGTTGTTGGCAAGCAAAGCGTGCAGCTCGAGCGTAACGGGGAGTTTAATTGGGAGTTAAAGTGGGAGTTATATTATGGCAAAGATAAGCATACAAGAGCTGGTACCCTATCTCAGAGAGAAGGGAAACATGAGAGCAGAGGAAACGGCAAAGTTCCTCCAGAATATGTTTGAAATTATCCAGGAGGCCCTGTTCCGCGATGGTCTCGTGAAGATAAAGGGGCTGGGTACGTTCAAAATTGTGGAGGTAGAGCCGCGCGAGAGTGTCAACATCCATACAGGTGAGCGGGTGCTGATAGATGGTCACAAGAAGATTTCCTTCCTGCCCGACAATCTGATGAAGGAGCAGGTGAATAAACCCTTCTCACTATTCGAAACAGTTATCTTAAACGATGGAGTAGACTTCAGCGACACCCTCTCGGAAGTAGCCGAGAAGATAGAAGAGCAGGAGGATACTGCAGAGGAAGAAGAAGCCCCCATTGAGTTCTCGCTGAGAGATGCAGAGAGTACAGATGAGCATCCAATAAAATCACAAGAAGATGACGGGAGCGATCTCCCCATCATCGACCTCGTTCCAGAGGATGAGACTTCGCTCATGCCATTATCAGATATGGCAGAACCCGAACAGGTGTCAGATCCCAAAGTGGAGCCAACGCCGGAGCCAATACAGGAAAAGGAGCCTTCAACTATGGCGAAAACAATGCCAGATTTGAAGCAGGAACCCGTAGTGGAAGCAACACCTGCACCAAAACTAGAACTAGAAATAGAACCAGAACCAGAGCAGAAACTGGAGTATGAACCAGAGCAGGAGCCGGAACTAGAGCCAGAGTCTTCACCTGTGGCAGAACCAACGCCAGAACCGGAAGAAGAGCCGATGGTACGTCTGGTGGAACAAACAGAAGAAACGGGAAGCAATTACCTCGACGACGACGAAGGAAACGGCAAGAAAACGCTCCTTTGGGGAGTTCTTGGGCTGATAGCCATTCTGCTACTTGGAGGCCTCTTCTATTACCTTAAAGGATGCCAGCAGACTCCAGCAGTAGTTTTGCCGACAGCTGTTGTCACAGACAGCATAGCAATGGAAACAGCTGACACAATAGAGGTTGTAGCCGATACCATCACCAAGCCCGCCGCTGAGCCCGTTACTCCTGAAACCACGCCAACCAAGGCCGAGGATGTGTCGGTAAAGGCTGAGGAATCGTCGGTAAAGGATGAGGAAGTTCCAGCTAAGCCAGAGCTGACTCCAGAGGAGGCACGCCAGATCATCAAGGATGCAGCCATGTACGAGCGTTTGGACGGCCGTCTGAAGGACAAAGGCTATTACATTGCTGGTTACGAGCGAGAGGTCTATGCCTCAGAGGGCGACAATCTGGAGAAGATAGCCCGCCGCACCGTCGGCGTCACCAACACTTGCTATCTCTCCGTCTATAACAGCCTGAACGACACCGTTCCACTGAAGAAGGGACAGAAAATCTACATCCCGAAGCTCGTAGCAAAGGAGGAATTAGGGAAATAGAAATATCTTCCCCTAACTACTAATTTAGCGAATTACATCAGATTATTCCAGTTCAAAGAGACCGGAAGGCAACTTGCGGCGTAATACATCGAGCTGGACATCCTTACCGACAATGATGCCATACTGCCGAAGCACACTCTCCACTGTCTTGCGGGCCAGTTCGGGATGGTTGTTCTCTTCGCTGAGATGGCAAAGCCATACGTGGCGGAGGTCTTCGCTCATATTCTCGGCTATGGCTTTGCCACAATCCGTATTGCTGAGATGGCCAGTGCTGCTCTCAATGCGCTTCTTAAGGTAAAGGGGATACGGTCCCTGACGCAGCATCTCCACATCGTGGTTAGCCTCAATGACCAGATAGCGGGAGCGGCTGATGTAGCCTTTCATCTCGTCGGTTACTTCTCCAGCATCAGTGATGATACAGAAGTTGGTACCTCCTGCCTCGATGAAGAATCCTACATTGTCGCTGGAATCATGGGGAACGCTAAAGGGGGTTATCTGGAAGTCACCCAGACGGAGGGGCAGAGAAGGTTGGATAACATGTTTTCTTATGGCAGCAATCTTGCGACTGACGCAGTAGTTCCGCTCAATACCTTCATGCACTTTCTCTGTACAATAGACTGGCAACTCCAGTTCATGGCTGATGCTGCCAACCGACTTGATATGATCGGCATGGTCATGGGTAATCAGCACATAGTTTATGTCTCGAAGCCTGACGCCATACTCCCGCATACACTTCTTAAGCATACGCACCCCCACGCCTGCATCAATAATAATTGCATCAGTAGGTGTGGCAAGATAATAGCAATTTCCGCTGCTACCACTGCCAAAGGATATGAATTTCAGCATTATTTTTTCATATTTTTTGCAAAAGTAAGAAAAAGTAGTGTGAAATCCAAAAGAAATATGTATCTTTGTGGAAGTTTTTTAAAAATTTAATGCTTATGGTGCGTTTTTTATTATCAGCCATTATGGCATTTACGTTTTTATCCTGTGACTTCGGCAACACGGAAGGCAGCGATTTGACTGATGAGGCAGCCGTCCAATGGGCAGAGGCCTATTTCAACTATCAATTTGAGCGTGCAACCCGCTATGTGACACCGGAAAGCAGGAAATGGCTGAGATTTGCCGCGACAAACATGTCTGAACAGGATGTTGAAGTGCTGAGAAAGCAGGACGGCCCAGCCGAGGTCAGCCTGTTGGACTGTATGCAGACAGACGATTCCACATGGACGGCAACCATAGAGGTGAGCCGTTTTATGGAACGCGACTCCCTGAACACGCCAGGTCACATGGTGACTGGTGATGTAGAATTCGAGGTTCAGATTGTGGAACGCAACAAACGGATGTTTGTCAAAATGGAAGGCCTACCGCGAAGTGGAATGCGTAATCGCGACTGAAGCGGGGATGTAGCAATGGATAGTGCTCATCGTCCTCTTCTTCGTAAGCGGGATTGACGGCTTTCATGCCAAAGTCGAAGCGTACGATGAAATAGTCGAAGTTGAAACGGATACCAAGGCCATAGCTTACAGCTATCTGGGAGGGGAAATCCTCCAACGAGAACTGTCCTCCCGGCTGGTCGACATAGTCGCGTAAGGTCCAGATGTTACCTGCATCTACAAAGAGGGCGCCGCCAAGCTTCCAGAACAGGTGGGTACGATACTCGAGGTTCAAGTCCAGCTTCATGTCGCCAGTCTGATTGATAAAGTCTATACGCCCATCGTTCCCCTTGAACTTTCCCGGCCCTAATGAACGTACGCTCCAGCCTCGCACGCTGTTCGCTCCTCCTGCAAAATAGCGCTTCTCAAAAGGCAGTACGGAGGAATTGCCGTAAGGCCAAGCGATGCCGAATCCGAAGTGGAACACAAACTGGTTGTCATAGTCAAACTGGAAACTGCGGGTAAAGTCAAAGTCGCCCTTCACATATTGTGCAAAGGCGATATTGAAAAGGCGGTAATGGACTCCGTCATCCTTCTCTGAGGCAAATATCCTGGATCCTAAGCTTAACAGGTTACCCGATGTCTCCACATTGGTTTTCAATGCTATGCGGCCATTGTTATAGGAATAGCCTAATCCTGTCTTCATGATAAACAAGTCTTCATAATTATACCTCAGGATTGCATTGCGACTGCTCACGTCGTCAAGATACTGACGACGAAAAGTGTCACTTATCCAGGGCATGAAGACATAGTTCAAGTCCAAGAGGTCTATCTGGTACTGGTCACGACGCATCTGATTCCTCCATTTGTATCGCCAAGCTGCGGAAAGCAGACGGCGGTGGAATTCAGGACGATCCTGAAGGTCGTACAGTAATGACACCTCACTCGTTGCATTAATCTTACGGCGAAGGTTGCTGCTGAGAAAAGGGGCGATGAAGCGGGGAAAGGTGAGACGGCTCTCCACACTGTATTCGACGAAGTCCTGATTGCGATAGCCCTCTAAGCCGCGTATCGCCTCGTATGCACCACGCAACTCCACCGCAAGGTTCTCCGCACCTCGGAAAAGGTTGCGGTTCTGATAGGTAATGGATAAGGCTGCTCCCAAGTCTCCTGCTGTGTTTGTTCCTTCCGGCTGAAAGCTGATGGTAGACGGCTTGCCTGTCTGAAGCAATATCATACAGTCAAGCAGTGCCGAATCAGGACGTTCCGTGAAACTAATGTTCGTATACCTGACATTGCCTAAGCGGGAAAAATGATTGTATGTATTCTGCAGGGCCGCAGCAGAATAGTCTGTCCCCGGCTCTATATACGTACTTTCTCTGACGACCTTCGGTCGGAGGTGAATCATGGTATCCTGAGGATTGCCGCTGGCAAACGTAACTGTGGCTACCTTGTAACGGCTGTGAAGTGTATCAGCCATTGAGGGTGGAGTGGTCAGCCGGAGCGTTACATCGATGATTCGTGACCCTCCAACGGTATCTGCCATAAAATGTATATATTCCTTATGGAAACGATAATAACCGCAGTCTGTCAGCAGTCGGGTTATCCGCTTGCGTTCCTCGTCAAGGTCGCTGACACTGAACTTGCTGCCACTCTTCAATTGCTGATGCTCAGGCAAGTCCAACCTCAGTAATTGCCTAATGAGAGAGTCCTCTATCTGGTAGTCAACCTTTCCTATACAGTAAGGTTCACCCAACGAAGCAAGATAAGTGGCATCTAAGCGCTTTCCCTTAGTGGATGTGCTCAATGAGACTTGCGCATCAAGATACCCCTTATTGCGAAGCACCGAACGGAGGTCGGAAACAGATTGTACTGCAAGAAGAGAGTCAAACAGGACAGGTGCCTCACCCATTGACTTTAGCATACGATTCACCCATCGCGCAGAATCGCGACCGGACAGAGAATAGGTAGCCAGGGGAAGCTTAACGGCAGAAAACCAGCGAGAATTACCCTTCTGTCGCACAAATGTTTTCAACTGAGCAGTATTAATATCTCTTGGACACTTACCATCTACCTTTACGCGTACATCGTCAAGTAAGTACATGCCATCAGGTACGTACTTCGTCGTGGAGCACGAAACCAGGAGTAAAATGGCCACAAGAAATAGAATAATCTGTCTCAAAATGTCTTTTCTTCGGAAATTAGTTGCAAAGATAAATATTTATTTTTATCTTTGTGGCTGATTTAAGAACTTTTTTTGAAAAATGATCAGTAAGAACCAAATAAAGCACATCCGACAGCTGGAGATGAAGAAATTCAGACAGCGAGAAGGCTTGTTTGTGGCTGAAGGGCCTAAAGTAGTGGGTGACTTGCTCAAGGCAGGATACTTGCCTGTGGAAACCTATGCTACAGAAGGATTTCAAGAAACCTCCCTGACTATTCAGTCCATTACTCAGGAAGAGCTACGGAAAATCAGTTTTCTTCAACATCCGCAACAAGTTCTAGCTGTTTTCCCTATCCCATCCCAAAAGCCTTGCTCCCCGCAGCTAACCGGGCACCTTTCCTTGGCACTTGACGGTGTACAAGACCCTGGCAACCTGGGAACCATCGTCCGGATAGCTGACTGGTTCGGAATCAGTACCATTTTCTGCAGCGAGGACACCGCTGATGCCTGGAACCCGAAAGTTGTTCAGGCCACAATGGGAAGCATTGCGCGCGTGAACATTATTTATACTTCCTTAGCAGATCTCATCAGTCAGGCCACTGTGCCTGTCTACGGCACACTACTTGACGGCAATGACATTTACCGACAGCCATTGTCGAGTGAGGGTATTATTGTTATGGGGAATGAAGGCAACGGCATCTCACCTGAGATACGCCAGTTTATCACACGCAGACTGCTCATCCCAAGTTTCCGCCAGGGCGATACGGCAGAATCTCTCAACGTTGCCATTGCGACTGCCATTACCTGTTCTGAGTTCCGCAGGCGGGAACTTATCTGACCGTCATGTGAAAACAGCCTTGCTTCACCTCATACTTGATATAACAGCGCCCTTGCTGGCGCATGTCACGAAGAACCTCTGAAAGTACGAATTTCAACGTGTCGTTTCTAACCTGATAACGCTTCGGGCCTTCAGGTTCCTCAACCGTCTCATAGCGATTATAGCAGATATCGAAAGTCGTCCCATAAAGATGACAGGAGTTTTCCGTAGCATTACCGTTGAGAGTGCGCAAACGGGTTACATCGTCCTGTGAACGTAAAACACTTGTCACAATGAAGCGATGAAGAGGAACACCCTTCACATAAAGACTGTCGAAGAAAGCCTGTCCTATGTCTTGAAGTAAAATTGCTGCGCGCGGCACTAAATAAGGTATACTCTGGCGAAGTTTGTCAACATGGTAATAAGGTGAAGAGTCAATATAGACAAGTTCTTTTTTCCGCGATTCCGCATCCTCACGGTTCCTCACTGGAGAGACACCCCACCTTTGGGCTTCCACCATTTGTACGGCATTGGAGTCAGGAAATGCCTCCTTATAGCTTGGAACAGAGAGAATGCGATGAGGTTTGGAACCATTCCGGTTCAAAGAGAGCGGAGGAGAAGTCACTACTTCACTAATAGTTGAATCAGCAGATGTTACTATCTCAAGCTCAGCCACTTCAGGATACGTCCATCTGACTATTGCCAACACCATGACCGTAGCTGTAAAGCCTATCAAATATAACTTTTTCGTCAGTTTCATTTAAAAATATCCGTTTACGAGTGCAAAGATACGAATATTTTTCGTAACTTTGCAAGCAAAAATCAAATTTGTATACAGATTGATAGAGAAGCATATTATTATTGAGGATATTGACCCCGTAGTGTTCTATGGTGTTGGAAACGGGCATTTGCAGATTATCCGTTCTCTCTACCCCAAGCTTCGCATTGTGGCACGCGACAATGTGATACGCGTTTTAGGCGACGAGGAGCAGATGGCTGCATTGGAAGAGAGCGTGGAAAAGATACGCCATCACATCTTGAAGTTTAACTCCTTGAATGAAGAGGACATTCTTGACATCATCAAAGGAGGAAGGTCGAAAGAAATTCCTGAAGGGGTTGTGGTCTACAGCATGTCTGGACGCCCCATCAAGCCACGCTCGGAGAATCAGCAGCGGCTGATTGATGCATACGCCCAGAACGACATGGTTTTTGCCGTAGGTCCTGCCGGTACAGGAAAAACCTATCTGTCGATAGCCTTGGCAGTGAAGGCGCTGAAAGAAAAGACTGCAAAGAAGATTATACTGAGCCGTCCTGCCGTGGAAGCTGGTGAAAAGTTAGGTTTCCTGCCTGGCGACATGAAAGACAAGATAGACCCCTATCTCCAGCCTCTCTACGATGCGCTTGAAGATATGCTGCCGCAAGTAAAGTTACAGGACATGATGGAGAAACACATCATCCAAATAGCTCCACTGGCCTTTATGAGAGGCCGTACGTTGAGCGACGCCGTGGTTATCTTAGACGAAGCACAGAACACCACACCCGCTCAGATACGAATGTTCCTTACCCGCATGGGGTGGAACACCAAGATGATAATAACGGGCGACACATCGCAGATAGACCTGCCACGCCCCCAGAAAAGCGGACTCATTGAGGCGCTGCATATATTAAACAATGTAGAAGGCATCGGTATTGTCCAGCTCAACAAGAAAGACATAGTACGTCATAAGCTGGTGACACGCATTGTTCATGCCTACGAAGATTACGATAATAATAATAAGAAAGAAGATAATGAAAGCATTAACAAAGACTGAGTTCCATTTCGAGGGACAAAAAAGTGTTTATCACGGCAAAGTTCGTGACGTATATGACATCAACGACGACTTGTTGGTCATGGTAGCCACCGATCGCATTTCGGCCTTCGACGTTGTACTACCCAAAGGTATCCCTTTCAAAGGGCAGGTACTCAACCAGATTGCCGCCAAGTTCCTTGATGCCACAACCGACATATGTCCCAACTGGAAACTGGCGACACCAGACCCTATGGTTACAGTCGGTTTGAAATGTGAAGGTTTTCGCGTGGAGATGATTATCCGTAGCATCCTCACAGGTTCTGCATGGCGTGAGTACAAGAACGGCACCAGGTCACTATGCGGTGTTAAACTGCCCGACGGTATGAAGGAGAATGAGCGGTTCCCTGAGCCTATCATCACTCCGACTACCAAGGCGGATGAAGGCCACGACATGAACATTTCCAAGGAGGAAATCATTGCCCAGGGACTTGTCTCAGCTGAGGATTATGCAGTCATGGAGGACTACACCCGTAAGATTTTTGCCCGTGGACAGGAGATTGCAGCTAAGCGCGGCCTTATCCTGGTTGACACGAAGTACGAGTTTGGAAAACGCGACGGTAAGGTATACCTCATTGACGAGATCCACACCCCTGACTCCAGCCGCTATTTCTATGCCGACGGTTACGAAGAAAAATTGGCCAAGGGTGAGCCTCAGCGTCAGCTCTCCAAGGAGTTCGTCCGTCAATGGCTTATTGAACACGACTTCATGAATGAGCCGGGACAGGTAATGCCAGAGATTACTGACGAGTATGCAGAAAGCGTCAGCGAAAGATATATCGAGCTCTACGAACACATCGTTGGTGAGCAATTTGACAAAGCTGCGGAAAGCGGAGACATAGCAGCACGTATCGAACGTAATGTCAACGAGTACCTGAAGACCCGATAATTAAAGGTATGTTGCGACTCAATCGCAACAAACAATAGAGAACATGTACAGACAGGAAGCAGTTAAGCCCTATAATGACAGCGAGAAGGCAGCACAGGTCGAGCAGATGTTCAACAATATTGCGCCTACATACGACAAGCTGAACCATCGCTTGTCGTGGAACATCGACCGTGGCTGGCGCCGCAAGGCCATCCTGTGCCTGTCACCGTACAAGCCCAAGACAATCCTCGACATTGCAACGGGTACGGGCGACTTTGCTATTCTGGCTGCGCAGATGCTGAAGCCGCAGAAACTCGTCGGTGCCGACATTAGTGAAGGAATGATGGAAATCGGACGGGAAAAAGTGACCAAGGCGGGATTACAACAGGTTATATCCTTTGCCAAGGAAGACTGTCTTGCCCTCTCCTACCCTGACCATTCCTTCGATGCTGTAACTGCAGCTTTCGGTATACGCAACTTTGCCGACTTAGATAGGGGGCTGTCGGAAATGTGCCGGGTACTGAAGGATGGTGGACACCTGAGCATTGTTGAACTGACGACACCTGTCTCCTTTCCAATGAAACAGCTGTTCCATGTCTATAGTCACACAGTACTGCCGCTCTATGGCAAGCTAATTTCCAAGGACAGCAGAGCCTACTCTTACCTGACACAGACCATAGACGCCTTTCCCCAAGGAGAGGAAATGATGGACATACTCAAAAAGGCCGGATTCAGTGATTCCACGTTCAAACGGCTCACTTTCGGTATCTGCACTTTGTATTTTGCAACCAAATAAATAATACCCATTATGGATAAGTACGGATTAATAGGCTACCCACTGGGGCATTCGTTTTCCATCAGCTACTTCAACCAGAAGTTTGCCGACGAGAACATTGATGCAGAGTATGTAAACTTTGAAATTCCCAGTATTGACCAGTTACAGGAAATCCTTGACACCACCCCAGAACTCTGTGGGTTGAATGTCACGATTCCCTACAAAGAGAAAGTCATTCCCTTTCTTGACAGCGTTACCCCAGAAGCTCAGGCCATTGGTGCTGTCAATGTAATCCGCGTCACCCATGAGGGTAGGAAAGTCAAGCTCAAGGGCTATAACTCTGACGTCATCGGATTCACCCAAAGTATCGAGCCAATGATTGACAAGAAGTGGCATCACAAGGCCCTTGTCTTAGGTACAGGTGGAGCTTCAAAAGCAATTACCTATGGGCTGAAGTCGCTGGGCATTGAACCTGTCTATGTCAGTCGTTACCAACGGCCTGGCACTATCCAGTATGAACAAATCACGCCCGAAATTGTTAAGGAGTATAATGTAATTGTCAACTGCACACCAGTAGGGATGTATCCGCATGTGGACGAATGCCCTCTGCTGCCTTATGAAGCCATGGACTCCCACACCATTCTCTACGACCTTATCTACAACCCCGACGAGACACTTTTCATGAAGAAAGGCAAGGAGCATGGAGCCGATGTGAAGAACGGTCTGGAAATGCTGCTCCTACAGGCTTTTGCCTCATGGGAGATGTGGCACGGCAAATAATTTCAACTTCTCATTTTCTCGAACACCGACATGGAAGAAAAACAAAAGAAGTCCAACTTTACCCGACGCCAAGCAAACCTACTGTTAGCTGGTACTGCTGCCGCGGGGGCAGCACCCATCCTGCTCAGTACGGCTACCAGTCCTACTATCTATACCGACGTGTTCGCGATGTTTGCCGTCTATCTCGCAGCTATTGCAACGGGTGGAACTTGGCTCACACGCCATTATGAGGGCAAAGAGCAGCAATTGGTGGCGGAACGTGATTCGGAACTTAGCCGTATTGCCAGCAAATACAATCAAAAGGTTAACACTTTGGTAGAGCTCTACAACGAAGATGCCGACAACACTAGTGGTGGAACATCCCTTGAGTCTCTCCGCCAGCGTGTTATGGGTGAGAAGAGACAACACAAGGCGCTAACGGAACGTCAACTGAAGAAAGCCTACTCATCACGCTACGAAGACTGCTCCAAACAGTTTGCAGCCGAGCGGCGTTCATATCTGAATACCTTCCAGAAGGAGCATGGTCACGAGCTCATCTTCAAGCATGTCTGGGGCTGGCTATTCATTATCGGCATTGCCGTTTCAATGATCTGCTTTTTCTACTCGGTAGGTGCAGAGGCATCCGCAAACGCTCCAGCTTCCCAGCTGGCTTCCCATCAAGAAGTTACCTATTGGAACGCTCAGAACATTCCCATTCCTTACCTACAGGACTCCACCCAGTATGTTTCGAATCCTGACCATGTACTTACAGACGAGGCTGTCAACCGCATCAACGTCACCATGAAACGCATAGAGTTGGAGACAGATGTGCAGAGCGTAGTCATCGTGGTAAACCATATCGAGAACGACGACCCTTACCGTATGGCGCAGGACGTGGGCAACAACTACGGTGTGGGGCGACATGACCGCGGCCTCGTGGTTGTCGTGGGCTATGAAGACCACAGTATCAACATGTCGCCTGGCCGTGCCCTGGAGGCAGACCTCACCGATGCCGAGTGCCATCAGTTGCAGCAGCGATACGTCATTCCTGCTATGAGGGCCGATCAGCCTGATTCAGCCATGATCTACCTCGCAGACGCCATCCTGGCCAAGCTCCAGTCGAAGGAGCTGCCTCAGATGTCAGCCCTTCGAAGCTCTGCCGACGAGGAGGCCGACAAAGGTGCACAGGCCATGGGGCTCTACACCTGCCTGATGCTCTGCTGGATTATTTTCTTTGTCTATAAGAACAAGAAATATCGCTGGCTCGGAGCTGCAGCAGCCACCCATCTGGTGAGCAATCCTTTCTATGTGCCAGAGAGTAGCGGCGGAGGGTTCTTCGTTAGCGGTGGTGGTGGCGGTGGTGGTTTCTCCGGCGGCGGAGGCGGAGGTTTCTCCGGCGGTCACTTCGGAGGCGGTAGCTTTGGCGGTGGTGGTGCCACCTCTCGCTGGTAACAATAACTAACATTCAATCAAATAAAACCATACAATTATGAAAATCTCAAAAGGAACAATCGGAATTATTGCAGCCGTCGTCATTATCGGCATGTGGGCTGCCAGTGCTTACAACTCAATGGTCGGTGTTCAGGAAGATGCCACAACTGCCCTGGCCAATGTCCAGTCGGCCTATCAGCGTCGTGCTGATCTTATTCCTAATCTTGTAGAGACTGTCAAAGGCTATGCTGCCCACGAGCAAGGAACATTCGAGGCTGTGGTAAACGCACGAGCAAAGGCCACGCAGATAACCCTTGACCCCGAGAATCTTACGCCCGAGAAGCTGCAGGAGTTCCAAAAGGCACAAGGAGAACTCGGTTCAGCTCTCGGCCGACTGATTGCCGTTCAGGAGAACTACCCTGACCTGAAGGCTAACGAAAACTTCAAGGACCTTCAGGCACAGTTAGAAGGAACAGAGAACCGCATTAACGAGGCACGTAACAAGTTCAATACTGCCGTGCAGAACTATAACGTTACCATCCGCGCTTTCCCGAAAAACATCCTCGCTGGCATCTTCGGCTTCGACAAGATGACCAAGTTTGAGGCTGATGCCGATGCACAGAAGGCACCCAAAGTGTCTTTTTAATGGACAATTGATAATTGACAATTGATAATTGAATGAGCAATAACCGCTACATGCAGCGTGGAGTTTCTGCCGCCAAGGAGGACGTCCACGCTGCCATTAAGAACATAGACAAAGGACTGTTCCCTCAGGCTTTTTGCAAGATTATACCCGACATCCTAGGCGGAGACCCCGAGTACTGCAACATCATGCACGCCGATGGTGCCGGCACGAAGTCGAGCCTTGCTTATATGTACTGGAAAGAAACGGGCGACCTCACCGTGTGGAAAGGCATTGCCCAGGATGCCATCGTTATGAATACCGATGACCTACTCTGCGTAGGTGCCGTGGATAACATACTCGTCAGTTCCACCATCGGTCGCAACAAGATGCTCGTGCCCGCTGAAGTCATCTCTGCCATCATCAATGGCACTGACGAGTTATTAGCCGAACTACGGGAGATGGGTATTGGCATCTGGCCGACGGGAGGCGAGACGGCAGATGTAGGCGATCTTGTCCGCACGATTATCGTTGACTCCACCGTCACCTGCCGTATGAAGCGGAGTGATGTTATAGACAATGCCCATATCCGTCCGGGCGATGTTATCGTCGGACTCTCCTCCACAGGAAAGGCATCCTACGAGAAACTCTACAACGGCGGCATGGGCTCTAACGGTCTCACTTCAGCACGCCACGACGTCTTTGCCAAATACCTGGCCAAGAAATATCCTGAGAGCTACGACCACGCCGTTCCTGACGACCTCGTCTACAGCGGTAAATACGAACTTACATCCGTGGTCGATGGTTTACCCATCGACATGGGCAAGCTCGTCCTTTCCCCTACCCGTACATACGCTCCCGTCATCAAACGCCTGCTTGACGAGATGCGTCCTGAGATTCACGGTATGGTGCATTGTACAGGTGGTGCCCAGACAAAGGTGCTCCACTTCGTCAGCGACGACTGTCGAGTCATCAAGGACAACATGTTCCCCGTACCGCCCCTGTTCCGCGCTATCCATGAATGCTCTGGCACCGATTGGCGTGAAATGTATCAGGTGTTCAACATGGGTCACCGCATGGAGATTTACGTCCGTCCGGAAGTTGCCGACCAAGTCATCAACATCTCCAAGTCGTTTAACATTGACGCCCAGGTAATAGGACACATCGAGGAAGGACCGAAGAGCCTCACTATCCAAAGCGAGTTTGGCGAGTACAACTATTAACACTTCATGCAAGATTACATAGAAATCAAGGGTGCGCGGGTCAACAATCTGAAGAACGTTGACGTGCGTATACCCAGGAACCAGTTTGTGGTGATAGCCGGCGTAAGCGGTAGCGGCAAGTCGTCGCTGGCGTTCGATACGCTCTACGCCGAGGGGCAGCGGCGATATGTGGAGAGCCTCTCCAGCTATGCACGCCAATTCCTGGGTAGGATGAACAAGCCCGAATGTGATTTCATCCGAGGCATACCGCCAGCTATTGCCATCGAGCAGAAAGTGATAGCACGCAACCCTCGTAGTACCGTCGGAACCTCAACGGAAATCTACGAATACCTCAGACTGCTCTTCGCCCGCATCGGTCGTACGTACTCGCCTGTCTCCGGCCAGGAAGTCAGGAAGCACTCTACGGAAGACGTTGTCCAGCAGATGCTCCAATACCAGCCAGGCACCAAGTTCGTCGTACTGGCTCCCGTAAGGATAGCTGATGGCCGTACGCTTGAAGAACAGTTGAAGGCATACGTACTGGAAGGATACACAAGGATTGTAACCGAAGGCAATGAGATCCTGAGGATTGAGGATTTCCTGGAAAGAAGCACTCTTGCTCCCAACTCCAACCTTTACCTCGTCATCGACCGTCTCTCCGTTGACTCTGCCAAGGACACGATAGCCCGGCTGGTCGACTCAGTTGAGACAGCCTTCTATGAGGGACAGGGAGAGTGCCGTCTCATGTTCCTTCCCTCAAACATTGTCTACGATTTCTCCATGCGCTTCGAGGCCGACGGCATCACCTTTGAAGAACCTACCGACCAGCTCTTCTCGTTCAACTCACCAGCTGGTGCCTGTCCTGAATGCCAGGGTTTCGGCAGCGTCATCGGCATAGACGAGCGATTGGTCATCCCGAATACCACGCTTAGCGTCTATGATGGCTGTGTCGTCTGCTGGCACGGTGACAAGATGAAGGAGTGGCAGCAATGGTTCATCCGCCACGCCGCCAACGACGACTTCCCCATCTTCGAACCATATATGACACTGACGCAGAAGCAAAAAGACTGGCTGTGGCACGGTCTGCCGTCCGACAAAGGCGCCAAAGAGAAACCCTGCATTGACCAGTTCTTCCAAATGGTTCGCGAGAATCAGTACAAGATACAATACCGCGTCATGCTCTCCCGCTATCGTGGCAAAACAACCTGTCCACGATGCCACGGAACAAGATTGAAGCCCGAGGCTGAATACGTAAAGATTGACGGCCACAGCATCAACGACCTTGTTCAGATGCCCGTCATCAGGCTGAAGGAATGGTTCGATAGTCTGACGCTCTCCGACCACGATGCAGAAATCGCAAAACGGCTACTAACTGAAATCAAGAGCCGTCTGCAATTTCTTTTAGATGTGGGACTTGGCTACCTGACGCTCAACCGTCAGTCGAACACCCTCAGTGGCGGTGAGAGCCAACGCATCAACCTCTGCACCTCGCTTGGCAGTTCCCTTGTAGGCTCTCTTTATATCCTTGACGAGCCAAGCATCGGACTTCACTCACGCGACACCAAACGTCTCATCCACGTACTCAAGGAACTACAGGCACTGGGCAACACCGTTGTCGTTGTCGAGCACGACGAGGAAATCATGCGCGCCGCCGATTACCTCATTGATGTCGGCCCCGATGCTGGACGTCTGGGTGGGGAAATCGTCTTCGCCGGCCCCGCCTCGACGATGGATGCAGAAAGTTCCGCTCGGACAAAGGACGCTTTCAAAGAAGGAACGTTGAACGTTCAACGCAGCCACACCGTCCGCTACCTGCTCCATCAGGACAACATACCCGTGCCTCATAGTCGGCGCCCTTGGAACCGCTTCATTGGTATCCGGGGAGCACGGATGAACAACCTGCGCGGCATCGACGTTCGCATACCCCTGAACGTGATGACTGTCGTAACAGGAGTCAGCGGTAGCGGAAAATCCAGTCTCATCAAGGGCATACTCTACCCCGCCCTGAAACGTCATATCGGCGACGTATGCGACCTGCCTGGTGAATTTCTCGGTCTTGAAGGCGACATAGACGCCATCAGTCATATCGAGTTCGTCGACCAGAACCCCATCGGCAAATCAACGCGCTCCAACCCCGCCACCTACGTCAAGGCATACGACGCCATCCGCGACCTCTTTGCCGAACAGCCTCTGAGCCAGCAGATGGGCTTTACCTCGCAGTTCTTCTCGTTCAACGCCGACGGCGGTCGATGCGAAGAGTGCAAGGGTGCCGGCACCATCACGGTGGAGATGCAGTTCATGGCTGACCTCGTCTTAGAGTGTGAATCCTGTCATGGCCACCGCTTCAAAAACGACATCCTTGACGTCCGATACAACGGAAAGAATATCGACGACGTGCTCAACATGACCATCTCCGAGGCGATTGAGTTCTTTGGTAGCAATGAACAAGAAGGTGCAAGGGGCAAAGATAAGGGGGCAAGAAATTCGCTCGCCCGCACCATTGTCAGTCGCCTTAAGACCCTGGAGGACGTAGGACTTGGCTACATCAAGCTTGGCCAGAACTCTTCCACTCTCTCCGGTGGCGAGAACCAGCGCGTAAAACTGGCCTACTTTATAGGTCAGGAAAAGCAGGCCCCCACCCTCTTTGTCTTCGACGAACCTACTACCGGTCTTCACTTTCACGACATCAGCCGTCTCCTGCAGACAATGAATGCACTCATTGAGCGTGGACATACCATCCTTATCATCGAGCATAACATGGAAATCATCAAGTGTGCAGACTATCTTATCGACCTTGGCCCCGAGGGCGGCGATCGTGGCGGATCATTAGTATGTGCCGGCACACCAGAAGAAGTGGCCAAGTGCCCTAATAGTATCACTGGCCAGTATCTGAAAGAGAAGCTAAACAGCATTGTATCAGGCAATCATTGACAGCTTTACAAATAAGTGATGCAAGTAGAGGTATTGAAACGTGCCAAGCGCCAGTGGCTACGCATCCTTACTTTCTATTAAGCACATACATACACGCATATATGGAAAAACGGAAAAATGCCCGCACGTGTCGCACGTCTCGCACCTAAATTATTTCAACATTCTAGAAATGTATAGTCCTGTTTCAGCCGACAGAATGCCTTGAAACCAATTATTCCAGCCTGTGGAATAATTCTAAACCAGTGCTTTAGACTCGTAAACCACTGGTTTAGCGTGGTAAATCGGTGGTTTGGAATCGTAAACCAGTGGTTTAGCATCAAATTCTCTCGAGAATATAATCCAAAGCAATACTTTACAATTGTTTCACGGGCTGTAACAAAAAATACGCCTCACTTCTCCCAGCTGAAACCGTACATAACACAGCAATCCGTATAATCCGTTTAATCCGTTTAATCCGTTCTTGCTCTGGCAAGCGACCAGAGGTCGAGCGGTTTAAGAAAAAATTTACGTGCGGGACGTGCGACACGTGCGACCTATTTTCCGTTTTGTATATACGTAGCGTATGCGTGCGGACAAATTAGGAAAGACATATAGACTTTTGTAGTCTACGCAGGTACAGGCGATGGTGGTTCTGACGAAATGGCAGAGATACGCAAGATGCTGGTGGACGGGGAGTGTTTGGCACAATATTTGTATCTTCTCTTTAGTAGCCCTAAATACAGGGTGAGCAATAATATAGGATATAACAATAAAAAAATAGTACTGATTATGCAAAAAGGTAACATCGGGGTTACGACTGAGAACATCTTCCCCGTCATCAAAAAGTTTCTCTACAGCGACCATGAGATTTTCCTGCGCGA
>ONKY01000003.1 GCA_900318585.1 uncultured Prevotellaceae bacterium
ATCCAGGGGCGCAGCCAGTGGAAGGAGCGGTCGAACTCGTCGGCCTCGATGACCACGTATTCCGAATTGGAGAGGATATAGTTCGTGCCGTAGTTCTTGGAGATGCCACCGAGGAAGGCGTTACAGTCCACATGGCTCTGGTGGAGGATGTGGGCGCACATGGTGCTGGTGGTGGTCTTGCCGTGGGTGCCTGCCACGCAGAGGCCCTTCATCTCCTGCGTCAACGTGCCAAGCACCTGTGCGCGCTTCTGTATCTCGAAGCCACCGGAGCGGAAGAACTGCAGTTCCTGATGGTCGGCAGGGATGGCGGGAGTATAGATGACCAGGCACGACTGCGGATTCTTGCAGGCATGGGGTATCTCGTCCACGTTCTCCTCATAGTGCAGCAACATGCCTTCCTTCTCCAACTGGCGTGTCAGCACAGAGGGCGTCTTGTCATAGCCGCCGACCACCAGGCCGCGATTCAGGTAATAGCGGGCGATGGCGCTCATGCCGATGCCTCCGGCACCGACGAAGTAGACGGCTTTGATATCCTTTATATTCATTTTGCTAACTTGATTACTTCGTTTGCTATGATGTTTGCTGAGTCGGGCAGGGCCAGCTTCAGCACGTTCTCGCCGAGAGACTTCAGCTTCTCGTCATTGCTGACGGTATCGACAGCCAGCTGCAGCAGGGTGGCCGGGGCTTCGCTGTCCTTTACGTAGATGGCGGCATCGCGGGTGGAGAGTGCCAGGGCGTTTTTGGTCTGATGGTCTTCCGCCACATTGGGGCTGGGCACCAGAATGACGGGCTTGCCGATGAGACAGAACTCAGAGATGCTGCTGGCACCGGCGCGGCTGATGACCAGGTCGGCAGCACGGTAGGCTGCACCCATGTCGGTAATGAAGTCCATCACCTTCAGGTTAGGCAACTCCTGTCCTTTCAGCTGTTCGTTGATGGCGGCATTGTAATACTTACCTGTCTGCCAGATAAACTGCACGCCACTCTCCTTCACCAGGTCAAGGTGCTGGAGCACGCTCTCGTTGACAGTACGGGCGCCGAGGCTTCCTCCTACGAGGAGTATGGTTTTCCGGGCAGGGTCAAGACCGAAGCTACGGATGGCATCGTCGCGGCTGATGGTGGTTTCTAAGAGTGACTGGCGCACGGGGTTTCCCGTCAGCAGGATTTTCTCCTTCGGGAAGAAGCGCTCCATACCTTCATAGGCCACGCATATCTTCGCAGCCTTCGCCGCCAGTTTCTTATTGGCCAGTCCGGCGTATGAGTTCTGCTCCTGGATGAGCGTCGGAATGCCTAAGCTGTTGGCTGCTCCCAAGGCGGCACTGCTGGCATAGCCACCCACGCCGACGGCCACGTCGGGACGGAACTGCCGAAGCAGCTTCTTGGCCTGCCACTTGCTGCGCAGGTAGTCGAAGGCGACACCAATGTTAGCAGGTTTCCACAGCGGGCGGAAGAATCCACGGATGGGCAGTCCCTTAATCTCATATCCTGCAGCCGGCACACGCTGCATCTCCATGCGGCCGAGCGCTCCCACGAACAAGATCTTCGCCTCGGGACGCAGCGCCTTGATAGCGTTGGCTATCGACACGGCTGGGAAGATATGTCCTCCCGTGCCGCCGCCGCTGATGATGACTCTTAACTCCTTATCCATATCCTTATGCAATTACAGTCTTTACTTTTGCCGACCGGCTCACACTCAAGATAGCACCTATGTAGATGCAGTTGATGATGGTGGACGTACCACCCTTGGAAACCAGGGGTAGCGGCTGTCCCGTCACCGGCGCCAGTCCGACGGCCACCAGCATGTTGAATGTGGCCTGGATGACCAGTAGCAGCGCCAGCCCCATGGCCAGGAAGGCCGGGAAATTGTTCTCGCAGCGGCTGGCTATGCGGGCCGTGCGATAGAGCAGGATGATATAGAGCAGAACGACGAACGTGGCGCCGATGATGCCCATCTCCTCAATGATAATGGCATAGATGAAGTCGGAGAACGCCTGCGGCAGGTAGTCACGCTCGACGGAATTGCCCGGTCCGCGTCCGATGACATTCGACGAGGCAATGGCAATGTTGGCATGACCCACCTGGAAGTTCTCTTCCATGTTGTATTCCTCGGGCGGCACCTCTTCCTTGTTGAAGTGCTTCAGGATACGGTTGCGCCAGGTGGCGAAGCGATGGAACACACCACCACCCTTGATGGCATCCTTGTCGACGTCAGCCTCATGGCTGTCGGCACTGGCCACGACCTCGGTCATGCTTTCATTCGACTCCTTACTATCCTCCATGCTACCCAGTGTCATGACCAGCGTCAGGAACACGGCGATGAACACTGCCGCCACGCCTAAGAGCTTACCCAACTGGGTCATGGGCACCCGCCCGACGAACATCATCAGGAAGATGACTACGCAGAGTAGTGCCGCCGTGGACAGGTTCTCGATGCCGATGAGGAAGGTGGCTATGCCCAAGGCCACGAGGATCCATTTGAAGGCCATCTTGTCGGCGCCGTCCTCACGCTGCGTAGCGCTCAGTATCTGTGCCGTGTAGAGCACCATCGTGCCCTTAGCCAGCTCCGACGGTTGGAAGGTGAAGCCGAGGATAGAGATGACGCGGTTGGCACCGTTGATGCTCTCACCGCCGACGAGCACCCAGATGAGGGTCAGCAGTGAGATGACGAGCATGGGCAGCGTCATCAGCTTAAAGTATCGGCAGGGGATGTTCAGCGTCACGACAGCCATCACCAGTCCCGCCAAAATCATAATGGCGTGATAGATGATGGGCCCCATGTAGTTCTGGCTCTTGTAGGTCAGCGTGCTTGAGGCGGAAAAGACCTCGACCAGGCTGATGAGACAGAGGAACAGGAAGACCATCCAGATGGTCTTGTCGCCCTTGAAGATATTGCCGATTTTCTTATTCATTAATTTCTTTTTTCTTGTTTTCCGTTATGACGTTATAACGTTTGACGTTATCACGATATCACGCCTTCTAAAGATTCCTGGCCAGCTCCTTGAACTGCTCGCCGCGATCCTCCATGTTCTTGAACAGGTCGAACGAGGCGCAACAGGGAGAGAGCAGCACAGTCTCGCCCGGCTGGGCCAGCTCGTAGCAGGCCTCCATGCACTCCTTCATGGAGTGGGTGTCGCGGACGGGAATGCCTAATGCGTCAAAGTTCTGGTGCAGCTTCGCATTGTCGGCGCCGAGGTAGACCAGTGCCGAGCATTTCTCCTTAACCAGCGGGATGATGGGGGCGTAGTCGTTGCCCTTGTCCTTGCCGCCGATGATGAGCACTACCTTCGTCCGCATGGACTCCAGCGCATACCAGCAGGCATCCACATTGGTGGCCTTGGAGTCGTTGACATACTGGACGCCTCGCACAGTACATACCTTCTCTAATCGGTGCTCCACGCCGGGGAAGTCGCTCAGCGACTTGCGGATGCTCTCCTTTTTGATGCCGGAGATATTGGCAGCCAGTCCGGCAGCTAAGGAGTTATAGATGTTATGGCGACCCGTCAGGCTGAGGCTCTCCTGCTCCATGTTGAACGGCGTAGGATACTCCAGCTTGTACTGCCCCTCCTCAATGTAACCGATGACGCCGCTCTTCTTTACATCGGAGAACGGGCACTGGACGGCCTTGATGTCGTACTTCTTCAGCTCGGCAGAGATGATGGGGTCGTCGGCCCAGTAGATGAAGGCGTCTTCCGCCGTCTGGTTACGGATGATGCGCATCTTCGCGTCGGTATAGTTCTGCATCTTGTTGTCGTAGCGGTCCAGATGGTCGGGCGTGATGTTCAGCAGGATGGCGATGTTGGCACGGAAGTCATACATATTGTCCAACTGGAACGACGAGAGCTCGATGATATAGTATTCATGCGGATCTTCAGCCACCTGCAGGGCCAGAGAGTTGCCGATGTTACCTGCCAGTCCGGCATCGTAGCCCGCCTGACGGAAGATATGGTAGATAAGGCTGGTGGTGGTGGTCTTGCCGTTAGAGCCGGTGATGCAGATCATGTTCGACTGCGTGTAGCGACCGGCAAACTCTATCTCGCTGATGATAGGTATCTGCTTCTCAACGGCCTTCTTCACCATGGGAGCCGTTTCGGGTATGCCGGGACTCTTGATGATCTCGTCGGCATTCAGAATCTTCTCCTCCGTATGCTGGCCTTCCTCCCACTCGATGTGACGGTCGTCCAGCATCTTCTTGTACTTGTCAGCTATCTTCGACATGTCTGATACGAACACGTCGAATCCTTCCTTCTTGGCCAATACGGCGGCACCTGCGCCGCTCTCTCCGGCTCCTAATATGACGATTCTCTTACTCATTTCTTTATCTGATCTTCAAGGTTATAATGGTCAGGGCTGCCAGAATGATACTGACAATCCAGAAGCGGAACGTGATTTTCGACTCATGGAACTGACGCTTCGGCCAGCCGCGCAGGATGTAGTGCGACGTGGGATCGAGCTGGGAGTCTAAGCGGCGGAAGTTGTCGTGGATGGGCGTGGCACGGAACACGCGCACACGCTTGCCCTTACGCTTCATCAGCTTAAACCACTGCGTCTGGATGATGACGCTGAGGCTTTCGATGAAGAAGATGCCGCAGAGGATGACCAGCAGCAGCTCCTTGTGGATAATCAGGGCACACACGCCGATGATGCCGCCGATGGTCAGCGAACCGGTGTCGCCCATGAACACCTGTGCGGGATAGGCGTTGTACCAGAGAAAACCGATCATGGCACCAATGAAGGCCGATAGGAACACCACCAGCTCCTCGGCGTGGGGGATATACATGATGTCGAAGTAGGCCGCATAGACAATGTGGCCCGACACGTAGGCAAATATCAAGAGGGCCACGCCCACAATGGCGGAGTTGCCCGCACACATGCCGTCCATGCCGTCGTTCAGGTTGGCACCGTTCGAGACGGCCGTCACCACGAGGATGGTCATCAGCACGAAGAGCACCCAGCCGGCGGCCACCTTGTACTTGCCGAGGAAGCCCAGCACCTCGGAATAGTTCAGATTGTGGTTCTTGACGAAGGGGATGGTGGTCTGCAACGACTTCACCGCTTCCGACTTGTGCTTCACCACGATTTCCTGGTTCTGCTGTTTCACGTTGACATTCTCGCGCACCACGGCATCGGGGCTGAGCCACAGCACCAAGCCCACGATGAAACCGATAGACACCTGACCCACAATCTTGTACTTTCCCTTCAGGCCCTCCTTGTTGCGGCGGAATATCTTGATGTAGTCGTCAAGGAAGCCCAGGAAACCTAACCACAGCGTGGTGATAATCATCAGGATAATATAGATGTTGCGGATGCGGCAAAGCAGAATGACCGGTATCAGAATGGACACGATGATGATAATGCCGCCCATGGTGGGCACGCCCTTCTTCTCGACGCCGAAGGGGTCGATGGCGGGGTCGCGCTCCGTCTCATAGATCTTCTTGCGACGCATGTACTTGATGAAGTACTCACCAAACCACGCCGAGAGCATCAGCGAAAGGATCAGCGTCAGCATGGCGCGGAACGAAATATACGACCAGAGGTGGCTACCCGGGATGTCGTACTGTTCGAGGAATCGGAAGAAGTAGTATAACATTATTTTTCGTTATTTCGTTATTACGTTATGGATTAAAAATCTCGCGGACCACCTCGCGGTCGTCGAAGTGGTGTTTCACACCCTTGATTTCCTGGTAGTCCTCGTGTCCCTTGCCTGCAATGAGGATGACGTCGCCCTTCTGTGCCAGCATGACGGCTGTGCGGATGGCCTCGCGGCGGTCAGGGTTGGTGACGACCTTCTTCATCTGCTTAGCGTCGAGGCCGGCCAGCATATCGTTGATGATGTCCATCGGCTCCTCGAAGCGGGGGTTATCGGAAGTGATGATGACGCGGTCGCTCTGACGCACAGCCTCCTGTGCCATGAGCGGTCGCTTGCCCTTGTCGCGGTTGCCACCGGCACCACAGACGGTAATCACCTGACCCTTTCCGTTGAGCACCTCATGGATGGCGCCCAGCACATTCTCCAAAGCGTCGGGCGTGTGGGCGTAGTCCACGATGGCGGTCACGCCCTCCTGTGAACGGATCGGTTCCAGCCTGCCGCTGACGCTCTTCAGCGTGCTCAGCACCACGAGGATGTCCTCGGGCTGCTTGCCCAGCATCACGGCAGCACCGTAGACGCAGAGCAGGTTGCTCACATTGAACTTCCCGATGAACTGCACGCCCACCTCGCGGCCGTTGATGTCGAGGTACATGCCCTCGAAGTGGCTCTCAATGATACGGGCACGGAAGTCGGCCAGCTGGCGCACGGAATAGGTCTTTACCTGCGCCTTGGTATTCTGAACCATGAACATTCCGTTCTTGTCGTCCAGGTTGGTGATGGCGAAGGCGGTCTTGGGCAGCGTGTCGAAGAACAGCTTCTTCGCGTCGCGGTAGTTCTCGAAAGTCTTGTGGTAGTCCAAGTGGTCGCGCGTCAGGTTTGTGAACATTCCGCCTGCGAACTTCAGTCCGCCAATGCGCCTTTGGGCAATGGCGTGGCTGGAGCATTCCATAAACACGTACTCGCAGCCCGCATCGGCCATGCGTTCCAGCAGCTCGTTCAGCTCAATGGCGTCGGGAGTGGTATGAGTGGCAGGCACGGCCTCGCCCTCAATGTAGTTGCACACCGTGGAGAGCAGACCACACTTGTGACCCATCTTGCGGAACATCTGATATAATAAGGTAGCTATGGTAGTCTTGCCGTTAGTGCCCGTCACACCCACTAACTTCAGGCGCGACGTAGGATCGCCGTGGAACGCCGTGGCCACAGGGCCTACAGCCTCTTCAGTGGACGCTACCTGAACGAAGCAGACACCATCGGCCTGTTCCTCGGGCAGGTCTTCGCAGAGCACGGCCTTGGCACCCAGTTCAATGGCCTTGCCGATAAAGCGGTGGCCGTCCACCTGTGTGCCCTTCATGGCCACGAACAGGAAGCCGGGCTGTACCTGGCGGGAGTCAATCTTCACACCTGTAATCTCTATATCGGCGTTGCCCACGATGGTCAGCGGCCTGACGTTCTTCAGCAGTTCACTCAGCTTCATATCTCTATCTCCTTTTCAATTGGCTTTTTCTTTTCTGTCCTGGGGTTCGATGCGAGCACTAAGCGACAGATCATGCCCGGTTTCACGGCACTGCCTACCAGCAGGCTCTGTTCGCGGACGGTGCCACGACCCTGCAACTGCACCTTGATGCCACGGCTTTCCATCTGGAACACGGCATCGCGGGCACCCATGCCCCGTACATCGGGCACCAGCCCTTGTTCCGTCTTTGGCTTCACCGTCACCTCTCCCTGCGCACCCACACGGCTCATCACGTAGGTGGCGGCATCGCCGTTACCCTCCTTGATGCCTGCCGTCATGCTGGAGTGCTCGTCGCGGGCATCCTCCACACGCATTTTCACGTTCTGTGCCATGACGCCCTCAGCAATATTGTGGAACACAACACCGCTCATGCCGCCACCCGAGGCAGGCAGGCCCCATTTCTTCAAGCAGACGATGCAGCTGTAGCGGGGATTGTCGGCAGGGAAGTAGCCTGCGAAACTGAGCCAGTAGCCCACGGTACCGCTCTTGTAGCCACCCTTGCCTTGCGACACCTGGGCGGTGCCTGTCTTGCCGGCCACCTGGAACGACTTAGAACCAGCCTTCTTGCCCAAGCCCTGGCTGACAACGTGTCTGAGGATGGTCTGCATGGTGTGGACGGCCTCCGGACGTGCGATGTGCTCCTTGAGCACCTCTACAGGATATTCATGGATGGTCTCACCATTCTTCTGCAGGCGTTTGACGAAGCGGGGCTTCACCATCTTGCCGTCGTTGGCAATGGCATTGTAGAATGTCAGGGTATTGATGGGCGCAATCTGCGTCTCATAGCCTATCGACATCCAAGGCAGCGTGGTCTTGCTCCAATACTCGGCCTTGTTTGTGGTCTTGGTGTTCGGCATACGGATGCGGGGCGGCAGATAGCCCACGATGGGCAACTGCAGGTCTTCATGGATGCCCACGCGGTAGAGGCCCTCCACATATTTCTTTGGGTTCTTGCCGTAGAACTGGTCAATGACGTGGCTCACGCCGATGTTCGAGCTGACCTCTAAGGCACGGGCCACGTTGATGTCCTGATAACCGCCGCGGCGCCAGTTGTGGTCCTTCATGTCGCGACCGTGCATCTGCATCACGCCGGAACCGGTATGGATGACGTAGCTGGTATCCACCACGCCGTCGTCCAGGGCCACAAGGAAGGAGGCCACCTTGAACACCGAGCCCGGTTCGCAGCGGTAGCTGATGGCAGAGTTGATGGCTTCGGCATACTGTCCGTCGCCCACACGGGCCATGTTGACGATGGCTTTTACGTCGCCCGTCTGCACCTCCATCACAATGGCCACGCCCATCTCCGCGTTCACCTCCGGCAGCTTCATCTCCTCAAGAAGTGCGCGCTCGGCCAGGTCCTGAATGTCCACGTCGATGGTTGTCACCACGTCGCAGCCGTCCTGTGGCTGCACCTCGGTGATGTTCATGAATTTGTTGAGCACTTTCTGGCGGTGTACCAGTCCGTTCTTGCCGCGCAAGAGCGAGTCGAACGACAACTCCAGTCCGCAGCGGGCGGAGTCAATCTCGCCGAACATGATGCCCACCGTGCGCTGTGCCAGTGAGCCGAAGGGCCGGTTACGGGCGTTATATTCATCCCAATGGAAGCCACTCTTGTACTTGCCCATGTTGAAGAACGGCAGTTTCTTCACCTCGCTGAACGTGTTGTAGCTGATGCGGCGCTTCCAGACCGGCCAGTGGCGAGCGCCCATGGTCTTTTCTCCGGTCTTCTTGTTCTCCACCATTTTGTGGCGCCCCTCTTCCAAGTCATGCTTGAACTCGGCAGCTGTTTTCTCACGGAATATCTCGTGAAGACCGTTGCAAATGGTGTCAAGGTTCTCTAACCAGAGCGAGTCATTCTCGAACGCGCTGGCCTGGAAGTCCATGTATATCTTGTATTCGGGGATGCTGCTGGCCATGAGCTGCCCGTCGCAACTCAGGATGTTGCCGCGGTTGGGCTTCATGGGGATGGAGTCGTGCGACAGGTGCTGCTGCACCTTCAGCCAGTAGTTCTTCTCTGCCGTCATGAGATAGAGCGCCCGGCCCACGATGGCCAGCCCGGCCAACGTCAGCACCACCGCTATCAGGAAATAGCGTGGCATCACCTTCTCTCTGTTGAACTTACTCATGACTCTGTCTTTCTGTTTGTATATTGTCGTTTATCGAACGCACTCACTTCTCTATTTTAATAATGTAGGGCGGCTGCTCGCTGATCTTCAGCGCTGAGTCGTGCTGCTGCTTCAGCGCCTCCAAGACCTGGCTCTCACGGCAACGCTCGGTCAGCGTGCTCTGGCTGCTGAGGGCCTTATACTTGGCATCTTTCAACTCGCTCTCCTTCTCAGCTATCTTGATGATGTCCTGCTGGCACTGGTAGCGGAAGGCGACGTAGACGATAACGAAAAAAGCGATCAGCACGAAGAGCCACACCTGCTTCCTGACCATTTCGGCCCCTAACAGATCGCCGCCTAGAATCTTCTTCAGCGTCAGCGTGCCAACGGGCGTGGAGTCTTCCTCCTTCACGTTCTCCTTCAGCGCCTTCAGCTTGTTCAAGGCTTTCTGCTCCTTGGCTTTCAGCTCCTCCTTCAGGCTCTCTTCCTGTTGTGGCTCCTCCTGGGCATCCCCCTTCGGAATCTCCACCAACAGCTCAATCTCCTCTGCGGGAGTCTGCTCCGCCTTCTGCTTATGATCGTTATCAGTCTTCATCTTCTCTCTGGCATTCTTCATTCATCACTCAGCACTTCTCGGCAATTCTCAGCTTGGCGCTGCGACTGCGCGGATTGCGCTCCTGTTCCTCGGCCGAAGGGGTAATGACCTTACTGCTGACAGCACGCAGCGGAGCCGTCGTGTGACCAAAGAAGTCCTGCTCCATGCGGCCCTCGGCGTTGCCCGTCTTCATCATGTTTTTCACGATGCGGTCCTCCAACGAGTGGTAGGTGATGACCGAAAGCCTGCCGCCTTCGCCAAGTACGCTGACCGCTCCGGCGAGCATTTCCTTTAGGGCTTCCATCTCGTGGTTCACTTCTATGCGCAAGGCCTGGAACACACGAGCCATCTCCTTCTTGTTGTCAGCGCCGGGGATTGCCTCAAGCAGGTCGCCGGTGGTCTCTATCCGCTTCACACTGCGATATTTTACGATGGAATCGGCCATTTTTCGTGCCTGACGCAGTTCTCCATAGAGATAAAACACGTCGGCCAACTGTTGCTCGGTGTAGTTGTTCACCACGTCGGCGGCCGTCATTCCCGCACGCTTGTTCATACGCATGTCAAGGGGCGCATCCTCGTAGCGGAAAGAGAAACCGCGGGCAGCATCGTCAAAATGGTGGCTGGAAACACCCAGGTCGGCCAGCAACCCGTCCACTGCCTCCACGCCATAGTAGCGCATCCACTGCTTCACGTACCTAAAGTTGCTTCGCACGAAGGTAAAGCGGTCGTCGCTGACGATATTTTTCTCCGCATCGGCATCCTGATCGAAACTGTAGAGGTGGCCCTCCGGCCCGAGCCGTCGCAGGATTTCACGACTGTGTCCGCCACCGCCGAAGGTGACGTCCACGTAAGTGCCGCTGGGCTGGATGGCCAACCCGCTGATACTCTCGTCCAAGAGCACCGGCACATGATATGTCTCAGCCGTGATAATCATATCTTCTTAGGACCCGATAGTCAGGATCTTCTCCAATTCCATCCCGAAGTCTTCATCGCTCTCCAACGTGCTGTCGAGTAGCTCTGGTGACCAGATCTCTATCACGTTATCCATGCCGATGAAGCGTATCGCCTGCTTGATTTGGGCTTTTTCCAGCAGTCGTTTTGAGATGAGCAGACGCCCGTTGCCGTCAAGACTGGCTTCCTCCACTTCCGAGTTCATCTTTCTCATCACCTGCTGGTGTTCCTTGTTCCAGATGTTAAGCTGCTCACGCAACGCATCCATCCGTTCGTTCCACACGGATTCCGGGTAGAGCACCAGACATGGCTGGTGGACATCCTTGCGAAGCACAAGCTTTTCCTCGCCAGATGCCTGGAGCACCTTGCGGAAGACGGAGGGCAGAAAAACGCGGCCCTTCATGTCCAACTTTGCTTCTATGTTGCCTAAGAATCGCATGTATGTATGTTTTGAAGCTATTTCGTGGCAAAATTAAACATTTTCCTCCACAATCCCCCACAATTCACCACCAAAATAACGTTTCATTAATATTTTTTAATACTTTCCCCCACTTTCGCCCGTTTGCGCGCCGCCGTCATCAGGCAATAAAACAGGAAAACGCCACGATTCCAGACAAAACGACAACAAATATCCTAATTCTCAAGAGAATCAGATGCTAAAGCACTGGTTTACGATTCCAAACCACTGGTTTACGATTCCAAACCACTGGTTTACGACGCTAAACCACCGATTTACGATTCCAAACCACCGATTTACGATTCCAAACCACTGGTTTACGACGCTAAACCAGTGCTTTAGGATCGTATACCCCAGCGGAACAAACTGTTCCAGCCTATGAAAATTTTTTGGAACAGTACGATACGCTCGGGAACCAATGCTTCTTCTCTCGCGTACGCGCGCATATTATGAAGGGAAACACGAAATAATCCCACCCATCCTACACTTCTTACACCCGCTTAGGTGTAGGATGGGTAGGATGGGTGGGATGTTTTTGGATTGAGCTATATATACACGCGCGCGCGAGGAGAAAAGCGTTACGGATTCGGAAAGGATACAAAAGAATCGTAAAAACAGAGAGGCAAATGGCGTAAGTGACAGAAAATTAGCTATCTTTGCAGGCTGAAAACGCGAACGCTCCATTTGCATGAGACTTATGTGGATGATATTCATGATACTGCCCTTCCTGGGCATTGCCTACATCAGCTGGCACCTGTGGATACTATTGCCCTGGTCGCCAATATGGAAAACGCTGGCGCTCCTCTTGGGCATCGGCGCGTTTCTGCTAATGTTTTTCAACTTCTCCGACAGACTGGACCGTATGCCCCTGTGGGTAGCGACGGCTTGTTACGAAGTGGGCAACTCCATCATCTTCATCATGCTCTACCTGGTCATCATCTTCCTGCTTCTCGACCTGGGGCGCCTCTTCCATCTGGTGCCCAAGGCGCTGCTGGTTCACAACGGCCTGACGGCCGCAGGTCTGGCAGTCCTGCTTTTCGGCGTGTTCCTCTACGGCTACCTGAACTATAAGGACAAGAAGCGCGTGGAGCTCAAGGTCACAACAGAGAAGCCGATAGCAAAGGATTATCGGGTGGTGATGATGAGCGATTTGCACTTAGGCTACCACAACCGGCGGGCTGAGCTGGCACGGTGGGTGGACATCATCAATGCAGAAAAGCCCGATTTCATCGTCATTGCAGGCGATATCATCGACAAAAGCACGCGCCCGCTCATGGAGGAGGATATGGCTGCCGAGCTACGGCGACTAGATAGTCCCGTATACGCCTGCCTCGGCAATCACGATTACTTCTCCGGTCTGGAAGGGGCTTTGCAGTTTTATCATGACGCCCACATCCACGTGCTACGTGATGAGACGATGCTGATTGACTCCTGCATAGCCGTCATAGGCCGTGATGACCAGATGAACCGCCGCCGCAAGAGCATCAAGGACCTAGTGACGTCAGCCTCAGCACATACGCAGGCTCCGACGTTCAAGATACTCTTAGACCACCAGCCCTACCATCTGGAAAAGGCGGAACAGGCGGGCATCGACCTGCAGTTGAGCGGACACACGCACCGCGGCCAGGTATGGCCCATCTCCTGGATATCCGACGCGCTCTATGAATGCTCGTGGGGAAGCCACCAGCGCGGAAATACGCAGTACTACGTCTCGTCAGGCATGGGTATCTGGGGCGGCAAGTTCCGCATCGGTACGCAGTCAGAATACGTCGTAATCACAATCAAACCACAACAATAAGAAAGTCAAAACAACAGATAAACATGAAAAAGTATTTTGTATTAGTAGCTGCTGCACTCTTCCTGATGAGTGCCGGCAAGAAGGATAGCGACGGTGTTATCACCAAGGAAGACGGCATGTCCGTAGTCAACACGACGACCATCTGCAAGAGTATTGAGGGTTACAATGGCCCCGTGCCCTTGAAGATCTATATCAAGAAGAACAAGGTGGAGAAGATTGAGCTGCTCAAGAACACGGAGACGCCCAAGTACTTGGCAATGGTCAAGAAAAGCCTGATGGAAGCATGGAACGGTCTCTCCGTCAAGGAAGCTACCACGAAGAAAGTGGATGGCGTCACCGGTGCTACCTTCACCAGCGACGCCCTTATCCAGAATGTTCAGAAAGGCCTGGAGTACTACCAAAAGAACAAGTAAGTCAGGCCGACAATCATTTTTAGAACTCCAGCACAGCTTCCTTCAGGCCAACAGCCTGAGCTTTCAGTGTGCCTTTACCTTTTACCACTACCAAGCACTTGCCGAAGAAGGCTTTACGCTGGGGAGAGGTGAAGCGTTCCATAGAAGTCTGGCAGCCGTTGTCGGTGGCAACGAGCTTCCCATTGCCTATGACAGAGAAGCTGACCTGGTTTTCTGCCAACGGACAAAGCGTCCCGTTTGCATCGACAATATCGACACTGATAAACTGCAGGTCTTTGCCCAGATAGTCGGTACTTAGGCGGATGGCGGCAGGAGCGCCAGCAGTTTTGATGGTCTGCTCGCACACCGTCTTGCCATCCTTGCGGCTAACGGCCTTAATCTCTCCAGGCTCATACTGCACACGCCACATAACGTGGTATTCGTGTACACCTTTGCTCCTGACTCCCTTACTCTTTCCGTTCACAAACAATTCTACCTCGTCGGCGTTATTGTAGTAAGCCCACAGGTCAACGGTCTGCCCGGGCAGCCAGTTCCAATGGGGGAAGAGGTGGAGCATAGGCTTCGCTGTCCACTCACTCTGGTACATATAATAACTGTCCTTGGGGAAGCCGGCCAGGTCAATGATGCCAAAGTAGCTGCTGCGGGCGGGGAAACCGTAGGGCGTAGGCTCTCCGATGTAGTCAAAGCCCGTCCAGATGAATTGTCCGCCGCAGTAGGGAGTGTGTTTCACAACGTCCCACAGCTCCTCATGGGTGCTCGACCACGAAGCGTGCATATTGTCATAGGCAGAGCACATGAAGGTGGGGTCGGTATAGGGCAGCCACCATTCTTTCGGTGCTTTATAGACAGAGTCGGAGGGCATCATGTAGAAGCCACGGGTCTGCAGGGCACTGACACTCTCGCTGAAGATAAAAGGCTTGTCGGGGAAGTTCTTCGGCACGTCCTTCACCCACTGGTGGTGGTAGTTGAAACCGATGAGGTCAATGGCTCCGCTCTTGAAGAGGTGGTTATTGGGCGACGGCTCGTTGCAGCCCGCTGTGATGGGGCGGCTGGTATCGTAGCGCTTCACAATCTCCGCCAAGTGACGCGTCAGCAGGGAGTTGACACTCAACTCACCTTCCTTGGCCAGCGTCGAGGCGTCGTGGCCTGCATTCAGGATGAGGTTGGCCTGCTCCAACGTCAGCGTGTCGGCCTCGGCGTTGGACCATTGCTCCAGCACTTCGTTTCCAATGCTCCACATCAGGATGCAGGGATGGTTGCGGTCGCGTAGCACAAGGTCGGTCAAGTCGCGCTCGTGCCACTCATCGAAGAAGCGGGCGTAGTCGTTCTGCGTTTTCTTGCGGCGCCACATGTCGAAACTCTCGTCCATGACGATAAAGCCCATCGTGTCGCACATGTTCAACAGCTCAGGTGCCGGTGGGTTGTGTGACGAGCGGATGGCGTTGACACCCATCGCCTTCAGCTTCGTGAGCTTGCGGTGCAGGGCATCCTCATACAGGGCAGCACCGAGGCAGCCGAAGTCGTGGTGCTCGCAGACACCGTTCATCTTCATGTTCTTGCCATTCAGCCAGAAGCCCGTCTTCGCGTCGAAGCGGAATGAGCGGAAGCCCGTCCACGTCTCATAACTGTCTACCACCTTGCCGCCAACCTTCACGTCCGTGCGTACCTTATATATATATGGCTGTTCACACGACCATAGCTTTGGATTGCTGATGCTGATGACGGCCTTGGCGCCCCGTGCGCGTCCGACGGTTCTCCCGTCAGGCCCAATCAGCGTGTTTTCCACGGTTCCATCGCCATTCAGCGTTACCTCTATGCTGACCTTTCCTTTCTTCCCGCTGACGGTCGAAACGACTTTCGTACCCCAGTGTGCCACATGGGTGGTAGACGTTCGGGTCAGCCAGACATGGCGGTAGATGCCGCAGCCGCTGTACCAGCGGGAGTTGGGCTGGTCACTATTGTCCACACGCACCGCAACGACATTATCGCCTTCTTGGAGATAGGGTGTCACGTCGTACTGGAAAGAGCTGTAGCCATAGGGACGGAACCCCACCTTCTGACCGTTCACATAGACCGTGCTATTCATGTAGACACCGTCGAACTCCAGGAAATATCGGCTGCCTGACAGCGGCGTCTCACAGTCGCCAATCGTAAAATGCTTCCTGTACCAGCCAATGCCACCTGGCAACGCTCCGCCACCGGCTCCGCTAGGGTTGCCGGCATAGAAGTCGCCTTCGATGGCCCAGTCGTGAGGCACATTGAGCAATCGCCAGCTACTGTCGTTATAGTCCGACTGGGCCATCTGCACCGAATCGGCCAGAATGAAGCGCCAATAGCTGTCGAAGCTGACGCGTTCGCGTGATTGGGCTGACAGCCCTGTCAGGACTGCAACCAACAGAAGGAGTAACCGTTGTTTCATATATCTTTAGTTATTGGTATTACCGAAAACCTCTGAGAACACCTTGTCCGTAGCGCCCGCCAGGCTCTGCACGTAGGCACCTGCGCTGTCGCCGGCCTGCTGCAGCGTCTGCGGCTCCTGGTCGAAGCGGTTCATCAACCGCTCAAAGTCCTCATAGCCATGAATCTCGAAACCGCCGCCACAGGCTTTCAGCCCCTGCGCCTCTTGGAAACGCTGGTTGTTAGGACCGAAGATGACGGGAACGCCCCATACACCGGCCTCCAACACATTATGGATGCCCACACCGAAACCGCCGCCCACATAGGTAACGGTGGCGTAGCGGTATATACTTGACAGGAGGCCGAAACAGTCGATAATAAAAGACTCTCCTCCCTGCCCCTCCCTTGTAGGGAGGGGAGTAGATAGTTTTTCTGCAGTATTCTCGGCCTGAGAGTATATACTCCCCTCCCTACAAGGGAGGGGCGGGGGGGAGAGTCTCCTCGTATAGCGTACCACGTTCCAGCCCTCTAATTGCTTCTCTATCTGCTGCAAGTGGTCCTCGCCGATGACGTGCGGCGCAATAATCAGCTTCCACCCAGGATGCTCCTTGAAGTAACGGATGAAGATATCCTCGTCGGGCGGCCAACTGCTGCCGGCAACGAATATCTTTGGAGCCCCTCCTACAGTCCCCGCGGGGGCTTCATGGGTACTGCCGGCCAGGAATGCTGCTATTGTTTCCCCCACAGAGGGAGAAAGGGGGGCTTCCTTTACTTGCAGCACACGGTCGAAGCGGGTGTCGCCCACGATGCTCACGTTGGTGATGCCTATCTTCGCCAACAGCTCACGGCTCACCTCGTTCTGCACATAGAAGTGGGTGAAGCAGTGCAGCACACGTCCGTACTGCCGGCCGTACCATTTGAAGAACACCTGGTCTGGACGGAAAATAGAGCTCACGCTGTAGACGGGCACATTGCGGTGCTTCAGGATATGCAGGTAGTTGTACCAGAACTCATACTTGATGAAGAAAGCCATCACCGGACGGATGGCACGCAGGAAGCGGCGGGCATTGGTGATGGTGTCAAGGGGCAAGTAGCAGATGATGTCGGCACCCTCATAGTTCTTCCTTACCTCGTAACCGGAGGGCGAGAAGAACGTCAGCAATATCTTATACTCTGGATGCTCCCGGCGCAAGCGCTCCATCAGCGGACGCCCCTGCTCGAACTCTCCCAATGAGGCGGCATGGAACCACACGTACTGTGCCGAAGGATCTACCTGTTCACGCAGCACACGGAAAGCATCGCGCTCGCCGCGCCACATCTTGCGCACCTTCTCGTTGAAACGACTGTAGATGGCTACGCCAAGGAGATAGAGGTATATTATCAGGTTGTAGATCATAAGCTAAAAAGCCCCCCTACTGCCCCCGAGGGGGCTTCCAGCTTTTCTATTGCTTTCTTCATTCTGCTGATAGTCTCCTCTTTGCCAAGGAAGGCAGAGATGTCAAACATGCCGGGACCCTTGCCCTCACCGACGAGAGTCAGACGCCAGGCGTTCATAATGTTGCCCAGCTTGTATCCCTTCTGCTCTATCCAGGCATGGACTATCTGTTCCTGATTCTCTAACGAGAAGTCGTCGATACCCTCCAGCACACCGATCAGCTCTGTCAGCTGCTGAGCAGACCCCGGTTCCTCTCCTTGGGGGGCTTTCCAGCGCTTCTTCACCGTCTTCTCGTCGTAGGTTGTAGGTGCCTCGAAGAAGAACGAGCACAACGGCCAGAGCTCCTTGACAAAGTTCACACGGTCCTTCATCATCTCGCACACCTTCGTGACACGCTCCAGCGTCTCATCGGGACAGTGCTCGCGGACGATGGGCAGGAACAGCTGGCCAATCTCCTCGGCACTCTTCTTCAGGATATATTCATGATTGAACCAGATGCCCTTCTCGTAGGCAAACTTAGCACCGGCCTTCGAGCACTTCGTGATGTCGAACAACGGCACCAGCTCGTCCAAGGAAAAGAGCTCCTGCTCCGTGCCGGGGTTCCAGCCGAGCAGCGCCAGGAAGTTGATGACAGCCTCGGGGAAGTAGCCGTCCTCACGGTAGCCACGGGAGACATCGCCCGTCTTGGGGTCGTGCCACTCCAAGGGGAACACGGGGAATCCCAGTCGGTCACCGTCGCGCTTCGACAGCTTTCCCTTGCCGTCGGGCTTCAGCAGCAGCGGCAGATGGGCAAACTGTGGCATCGTATCCTGCCAGCCGAAGGCCTCGTAAAGCAGCACGTGGAGCGGGGCACTCGGCAGCCACTCCTCGCCGCGGATCACGTGGGAGATTTCCATCAGGTGGTCGTCCACGATATTGGCTAAGTGATATGTGGGCAACTCGTCGGCACTCTTGTAGAGCACCTTGTCGTCCATAATGTCCGTTTTTACGCGAACCTCGCCACGGATGAGGTCGTTCACCAACACCTCTTGTCCGGCGTCAATCTTGAAGCGCACCACATACTGCTGACCGTCGGCTATCAGCCGCTCCACTTCCTCCTTGGGAAGTGTCAGCGAGTTTCGCATCTGCTGGCGGGTGTGGCAGTCGTACTGGAAGTTCTGAATCTCTTGGCGCTTGGCATCCAACTCCTCTGGTGTGTCGAAAGCAATGTATGCCTTACCGGCATCCAGCAGTTGCTGTACGTATTCCTTATAGATAGCACGGCGTTCGTTCTGCCTGTACGGTCCTTTGTCACCACCAAACGAGACGCCCTCGTCGAACTGGATACCTAACCAGCGGAAGGACTCGATAATGTACTCCTCGGCACCCGGCACGAAGCGGCTCGAGTCAGTATCCTCAATGCGGAACACCAGGTCGCCACCATGCTGACGGGCAAACAGATAGTTATACAGGGCGGTACGTACGCCGCCAATGTGCAATGCCCCCGTGGGGCTGGGCGCAAAGCGCACCCTCACTCTTCTTTCTGACATGTCGTTTCTAAAATATTGTGCAAAGGTACGATTTTTTTTGCCAAGACTGACTCATAATTGGAAAAAAAAGCTTAAATTTGCACGCAAGATAAGAAAATATGCTATATAGGACAATAAAATAGTAAGGTAAATATGAAACAGAGAATCACTTGGGTGCTTGCCGCCACCCTCGTTAGCGGCGTAGTTCTGCTGATGTCATGCAGCAGTAATGACGATGAGAACAATGCATCTTCTCCAGTTGTCGATAACAACCAGCCCACATTCAGTAGTGTCATGAAGAGTGTGCAGAACGACATGGCGGCAGCCGACTTCCATGAGCTGGCTCCCCTCACCCGTGCGCTCGACGAGGGCACAGTCCGCGTTGACAGTACCGGCCTTTCAAAGCAACGGTTAGACCAGATACTCTCCGCCCTGAGAAACCTGGTGGACATTTTCTACGTCAACAACAACGAAAAGAACACCTACGACAAATCATGGGAATTTGGCAATCTGGGCAAGACGCTCCTGCTGGCCGTTGACGTACATACGGCCCTGCAGAATCTGGAAGACAACAAGGCCTCTGGCGATCGGAAATACAACCAGTCGCTTGACATCAAGGTAAACGATACGCTTGCCTATAAGGTTACCGGTTTCACGGAAAAGAATACGGAGGCCACCTCTTCTTCTTCTTCCTTGACCAACAATGTCAACCGCAAACTGGTCATCGCCAAGAACGGCGAGACCGTGCTGAACATAGAAAGCAGTCATGATGCAAGTGCTGGGATTGACAACGACAATCTAAGTTTCTCCAGAGTGAAATCGGGTTGCATAGACTACAAGAACATGAAGTTCTCGCTCAACTGTACGAGAGACTTAAACTCGTTTGCCAATACCCTCATCTACAGTAGGAATGGTGTAGAGACCGTGAATCTCAAGCTGACTGGTGAAAACAGTTTCAGCTTTGAAAACATGCTCAAGAGGGACGCCGTGTTCAAGGGGCAGTTGGAGGCCAATATGATGAACGGCTTGTCGGGCGTGAAGTGTGACATCAACAACCTGAACAAGTTCTATGTTGAGGGCCTTCGTCTGGTGGGCTTACTGGTGACGGGCGGCACCCAGGACGATTGCCAGGAGCGTGCCGATGTCTTCAACGGGATTATGGTCAGCAACCTGCTGATATTTGGTCAGGATGCAGGCACGCTGACCGTTGAGCCCATACTTTCCGACAGCGTGCGTCAGGTCTATCGTCCCGACATCATTGTGCAGGCTCCCAGTATAGAGGACGGCACAAAGCTGTCTATGTCAAAGGTTATGAAGATGATGGGTATGAACCTCGAAAGCTTGCTGGGAATGCTGTTTAAGTAATGCTTAATGCATAATGCTTAATGCTTAATGGTTCATGGTTAATGGTTCATGGTTACATACCCATTACTGCAATCACAGCTGGGTGTGCTGCTACAAAGCATGCAGCACCCAGAGTCAACCCAATACAACCTGCCCAACTACATCTTCATGCCCTTGTCGATGACGAGGGAGCGGGTTGCTATTGCCACACACAAACTTCTTGCGTCGTTCCCCGTGCTTCACACGCGCTTTGTCATTGGTGAGCAGGGTGAGATACGCCAATGGTGCGACGAGTCAATGACCATTCCTGTGGTCAGCCGCAAGACTTCGGAGGAAGAGCTGCAGGCCTACCTTAGCGACGGCTTTGTGCGTCCGTTCGACCTGTTTGGCAACGAGCCGCTCTTCCGTGTGGAAGTCATAGAGACCGAAAAATGTCTCTGCCTGCTTTCCGACGGCCATCACGCCATAGTCGATGGCATGTCGTTCGCGCCCATCCTGACTTCGGCCTTTGCAAAGATTTATGAAGGTGGTACCATTGAGGTGCCGTCGTACGGCATGTATCAGGCTGCGGAGGACGAGTCAGCTTCGTTCGGTACGGAGGCTTACCAGCGTGCCAAGGCGTACTATGCCCTGAAGTTCGCCGGGATGGAGATGGCTACGCTGAGCCGTGGCAAGACTGGCGTTATGGGAGCCATGGGGCGCCACACGGCCGTCGTCAGTCGCCAGGCCTGCGACGACTGGTGTAGCGAGCATGGCGTACAGGCGAACCTGCTGTTCCAGGCAGCCTTCAGCCATGTCCTGTCCGTCCTCACCCGTCAGCAACAGGTAGCCTACGCCGCCGTCAACCACGGTCGTATGGACAGGCGGCTGCGCAGCTGTGTGGGTATGTTTGTCAAGTCAGTTCCCATTCTGGTCGATGCCGACCCCGCCTGCCGGATTGTCGATTTTGTCAAGAGCCTGCGTACTGAGCTGATGAGTACCATTCGCCATGGCATCTACCCCTTTACCCATTTCTGTTCCGACCTTGGCATGAAGCCCGGTATCATCTTCGACTTCATGGCTGTAGCCGATATGGAAGAGCGCGTGATGCTTAGCGATGGCGAGATGTGTGCCGTGCAGCCCGTGCGAAAGGAGGTGGATTCCGACCTCAGCGTAGATATCTATTTAAGAGGCGAAAGCTACGAGATACGCGTGCAATCGAGCTTAGCCATGAACGATGCCCAGACCATTCAGATGGTGACAGAAGCCGTCAGGGTGGCCGTATGCAATATGATGGCCCATCCCGAGGCAACACTCGGCGAACTCGACATTGTTAGCGACGAGGAGCGTGACACCCTCTTGCAACTTGGCACAGGCGAGTATCTTGACATCGACCCGCAAATGACCTTTGTGAGGGCTTTCGAACAGCGTGCCAGTCAGCATCCTAACCGCCTCGCCGTGGCAGACGCCACGGAAAGCATGACATACGGCGAGCTGTCGCGCCGTTCCAACGTGTTGGCACACCATCTGATAGACCTCGGCGTGAAGCCCGGCGACTTCGTGGCCGTCATGCTTCCCCGCACCATTTACTTCCCCCTTGCCGTCATTGCCATTCATAAAACCGGTGCCGCCTACGTGCCTATAGACTTGGATTATCCAGAGGAACGCAAGCAATACATGCTTGACCACAGCCAGGCCAAACTGGTTGTCGATAGTCAGTTTCTTGCCTCACTCTTCACCCCTGCACCCCAGCACCCCCGTACCCCCGTTGAAGCCATTGACCTCTCCACTCCTGACGGCCTCGCTTATATGATTTACACCTCAGGTTCCACGGGCCGTCCCAAGGGAGTGATGATACGCCAGGCCAGTCTGTGGAACTTCGTGCAGAACTTCAGCCACGTCACCCGCATGACCGCTGAGGACCGTGTGGCCGCCCATCGTTCTTTCTCGTTCGATGCCCATCTGAAAGACTTATATGCTGTCCTGACGCAGGGAGGCTCTCTCCACATCATGCCTGAGCACATACGCCGTGACCTCCATGCCATCCGTCAGTTCATCCTTGACAACCGCATTACCGTGGCAGGATTCACCACCACGTTAGGAATGCTCGTGCTCAACACATTCCACGACCTGCCCATACGCCTGCTGAACGTAGGCGGCGAACGGCTGCATGACGTTTATAGTGACCACATTGTCATTGTCAACTGCTATGGCCCTACGGAGTGTACGGACGATATATTCTTTTACAGGATAGAGCCTGGTGAACGTTTCCACAATGTGCCGATAGGACGGCCTGTGGCCAACGGCCGTTGCTTCCTCGTCGATACGCAGGGACGTCTCGTTCCCCGTGGCGCCGTCGGGGAGTTGTGCTTTGCAGGTGTCCAGGTGTCTGTCGGCTACTGGCAGCAGCCCGAACTGACGGCAGAGAAGTTCGTGGACGGGATGTACCACACCGGCGACCTCTGCAAGTGGAATGCTGACGGATTGATGGAGTACGTCAGGCGCATGGACGATCAGGTGAAGCTGCGTGGCTTCCGTATCGAGTTTGGCGAAGTGGAAAGCTGTGCCGTCCGCTACGAAGGCATCCGCGAGGCCGTGGCTGTGGCCAAGAAACTGGCAGGCAGCGATACCCTCTGTCTTTACTATACGGCCTCAGAAACCGACACGACCGTCGATACCGGCGACCTGCGCCACTTCATGGCCCAGACGCTGGCCGAATATATGGTGCCGGCAGCATACACCCAGTTAGACGCCCTGCCGAGGACACCAAGCGGAAAGGTGGACCGACGCCAACTGCCGGAGCCGCACTTCACGCCCCAAAGCGACTACGTAGCTCCAGAGACCAAGGCAGAGGAAACACTCGCACGACTGATGGCCGACGTCCTTTCCTTGAGCGAACCTGTGAGCATGACTGACAGCTTCTTTGCACTTGGCGGCGACTCCATCAAGCTGATTCGTCTGGTGACTATGTTGCACGACGAAGGCTTTACGGCACAGATTAGCGACCTGATGCTATGCACCACCGTGGCTGACATGGCTCGTATGCTCAACGCCAGCACCCCCGCCGCGATTCCGCAGGAGCCAGTAAACGAATCCCAGCAGCACGTCTATCCGCTTACACCCTTGCAGGAGGGCATGCTGCTGACCTACCTCGCCGACCCTGCCTCTACGGCCTATCGCCTGCTGTTCCGTTTGTCCTTGTCGATGTTGCCCACCGAGACCATGCTGCGCCACACACTCGACTACCTTGCCCAGAAACACGAAGTGTTGCGCACAGCCATCCTCTACGACGGCGTGCCCCAGCCCTGCCAGGCCATTGTTAACCGACAGCCAGGTTTGGAGATGCTCGATTTGACTGGCGAGTCCGATATTGATGCTGCCGCCGCGCGTATCCATCAAGAGCAGCTCCACAGACATCTCAGTCTGACTGACGACCCCCTGTTCCGCGTCGTCTGTATGAAGACGGGCGACAATAGCTGCCAACTCCTGATCTTCATCCACCACATCATTGCCGACGGATGGAGCAAGCCTATCATCTTCCGTGACTTCCTCATGAAGATGGAAGCCGAAGCAGACGGCAAACCGCTGACAGCCGACAACCATCAGCAAGGACGCTACGAAACCTTTGTACGCCAACTGCTGCGCCGCGACCGTAAACCCGCTCTGGCCTACTGGAAAAACTTGCTGGCCGCCTACGACACGCGTGCAGCCATTCCGTCTTATGGGAAACCAACCAAAGACGAGTCCAAGTCACCTGTCTGTCATACCCTTGACAAGGCGCTTACCACATCGTTGCGTCAACTTGCCGCTACCACGGGAGTCACGCTGAACACCGTGTTGGAGTTAGGCTGGGGGCTGATGCTCCAATCTTTCTGCCGCACAGACGATGTCGTGTTCCTCAGGGTGGTATCCGGTCGTAACAGCGACACCAACGACTATAGCCAGCTTATCGGACTCTGCATCAATAGTGTGCCTGTCAGGGTGCGCACGGCACCTACCGATACCGTCGCCCAATCGCTGAAAGCCCTTCAGGTGCAGGCAGCACAATCGGCCTCGTATGACTTCTGTCCCTTGTCCGACATACAGGAACAAACCGGACTCGGTTCGTCGCTATACCAATCGGTCATGGCCTTCGAAAACTATCCCCTCGACGACACCCTTTTGACTGCCGGACACAAATGGAACATCAAGCCCATCCAGATGGAGGAAGAGGCGTTCGGCGAACTGGCCGTCACCATCGTTCTGGAACCAGACGGAACACTACAACTGATCTTCACCTACGACGCGTCACTTTACGGAGAACCGCAGATACAGCAGGTTGCCGAAACCTTTGAGACCATTGTCAGGAACATGGCTGTTTTGTCAGACGGGCAACTCATGAAATTGCCCTTGGTCACTCCGACAGTTCAAGAAGAACTGATAAGACTTGGTGCCGGTACGCACCTTGACCTTGACACAGACAAGACCTATATGGACTATTTCCTGCAGCGTGCCGCAACCTGTCCAGATGCCCTGGCCGTTGCAGACGCTACGGGTACGCTCACCTACTCGCAGCTTGACAGGTATTCCAATTTGATTGCTGGCAGGTTGCTGGCAGCCGGGGTGCAGCCGCATGACTTCGTTGGTGTGATGACGGAACGTATTCGGGAGTTCCCCGTCTGTGTGTTTGGTATCCACAAGGCGGGTGCTGCCTATCTGCCATTGGATCCTGCTTACCCAACAGACCGCCTCAGTTACATGCTGGAGGACAGCGGTACGCGCATCCTCATTACAACCCATGGCGTGCTCGACGCCAAACGGTATGAGGATGGTCTGGACGTGGGGGATGTAAGCGTTATCTATATCGACGATATTGACTGGGAGGGGGATGCCGCAAAGGCCGAGCCTGTCAACCGTTGTACGCCCGACGGCTACACCTATATTATATATACCTCTGGCTCCACGGGCAGGCCCAAGGGAGCGGTACTTCACCAGAAAGGGCTGCTTAACTATGTTTTCTCGACCATTGACGAACTGGGATTGACTGCCGCCGACCGTATCAGCAGCCACCGCTCGTTCTCCTTCGACTCACATATAGAGGACCTGTATCCCATCTTGCTGCTTGGCGGAAGCCTGCACATCATGCCGGAGAGCATACGCAAGGATCTGCGTGGCATATACGAGTTTATAGTCGCCCACCAGGTGACAGGTGGTGGATACCCCACTTCTGTCGCCAAGCTGCTCGTTAACACATTCGATCTGCCCCTGCGCTATATTAGTGCCATTGGTGAGCGTCTGACTGGTGTTGTCAGTAGGAGCTGCAAGATATTCAATTTCTATGGCCCGACGGAGTGTACCGACCACATCAGCGTCCACTTGCTGCAACAGAGACGCGAATATGAGAACATCCCCATAGGCCACGTTGTAGCTAATAACTGGTGCTTTATCGTCGATACACATAATCGCCTGCTGCCTCGTGGTGTCGCGGGTGAACTGTGCATCGCCGGCATACAGGTTGGCATTGGCTATTGGAAACGGCCAGAACTGACGGCGGAAAAGTTTACCGACTGTCCGTTCCTGCCCCGTACCCCCGCACCCCCGTACCCCCGCACTCCTATGTACCATACAGGTGACTTGTGTCGATGGAATACCGATGGTGAATTGGAATATATTGGTCGCATGGACGATCAGGTGAAGCTGCGCGGCTACCGCGTGGAATTGGGTGAGATAGAAGCCTGTGCCACCCGCTTCGAGGGCGTCAGCCAGGCGGTTGCTATCATCCGTTCCGTCAACGGCACAGATGCGCTCTGCCTCTATTATACCGTTGACCAAGGAACTACAGTCGAAGCCGCATTCTCGGAGAAAGAACTGCGTCTTGCTCTCAGCCGTTCGTTGGCCGAATACATGGTGCCAACGGTTTACATGCAGATGGACGCCCTGCCCATGACTCCCAACGGCAAGGTGGATCGTCGGCGGCTGCCTGCTGTTGACGCTACCCAGCTGCTTGCCGATTATGTAGCGCCGGAAAGCGAACTGGAAAGGTTGATAGTCAGCGGCTTTGAAAAGGTGCTGAATCAGGAAAAGATTGGTGTGAATGATGATTTTGTTCGTCTTGGAGGCGATTCGTTGGATGCCCTCAAACTCGTCTTTTCCCTGGGCGAACGGGGCATCACGGTTGCCGATGTCTTAAGTCTGCGTACGCCCGCTGCCATTGCCAGTAAGGCGAAGGGATTTTCTGTCAATCTGAATAAGTATTCTTTGGAGAGCGGATGTCCGCTGAATAATTCGCAGATGTTCATCTACAATGATATCGTCAAGTTCAATAAATATGATTCCTATCTCATGCCATCCGTTATTCCAATCGACAGAAAATATACTGATGAGCAGATTAGGAATGCAATGGACGTCATGTTTGATGCGCATCCCGTGCTGACCATGCATGTGGCGCTGAGAAATGGCGTGCCGTATATGGAGAAGGGGGACAAGCCTACTGTGATGAGGGGGTCGCTGAATCCGCTAAAGATATTATCGCTTCTGACCTCCGGCTTTGACCTGTATAGCAGCTTGTCGAGACATGTCATTGTGAGGATTCCGGGCAAATGTTATTTGGTGTCAGTTGTCCACCACCTGATTTTCGACGTTGTGTCGCAAAATGTATTCTGTCGGCACTTCCTGCGTGCGCTGGAGGAAGGGTCGCTTGATTTTGTTGACGATCATTTCTTGAAGGTTTCTGCCTTCCATGAAGAAGTGAAAGCCACGGAGCAGTATGCTGAGACGGACAAGTATATACGCGCCATGCTGAGTAACCTGAGTGAAGCTAATTTCTACAGGAATCCCGGAAAGCATGGCCGTCCGGGCTACCACAAGCGCGAATTGGGAGTGGACCGTGAGCAGATAGACAGGTTTACCGACCGCTTTGGCATCAATAAGAACATCCTGTTTACGGCTGCCATGACCATGACTTTGTCCAAGCTGGCTGGTAGCGACGAGGTGGCCTTCGGCTTTCTTGACAACGGTCGTGACCGGTTCAATAATTTCGAGGATATCGGCCTGTATATGAACGGCATGCCGATTGTTGCCCATATGGATAGTCACGACATGCAAGCTTTCCTGGACCGTCTGAGCGACGTCTATTATAAACTGAGCCAGAATAGTTACTTCCCCTTCGCTTCGTTGGCGCAGGAATTCAATATCGCGCCCATTATCCTGTTCCAGTTCTTCCCCGACTGGATTACGGAAGGCGGGAAATATGATCATCTGCCGCATAACGAGACGCTCGTCAACGCTGTTGTCTCCACGCAGAAGGACTTTATGGTGGAAGCGCTGGCGAATGTCTTTGAAACGGGAAACGGCTATACGTTTAGAATCACCTATTCCGGCTATTATTCCAGGAAGATGATGAAAAAGCTGGCAAAGACGTATAAGGAAACAATCATCGAGATGGTGAAGAGTGAAGAATGAGAGAACTATTAGTTGAGGTGCTTGCCGTGATGAAGGGCAACAGGATGCGCATAGCGCTGACAGGATTCTCCATTGGATGGGGAATCTTCATCCTGATTGTGCTCATTAGCGCGGGACGCGGTCTCGTCAACGGCATGAACCACAACTTCAGGGCATTCAATATTGGCGTGGTGACGGTGTCGGCAGGCCAGACGTCGCAACCCTATGAAGGGCGCAGCCAGGGACGCACCATCCGTCTCTACGAGGAAGATGCCGCAGCCTTGAATGAGCTGTTTGGCGACACGGTGGCGAAGGCCATCCCGGTGGTGAGCCATGCCGTGCTGGCCAGTCGGGGCAAGGAGCACGCCAACACGGTTGTGGACGGCTATACGCCCGGCTATGCTGCGGCACCAAACATTCGCATTGTGGAGGGGCGCGACATTAACGACCTCGACATGCGTGGGCAACGTAAGGTGTGCGTGATACCCAAGCTGCTGAGAAACGCGCTCTTCGGAAATGGCAGCACGCCAGCTGTGGGCCAACAGCTGATGCTTAACGGCATCAGTTTCCAAGTCATCGGCGTCTATGAACCGATGGTGCTGTTGAATCCTACACGTGCCGTCATCGCCCCGTTGAGCACGGTGAAGAGAATATGGCGCCCTGAGGGGGTGCTGAGTCGCATCTACCTGCAGACGGATCTCCTGACAACTGCCGAACTGAACCGACAGTTCAACGACCATGTGGTGGTTCACTTGGCCGCACGAAAGAACTTCGCTCCGACTGACAAGAAGGCAGTAAAGATAGAAAACATCTACGAGCTGCCGGTGCTCATCAGCAGCATCATAGCCGGGCTCATCGTCTTTGTCATCGTGGTAGGTCTGGCAACACTCGTCTCGGGCATGGTCGGCGTGTCGAACATCATGATGATTTCCGTGAAGGAACGAACACGCGAGATAGGCATCCGGCGGGCCATAGGCGCAAAGACCTACCAGATAGTAGAACTGGTGCTGGCCGAGTCGGTGGTCATTTCGGTCATCTTCGGCTACATAGGCATGATGGCGGGTGTAGGACTGATGGAACTCATGGCGTGGGTGGTGGAAAGGACTGGCAACAGTAACGTATTCTTCAACCCCACCATCACGGTATGGCATGCCGTTGTGATAACGCTTGTCATGATAGTGGTTGGACTGATAGCCGGTTACGTGCCGGCCAAACAGGCGGCAGGCATCAGGCTGGCCGTGGCCGTGCAACCAGGCAAGAGTCAGACGGGGCGCAGGCTGATGACGGCCTTTGGCGTGTTCTGGGGCATTCTGTTGCTGACTTTGCTCTTGGGCAGTAGCACGGGTCTTGCCAACGGCATCGTGGAGAAGTTGAAGAGCCTGCCTCCCAACGAAATATTCATTCGGGCGCATAAAACCTCCATGCCCTATCGGGGGTTTGGACAGGAGCGCACGTGGAAGCTGGATTCACGCGACGAAGAGCTCATTCGCGCGCGCTTCGGGCGTATGTTGAAGTGGTATAGCCCCATCAACTTTGCGGGTTACCAGAATGTCATTCGGGGTGAGGAGAGTTACCAATACCAAGTGTCGGGGGTTGACCCACAGTTTGTGCATGTGATTCCGCAGCGGGTCACGGCTGGCCGCTTCATCAACGACATCGACATGCACGAGCATCGCAAGGTGTGTGTCGTTGGCGAACGTGTGGCCGACGTGCTGTTCAGCAGCCACGAGGAGGCTGTAGGCAGCACCGTTAGCGTCAACGGCATGGCGCTGACGGTAGTGGGCGTCACCCATTGCACCAATCGCCATGTAACTATCGGTATCGACCTCTCGGAAACTATCCTCATGCCTTTGCCCACTCAGCAGGCCGCATACGGTTGTGGCGACGAGATTGATTTCTGCTCGGTCATTATGGATGATGCCTTTCCCTTGGAACAGCAAAAAGACCAGATTATTGGCCTCGTGAAGGAGAACCACGCCATTCACCCCGACGACGAGATGGCCATAACGGCACCTACGGTACACGAGCAGGCTGTCATGTACAACAATCTCGTCACAGGTAGCGACATCTTGATTTGGATTGTCGGATTAGGAACGTTAATGGCAGGGCTGATTGGCATCACCAATATTATGCTCGTTACCGTGCGGGAAAGGACACAGGAGATAGGCATCCGACGGGCCATCGGGGCCAAGCCCCTCGATATCATCAAGGAGATTATGCTGGAAAGTCTCGTGCTGACGTTTTCCGCAGGACTGGCCGGACTGTGTGTGGCAGTCTGGATATTACAGGCTGTGGACAGTATGCTGCCCCAGAGTGATGACACGCTTTTCCAGAGACTTACCATTCCCTTCTGGACGGCCATCGCTTCCCTGTTCATCCTGGTGGCAGGCGGACTGCAGACAGGCTGGATTCCCACCCGACGAGCATTGGCCGTCAAACCCATTGATGCCTTACGAGAAGAATGATAGAGATTGAGAAAATGAGAAAATGAGATAATGAGATAATGAGAAAATGAAGAAAAAACTAAGAATAATCGGCTTGTGCCTGTTGGCACTTTTCGTGGGCTATACGCTTTACTTTCTCTGGCAGAAGTCGCAGCCAGAGCCAGAAGTCTATGAATTGGTAAGCCCCGAGCGACGAACCCTGGTGAAACGGACCACCGTGGCTGGCAGCATGGAGGCACGGCGGCAGTTGGCGGTAAAGCCCCAGGCCACGGGCATCATCAGCCGTCTGCTGGTGGAACCTGGCGACAGGGTAAAAGCTGGCGACGTGATAGCCACAATCAAGATTATCCCCGATATGGCTCAGCTCAACGAGGCAAAGAGCCGCGTGGAGTCGGCGCGCATCAGTCTGACCGAAGTGCAGCGGGAGTACGACCGTGTGAAGTCGCTCTATCAGGACGGCGTGGTGAGCCGCGAGGAGTTCGAGGCGAAAGGCAGCCAGCTGGCGTCCGCACGTGAGAGCGTCACAGCCGCAGAGTCGCAGGTACAGGTCATCACCCGCGGACAGTCAGCTCGGTCGGGCGGCATCAGCATTACCGACCTGCGTTCCACCATGACGGGCGTAGTGCTTAGCGTGCCTGTCAAGGAAGGGGCTTCCGTTTCAGGCACCAGCGCCTTTACCGAGGGTACCACGGTGGCGAAGATTGCCGACATGAGCGACATCATCTTCCGCGGCTTCATTGACGAAACGGAGGTGGCCATGCTCAAGGTGGGCATGGACATGGAGCTGCACCTCGGTTCCATGCAGGAGGTGACCATTCCTGCCACGCTCGATTACATAGCTCCCGAGGGCGAGATGCAGAACGGCGCGAAGATGTTCGAGGTGAAGGCCACCGCCAGCATTCCTGACGACGTGACCATCCGCTCCGGCTATAGTGCCAACGCCAGCATAATATTAGGTACAGCTGCCAACGTGCTGTCGTGCGACGAGACAGCCATCTCGTTCGAGGACGGCAAGCCTTACGTCTATGTGCTCACCTCTCCCCCCGATGACCTGGCTCACCAGCAGTTTGAACGCCGTGCCGTCACGATTGGGCTGTCCGACGGTCTGTCCATCGAACTGAAGGGCGGCGTGAAGAGCGGCGAGCTGCTCAGGGGGAATCATGCGGCCTTCGGCCTAAATGAGAAATGATAAATGATAATTGGCTGCGCCGTCAAAAACATAACGTATGAAAGTATTGAATAAAGCGTGGAGTGAAAAAGGATGGATGATAGTATCATTTATCATTTATCATTTATCATTTAGCCCCGCAGGGGCGCAACAGCTGTGGACGCTCGACGAGTGTATGGACTATGCCATAGCCCATAGCTCGGAGATGGCGCATCGGCAATATGAGCAGAAACGACATGAGGTGAAGGCACAGGCCAGCAGGGATGCCCGTCTGCCACGCCTCAGCGGCGACCTGGGAGCCTATACGGGCACGCTCCGTCATTCTGGCGACCATCATCGGTTGGATGCGGATATGTCTGTCTTGGGTGTGGGCGTGTCAGCCGCCGTTCCCCTCTATACAGGCAGCCGTCTGTCAAGCCAGATAAAGGCCGACAAGTATTCGCTCTTAGCCTCCATAGAGGATGTACGCCATGCCGAGAAGAATATCAGGATAGAGGTGGCTGCGGCTTATCTGCAGGTGCTCTATAACAAAGGTGAGGCTGAGATTGCCCGGCAGCGGTTGGAAGTCTCGCAGCTGCTGCAGACAAGGGCCCAATCGCTTTTTGACAAGGGCAAACGGCCTGAGAGCGACGTGGCTGAGGCGGCGGCCATGGTGAGCCGTGACGAGGCCCTGTTAGTGGCAGCAGAAGGTGAAACCGAGCTGTCAAAGCTTGACCTGAGGCAGCTGCTGAACCTGCCCGACTCCGTGGACTTCGACATCGCCGAGCCGGACGACAACCCGTCCCCTCGCACCCCCGTACCCCCGTACACTATTTCTCCCTCTCACCCCGCCATATTGTCGTCTGGCTACACTATCCAGCAGGCTGAGCAGGAGGTGAAGGTGGCTCGTAGCGGTTACTATCCGACCCTCTCCCTCGTCGGTGAACTCGGCACGCTCTGGGCCAGCCTCGACACCCGGGCAAAGCACGACGGGCAAGTGCCGTTGGTCTCTCCTTGGGGGTCGTTCGGTAGTCTCAGCTACCATTTCAGCCTTGATTCCGAATGGAAACGGAAGAACTTCCTTCACGCCATTGTGGGGCTAAAGCTCTCCGTACCTATCTTTAATGCCTTTGAAACGAGGGCACACATACGCACGGCCAAGGTGAACCTGATGGATGCCCAACTGGCCTACGACGACACCCGGCAGCAATTGCAGAAAGACATCCGCCAGGCATGGCAGGAGGCTGTGACTGCCCGCAAGCGCTATGAGGCTGAGGTGAAGGCGGAAACGGCCTGTTCCCTCTCATACCAATATGTCCTGAAGCGCTACGAGGCTGGCATGGCCACCCTGTTTGACCTCAGCCAGAGCCGCCAGCAATGGTTCACCGCCACAGAGAATGCCCTGAGGATGAAATACGAGTACATCATCAGGGAAAAGATTCTGGAAATAAAGGTGCAGTAATAAGGTAACAATGAGGGCTCAGCCATAAAGGGTAAGTTTCACAAAATACCCGCCACTTTTTCCGAAATAAGTGGCGGGTATTTGAAAATAAGTGGCGGGTATTTGCAAAAAGTAGCCGCCTATCATCACGAAAGCCTTCTGATATTGGAGAGAATTTTTCATTTTTGGAGCCCCAAATAGGAGATAACATAGGTAAGAGGATGGTTTTCATGCCACGAATTGTCCGCAAAAGCAGCAATTTGAAGCACTTCGTGTCCTTGCCAAGGGTTGTCATACTGGGCGTCTTGGGTTTGGTAATATCGTACTTCTTATTGATATTCAGCTATTTACGTTAAACGGCTATGATGGCCTTGCGTTTCGCGTTTCAGCGTTTCAGCGTTTCAGTAGGGGGTATATTGAGTGTCAATTCTCCTCTATTATATATATAATATATTAATTATTAGATAGTTATAAACAATTATGGGGGAAGAAACGAAATTAGGATACCCCCATGAAACGCTGAAACGCCTGAAACGCGAAACGCTTGGTACAATTGAATAATATGATATATTTTCTTAATTATTTCGCTTAAATACATCGTATTTAAATAATTATTAGTACATTTGCAGCAGATTTAGAGTTCCTTGATAAGGGACGACTATCGCTCGGCATCACGAAGAGTGACGCTTGCTACGCACTCGAACTTGTTCGCTTGCCATAGCAAGAACGGGACTTAAGAATGCAGGGATTAAATAATTAACGAAATATGGCACAGGATATTAAAGAGAAATATATTAACCCGTATACTGACTTCGGCTTCAAGAAGTTGTTTGGTACAGAGATGAACAAAGACTTGCTCATCAGTTTCCTCAATGCCCTGCTCAAAGGTCAGCGGAATATCAAGGATATCAGGTATTTGCCAACGGAGCATTTTGGTATCTATGGCAACCGTCGTGCCATATTTGATGTGTATTGCGAGGACGAGGATGGCGGTAAGTTCATCGTTGAGATGCAGAACGTGTCGCAGCAGTACTACAAAGACCGCAGCGTATTTTACTCTACTTTCCCTATTCAGGAACAGACCAAGGTTGGCGAGGATTGGGACTTCAACCTGAAGGAAGTTTATACCGTAGGTGTACTCAACTTCGTGTTCCGCGATGATGACTATTCCCAGGACTGCTATCACCATGAGGTAAAGTTGATGGATACTCAGACCAAGAAGGTGTTCTTCGACAAATTGACTTACATCTATCTCGAAATGCCAAAGTTCAACAAGACGGAAGATGAGTTGGAGACCATGTTCGACAAGTGGCTCTTTGTGCTTCGCAACCTTTCTCGTCTGTTCGAGCGCCCCAAGGCTTTGCAAGAAAAGGTGTTCACCAAACTCTTCGAACAGGCGGAAATAGCCCGTTTCTCACCTGAGGAGCGTCGCGGCTACGAGGATAGTGTCAAGGCCTATCGTGACATCAATAATGCCATCAATACGGCAAAAGCAGAAGCAAGAGCAGAAGGGAAAGCTGAGGCTAACATGGATAATGCCCGTAAGATGAAAGCAGATGGCATGTCTGCTGAATTGATTTCAAAATATACCAGTCTTTCCATCGACGAAATAGAAAAACTATAGAGACACAACTAATGCAGAAAGTCACTCAGGAGCAGCAAGTAATAGAGGTTCTTCGAAATGCTGGCGGCTATGCCACACTACGAAGACTCAATGAACTTGTAGACTTCTCTACATGGGCTACAAAGACTCCTGAGGCTTCTGTTAGCGTTTTTTGATCTTACTTTTGCAGCCTCCAATTCAGACATGTAGAGCGTGATGCTTATCGCGCCGAGTTGCGCCATGTTGAAAGGCGAGCGGGCGAGCTTTGCTCGCACGGGGATGCTATACCTCTTCCAAAGCATAGTACTGATAGTCGCGCACGACGCGGCGCAGGAAAAACTCGTCCAAGGACTCGCGTTTCGTCACACCTAAGACGGCTTGCACCTTCTGTGACAGGGCAGTGATACGGTCGAGCACGTCGCTTTCCAGCGTCCTCGTGATGACGTCCACCTGTTCCAATGACAAGTCGGCAGCCTGCGGATAAGCAGGGTGATAGTTGCGCGTCAGGTAGTCGTACTCGTCCAAGCTCACCTGAATCTTGCTGTAGCTGCGCAGTTTCACCACGAGCGTGCCCGCCGCCAGGTCACCAATGCGCTGGTTGTGGTGGCTCACCAGCATGACCAGTACACCGCAATAGGCCAGCAGCGGACCGTCAACAATCATCAGCAGCCAGCGCAGCAGGCAGGCGCTGAGCGAAGGCTTGCTGCCGTCGGTCATCACCACGCGTAGCTTCATCACCCATTTGCCGAAGGTCTGGCCGCCGGCAAATAGTTCACAAAGCGGACAGTAGAACACCGGGGGCAGTACCACAAAGAGAATCACAACGAGGGGGCTGGGGTCCAATTTCAGGAAACTGCCGAGGTATAACATCAGCGTCACGTAAGCTGCCTGTACCACCCAGTCCATCAGCTGGGCAAGCATCCTCTCGCCGACGCTTCCCGGCGTTTGCTCTATACGGACATATTGTCCCGTCACAATGTTCTTTGTAGCCATACAGCGTGCAAAGGTACTATTTTTAATTGAGAATTGACAATTGACAATTGAGAATTTCTATCGGCGGCAGCTAATTTTTCACTTTTCACTAATCCTTTTTTTATTACCTTTGGCCTACCGCCTTAGGTACTTTCGCTCGGAAATGAAAAGAAAAACGAGTTTTCCTTTTGCATTTCGCTCACTTATTCGTACCTTTGCACTCGTGTTATGAAAGAGGTAACGTTTATCAGGCAGAATATTGACAAATGGCACGAGGCGGAAGCGACGGTGGAGAGCATTGCCGAAGTACAGCCTATGGACCTGGCCGACGTCTATCTCGACATCACCAGCGACCTGGCCTTCGCACAAACCCATTATCCCAACTCGAAGATTACGCGCTATCTGAACAACCTGGCTTCCGCCCTCCACAACGAGGTCTACCGTTCTCGCCGCCAGCCGTGGTCGCGCCTGCTGACGTTCTGGAGCCACGAGATGCCGCTGACGATGTGGGAGGCTCGCCGCGAGTTGCTCCTGTCGTTCATCATCTTTGTCGTGAGTGCCGCCGTGGGTATGTTGTCGCAGTTGCTCGACCCAGAGTTCTGCCGCATCATCCTGGGCGACCGCTATGTGGACATGACACTCCAGAACATTGCCAACGGCACGCCGATGGCTGTCTACGACGGTAACCCCGAGGACGCCATGTTCGGCATGATTACGCTGAACAACGTCAAGGTGTCGTTCTTCGTCTTTGCCTTGGGTGTGTTCACCAGTGTGGGCACGGGCTTCCTCCTCTTTCAGAACGGTGTGATGCTCGGCTCGTTCCAGACCTTCTTTGCCCAGCACGGTCTTGTGTGGGAGTCTGCCCTGGCCGTCTGGCTGCACGGCACGCTGGAGATTTCTGCCATCATCGTGGCCGGTGCCGCAGGCATTGCCATGGGCAACGGCTGGCTCTTCCCTGGCACCTACCCCCGCCTGACCTCTTTCCGACGGGGTGCCCGGCGGGGTCTGAAGATAGTCATTGGCACCGTTCCCGTGTTCATTTTAGCCGGTTTCATCGAGAGTTTTGCCACCCGTCACGTGGAATGGCCCGCCGCACTACGGCTGCTCATTATCCTCTCGTCGCTGACCTTTGTCATCTATTATTATATTATATTACCCAGAAAGAGAATCAACCATAATGGAAAAACCAACGATTAAACTTTACCACATCCGAACCTTCGGCGAGAAGATTTCCGACACCTTCGACTTCGTTCGCGAGAACTGGCGTCCCCTGCTGAAATACCTCACTTACCTCATGCTGCCCATCTCGCTGGTGGAGACATTCATCAGCAACAACTTCTTGAGCGACTACATGGAATTTGTGCAGAAGATAGGGCAGTCCGTCCAAAACAAAGCGGACACGGGCGAGATGCTTTCATGGATAGGCTCCATGGCCTTGATGGGGATTGTCCAGATGTTGGTCACCATGCTACTGGAGGCCATTGTCTATACCATGATGCAGCAGTACGAGCAGCGCCAACAGCGTCTGCAAGGCATTACCGCCGAGGAGCTGCGTCCCGGCGTGCTGCGTATGTTCGGCCGGCAGTTCATCCTGCTGCTCGCGGGAATTGTGGTGCTGGCGCTATTCGTTCTCATCGCCGTGCCCTTCCTGCTCATCAGCCCAGCCTTCGCCTTCCCGTTCATTGTGCTCCTTCTGGTGGGTGCCCCACTCTTTGTCCTGGTATCACCCATCTACCTCTTTGAACGCGAGACGGGCATCGTCAAAGCCTATACGAAGTCCATTCGCTTAGGCTGGAACACCTGGGCAGGCATCGTGGGCGTGGGCCTGGTGCTCTACATCATCACCTCTATCATCTCAAGCATTCTCACCACTCCATATTACATCATGACGCTGGTGAAGGAGTTGCTGACCACCCAGGGCACGGCGGCGGGCTTCGTCTCGTCCTTCGGCTATTCCGCCATCCAGTATGTGCTTGGTGCCGTCTCCTCCTACTGCGGCAACATCCTGATGAGCCTCCTCTATATCGGCTTGGCCTACCAGTATGGACATGCCAGCGAGAAGATAGACGGCGTGACCGTTGACCAGGACATTGAAAACTTTGAGACGTTGAACGATGAACGTTGAACATTGAACGTTGAACGATGAACGTTGAACGATGAACGTTGCGCTTGCAAGGCAAGAATGTTGCGCTCGAGCTTGCTCGCTTTCTTGCGCTCCGTGGGTGCTCAGGCGCTTTGCGGAGGTCTTGCAAAGAACATTGAACCATGAGTGATACGCTGACCATAGATACCGTGCGGATAGCCCAGTGGCAGTCACAGCCGGACTTCGACTACAACCGTGAACTGGTTGGAGACGGCACCTCTGTCATGGAATGGCTCAGGATGCAGCTCAACGAGCTCTTGCGCAGCATCTTCGGTCAGGCATGGAACAGCGACCTCACCACCTTCCTGCTCATCCTGTTGGCCATCGCTGCCTTGGCGCTTGTCGGATGGTACGTCTGGCGCAACCATCCCGGGCTATTCCAACGCAAAAGCTCCTTACAGGCAGAGGAAGCCGAGACGGAGGACACCATCTACGGCGTGGACTTTGAGGAATCCATCAGCCAGGCTCTTCACAGCGAGGATTACCGCGAGGCCATCCGTCTGCGCTACCTCCAGACGCTGAAAGCCCTGGCCGACGGCGGGCAGATAGACTGGCAGCCCTTTAAGACCCCTATGCAGTATGTGCAGGAGATTGCCGGACAATCTGGAAATTCCGCTTTCCCCGCCAAGGTGGCTGCCTTCCGTGCCCTCACCTCCACCTTCCTGCGTGTGCGCTACGGCAACTTCCCCGCTACCCGCGAGCTCTACGACGAGGTGTGCGACCAGAGAAAGGAGGTGACGCATGAGCCGTAAGTTCTGGCTGTTCGTCGTCCTGCTCTTGGTGCTATTGCTCGCCTTGGAGTACCAGATGCCGCGCCGCTTCATGTGGAAGCCCAGCTTCGCCCACGTTGACCGTCAGCCCTTCGGTTGCTACGCCTTCGACAGCTTGCTCGCCGAGACCATGCCCCACGGCTATACCGTCTGTCGCAAGACCATCTCGCAGCTCGCCGTGGAGAAGACTCCGCCCCGCTCCATCATGATCCTCCGCACGGGCTACCATTCCGAGTCAGTCAACATCGACACCCTCCTTGCCCTGGCAGCGCGCGGCAACCGCATCCTATACGCCCATTCGTTCTTCGACAGCTACGTGTGCGACACCCTGCGTATCCACTGCAGCTCTCATGGCGATTTCATTTTCAACAATGCCATGAAAATGGATGCTCAGTACGACAGTATCTTCTGGACGGGTGACACGCTCCACTATCAGCGGGCTGTGTTCCAATGCCAAGCAAAGCTCATCAACTCCTGCCTCTTGCCCAACGACACCATACCCATGGAACCGCTGGCCAAGATCAACGATGAAGAAGGGCAGAAGTTTGCCACGGAGCACATCGCCAAGGACAGCCCCTACCTGAAAGACGACTCCGCCATGATAAAGGTGCCCGACGTCGTGGCACTGAGCTACCCTATAGGCAAGGGCGAGATTATCCTGGTCACCACACCGATGCTGCTCACCAACTACGGCATCCTCAACCACCCCGCCTACGTCCACCGCCTCATGAACCGCCTGAAGCCGCTGCCCGTCGTACGCACCGAGGCCTATATGCCAAACGTCAATACGGCAGAGAGCTCCCCCTTCCGCGAGCTCATTGAACGGCCGCCCTTGCGCTGGGCACTCTACCTTTCGCTCTTAGGCATCGTGCTGCTCATGGGTTTCTCCGCCCGCCGCCGGCAGCGCGCCATCCCCGAGGATGAGCCGCCGAGGAACTACCAGTTAGACTTCATCCGCCGCATTGGCACCCTGCAATATCACAGAACAAAAGACAACTGAATATGGAAGAAAACATCGAAAGAAAACAATCCGTTGACCTCACGGCCTTTGCCGAGAAGGTACAAGCACTGCGACAGGCCATCGCAGCAGTCATCGTTGGCCAGGACGAGAACGTAGCGTTGCTCCTCACCGCCATTCTCGCCGGAGGCCATGTGCTCATAGAAGGCGTGCCCGGCGTAGCCAAGACACTCTTGGCCAAGCTCACTGCCCGCCTCATCGACGCACAGTTCAGCCGTGTGCAGTTCACGCCCGACCTCATGCCCAGCGACGTCTTGGGCACCAGCGTCTTTAACATGAAGACCCAGGAGTTCCAGTTCCACGCCGGCCCCGTGTTTGCAGACATCGTGCTCGTGGACGAGGTGAACCGCGCCCCCGCTAAGACTCAAGCTGCCCTGTTTGAGGTGATGGAGGAGCGGCAGGCCACCATCGACGGTCAGACGCACCCCATGTCGCCACTCTACACCATCCTTGCCACGCAGAACCCTGTGGAGCAGGAGGGAACCTACAAGCTGCCGGAGGCACAGACCGACCGTTTCCTTATGAAGCTCGTCATGGACTATCCCACTGCCGAGGAAGAACTGCTCATCCTACAGCGTCACCACGAAAACAGACAGTTCACCGATCTCAGCCGCATCCAACCTGTCATTACCAAGGACGAACTGCTGCAGCTGCGCGGTCTGCTCTCTCAGGTTTACGCCGAGACATCGCTGCTGCAATACATCGTGGACATCGTACAGCAGACGCGCAAGAGCCGCGTAGTCTTCTTAGGTGCCTCACCGCGTGCGTCGGTGGCCATCCTCCAGTCGGCCAAGGCCTACGCCCTGTTGCAGGGCCGCGACTTCCTCACCCCCGACGACGTGAAAGCCGTCACGCCCGCCGTGCTCCAGCACCGCCTCGTGCTCACCGCCGAGGCCGAGATGGAAGGCTACACACCGCAGAAAGTGGCCCTCCGACTGATAGACAAGGTGGAAGTGCCGAAGTAATTACGAAAATTCATAACTCATAATTCGTAATTCATAATTCGTAAGAATGTATCTGCGCCGTCGTTTCTACCTCCTGCTGCTGGCCATCATCCTAATCACAGGCACCGGCTTCGCCTTCGTCCCGCTCTTCACCATAGGGCGGTGGCTGACGCTGGCCCTATTCCTTGCCGTGCTGGCCGACGTGCTCCTGCTGTGGCACCGCCGCGGCATCAGCGCCACCCGCCGTGTGGGCGAGCGTTTCAGCAATGGCGACGACAATGAGGTCAGCATCAGCGTAGAGAGTACCTATCCCTTCCCCGTCCGCCTTGAGATCATCGACGAGGCACCCGTCCAGTTCCAGCGCCGTGATGTCTCTTTTAGAATTACGAATGACGAATTACGAATGACGAATTACGAATTACGAATTAAGAATGACGAATTAAGCGGTACTTCCAATTCGGAATTCTTTGCAAGCAAAGCGTCACCCTGTCGGGATGCCGAGCGCGGAATTCGGAATTCTTTGCAAGCAAAGCGTCACCCTGTCGGGATGCCGAGCGCGGAATTAACTGCTGCCATTTCCTACTCCCTCCGCCCCACGCACCGCGGCGTCTACAGCTTCGGCCATGTGCGGGTGTTCGTCTCCACCTGGTTAGGCATCGTAGAGCGCCGTTACACCTGCGCCACCCCGCAGGATGTGAAAGTCTATCCCTCTTACCAGCGGCTGCGGCAGCTGGAGCTGACTGCCATCAGCCAGAACCTGCAGGAACCCGGCATCAAGCGAGTGCGCCGCATTGGCAACAATACGGAGTTCGAGCATATCCGCGACTATCTGCGTGGCGATGACTACCGCACCGTCAACTGGCGGGCCACCGCCCGTCTGCACCGTCCCATGGTGAACGTCTACCAGCAGGAGCGCTCGCAGCAAGTGTTCGCCATCATCGACAAGGGACGCGTCATGCAGCAATCCTTCTGTGGCATGACCCTGCTCGACTATGCCATCAACGCCTCGTTGGCACTCAGCTACGTGGCCATGCACAAGGAAGACCGTGCCGGCCTCATCACCTTCACCGCCGGCGTGGAGACCATCGTGGCCGCCGACCGCCGACCGGGGTATATCAAGACCCTGTTGGAGACCCTCTACGCTGAACAGACCGACTTCGGCGAGACCGACTTCTCCGCACTCTCCGTAGCCATAGGCCGCCACATCAGCAAGCGCTCCCTCTTAGTGCTCTTCACCAATTTCATGGGGCTGGTGTCCCTGCGCCGCCAGCTGCCCTTCCTCCAGCAGATAGCCCGCCGCCACCGCCTGCTCGTTGTATTCTTTGAAGACACGGAAATAGCCGATTTCATCGACAAAAAGCCCCTCACGGCAGAGGAGCGCAGCCAACAGGATGTCGCCCGAAAGTTTGCTGGTGAAAAGCAGCTCATCTGTGCCACCCTTCGCCAGCATGGTATCCTCTCATTGCTTACTACCCCACAAGAGTTGACGGTCAACACCATCAACCGCTACCTCGCCATCCGCTCCAACTTCTAAAACCCTCCCTCGTCATTCACCCTTATTTTCATACTAAAAAAAGTGAAAAAGGGAGGAGTGATTCTTTTTTTTTGTATCTTTGTAGCGACTTTATTGGAATAAGGATTAGGTGCGCTTATCTTTCGACCCTACACAACACCAAACCACAGGATGTCGAAGGCAGGTGGCACACATTTAGAGTGTGGGCTGCTGACCTTTCAAGTATCCAAACGATGTGGTGTTGTGTAGGACTTGAAGAAGCAGAGCCTCACACTCTATTTTGATAGAAGGGCTTCCGTTGGCGGGGGCAAAGGTATACAGATTTGCAAGAGCTGACTATAACAATTGTTTCAAATGATGAGAAATATCGTTCTTAAGATACTACAAAAGATGAAAAGTATACTATTTATCCTGGCGTCTATGCTGCTCTTTCTTGCTTGTTCGGTGAAGAAACCCCATTATGTGATTGGAGTGTCGCAGTGCTCGGAGGACATCTGGCGTGACAAGCTGAACGATGAACTGAAGATGGGAACCTACGTCTATAATAATGTAGAATTGAGGTTTGCCTCGGCCGACGACAGCGACGAAAAGCAGATAGACCAAATCCACCAATTTTTGAAAGAGGGTATGGATCTGCTTATTGTGGCTCCCAACCAAGTAGCTGCTGTATCGCCAGCTATCGACGAGGTGTTCGATAAAGGCATACCGGTCATCGTTGTCGACCGCAAGACAAACTCTCAGAAATTCACGGCCTATATTGGAGCCGATAACTACGAAATGGGCCGCTTGATGGGCGAGTACATCGCTACGCAACTAAAAGGTAAAGGGCGCGTTATCGAAATCATGGGATTGAAAGGCTCTTCGCCTGCAATTGATCGTCATAACGGGTTTGTAAAGGCTCTCAGCAACTATCCTAACATAGCTCTTGTAGCCTCATTGCAAGGCGACTGGACAGAAGAAAGTGCCATAAAAGCCGTGAAAGGTTATCAAGGAGATTTGTCAAACGTCGACTTCGTCTTTGGTCAGAACGACCGCATGGCCGTAGGCGCTCGCAAAGCCCTTTCCACTCTTAGCACTCTTCGCTCCACAAAATACTGTGGTATCGACGGTCTGCCTGGCGAGGATAATGGCATAGCATGTGTACGCGACTCTATCCTTGAGGCTTCATATATCTATCCCACCCACGGTGACGAGGTGCTCCAGCTGGCGATGAACATACTTGGGGGGAAACCTTACGAGAAGGATAACCGCCTCATGGCATCACTGGTTACAAGAGACAACGCCAACGTCCTGTTGCTACAACACGAAGAGCTGATACGTCAGGGACACAATGTAGATCTGTTGCACAAACAATCGGATGGTTACCTGCAGGAGCTCGACAAACAACGTGTCATCACTTGGATGGCTGTCGGTATCATAGCACTGCTACTGATTGCCATCGTGCTGTTCTACATCTACCATCTTAACAAGATTAGTATGCAGCGTGAGCGTGTGGTGAATACGTTATGGAATATGGAGCCCCAGCCCCTTCCTGAAGGGAGAGGAGAAGATACTCCTGCTGCAGACGACCAACAAGACGGCAACGATCCTCCTCTCTCACAAGGAGAGGCAGGGGGGGAGCCTGTAGATTCTTCCGTCTCATTATTTATCACCCGCTTCAAGGAAGTGGTTGAGGCACGTCTCGACGACAGTGACGTCAGCGTCGAGGATTTGGCCGCCGATATGAATCTCAGCCGTGTACAACTCTACCGCAAGGTGAAGTCAATTACGGATTCTTCTCCCGTGGAAATACTGCGCACTGCCCGACTGAACCGTGCCTACCAGCTATTACTCACCACTGACAAAAGTGTCAGCGAGGTGGCCTATGCCGTAGGATTTACCGCTCCAAGCTACTTCACCAAATGTTTCAAGGATGAATATGGAAAGGTGCCTGGAGAGGTACGCTCATCTTAAGAACGCGCCCTTTGTCTTATAAATTTCGTTCATTGGCTGTCAAAAATGTTACATGTAACAAATTTGGCGAGCAATGAACGATTTCTTTTATACTGATATTGATATAGTTAGTACTTTTGCATTAGAAATTCAGCAAACAAAGTACTAATTTAAAACGAAAAGCAAATGGAAAGACTTAAAAGACTTTTACTGAGCACACTGCTCATCTTTGCAAGTACAATAATGTACGCGCAAACAGAGATGACGGGAACGGTAGTCGACGAGACTGGTGAACCGGTCATCGGTGCCACCGTGAAGGAGAAGGACACATCGAACGGAACAGTGACCGACTTCGACGGCAACTTCAATATTAAGGTGAAGGCTGGCGCAACCCTCGTCGTCAGCTACATTGGTTACCAGACGCAGGAGGTGGCCGCCAAGAACGGTATGAAGGTGACACTGGTGCCAGACGACAAGGTGCTGCAGGAAGTAGTAGTGACAGGCTACACCACCCAGCGCAAGGCCGACCTGACAGGTGCCATCTCGACCGTGAGCGTAGACGAAATAGCCAAGCAGAACGAGAACAACCCGATGAAGGCCCTGCAGGGTCGTGTACCAGGCATGAACATCAGCGCCGATGGTAACCCGAGCGGTGCAGCAACGGTTCGCATCCGTGGTATCGGAACGCTGAATGACAACGACCCTCTATACATCATCGACGGTGTGCCCACGAAGGCAGGTATGCACGAGCTGAACGGCAACGACATCGAGAGCATCCAGGTGCTGAAAGATGCCGCTTCGGCCAGTATCTACGGTTCGCGCGCCGCCAACGGTGTAATCATCATCACCACG
>ONKY01000017.1 GCA_900318585.1 uncultured Prevotellaceae bacterium
CGTCGGGCCAATAAACCAACCCATGCGGTTGGACGTATCAAACACATCACCCTTCAGTTTCATGTTCGTGGCATCAAGACCACCCTTCACACCGAACTGAACCGTCTGTGCCTGAGCCGGACTCAATGACAACAGACCAAGGATGAATGATAAACCAATCAACCTCATCACCAGCATGTTCTTGTTTATCCCTTTCTCTTTCATATATGTTTTCCTTTCTTAGTTGATAATGGCGTACAATTTCGACTTGTTTTTAGTGTCGCTGACGGCGTACACTGACGCGGGCGGCGGAGCTGGTAGAGGTAGACGTGGAGGACGAGCGCTTGCGGCTGGCCTTTGCCTCCTTCACCTTGGGTTCCTTATTCTTAGCCTTTGCCTTGGCAGAAGCCTTAATGTTCTGCGGGTGGTTGTTGGCAATGGAGTCGAGCGAATCCTTCTTAGCAGGGTCACCGAAGATATTCTTGCGGAACTGCTCCAGCTCGGCCTCTATACGCTGCTGCTCGGCAGACAGTTTGGTGGAATCGCCGCCGGCTATCTGTGCCAGTGTCTTACCCATCATATTGGTGGTCTTGTAGATTTTCCCCTTGTATTTGTTCAGGGTGAAGTAGTCGTCCATCGACATGGTGGCGGCATTATTCACGTTCGATGTCATCACCGTCTGGCGGCTGAGGAACGGCTCTAAGTCGCTGTACTTCACCCAAAACAGTGGGTACTGCGTGGCCTCGCCGCCGAAGTCATCCTCTCGCATCATGATGGGGCAAAGTGCCAGCACCTTGATATGGAAGGTGGAGTTACCCTGGTCGTAGTAGGCACTCTCCTTCAGGTAGTACTTCGTCACCTCCTGTGAGGGTATGTCGCTGTTGTCCACCTTCAGTTTGCCGTCCTGCTCCTCGTAGAAGATGTGGCGGTCGTTGAGCACTGTCTTCAGTTGCACCTTCGTCTGATCGGTGAACACGTCGTTGCCATCGTTGGCAATGGAGTACTCATATATGGGAATGTAGCCGTTCTGTGCCAGTTTGAAGATATAGGTAAAGAGGTTCATCTCCTTGCCCTGCGGTTGCACGGGATAGTAGAGACCTGCGTTGGCATCGTCGTTGAGGTCTATTTCACGGTAGATGTCGCGGCGCCACACTACATCTTCATCCATATCGAGCGCCACGGGGTAGCTAATCTGCATCCGTCGCGTCATACTGCTCGACGACGAACCCTGTTTCTGTTGCTTTTGCGTCTGTTGTGTCTGCTGCACACGACTCTTCTTGGGCTGAGCCGAAACGGCACCTGCCGTCAACAGGGCTATGGTTATAAGCGCAATTGTTTTTCTCATATTGTCGTTATTTCGTTATTTCGATATTACGTTATTACGCCATTACGTTCGTTACTTGACAATGATTTCCATCGGGTTTTGCAGCGTACGCTGGATGCCGTCGGGGCCGACAGCCGTTACACGGGAGATGTAGAAGCGGCGGTTACGCTGCAGCTTACGGAAGGTATCCTTCTGGCGTTCAGAGAAGCTGGCACCGTTGCTCGGGATAGGCACGGCGTTACCCATATTGTCAAAGAACACGGTCTCGAAGCTTACCACCGTGAAGGCAATGTCAAGGATGCCGTCGTCGATGGCGGCACCGATTCCGTCAATGCCCATGAGGTTGGCCTTAGCCATACCGCCACCCTTGAAACGGTTAGGATTGCCGTGCTCATCCTTCACGTTGATATATGGCGTCGGGTCGGGCAATTTACGCACACGGAAAGTGAACTGCCCCATCTGCTGTGCACGGCCAGTATTGGTAGACGTGACAGTGATGGTAGCATTTTCGCCCACCTTTGCCGGACGGGCAATATATTTGCCAGGACCGACAGCCGTTAGTGTACCTCCACTCATGGTGGCCTGGATCTTGTTCAGGGGCACACCAGGCACGGAGACGCTGATGGGGTTGTTATAACCGGCATAGAGCATGTTCATCAGGTCGGCAGAGACTGTCGCGCTGGGATCTACCACTGTGTACTTCTGCGAGAAGTCACGACGAATCTTGTCGCCATTGCCATTGACGGTCTCGATGTGTCCGGCCAAGGTGAAATCGCCCGTAGCGCCGCAGATGCGCTCGTAGAGGTTGTTGTGCAGCGTTACCTTCTGGTTGCCGATATAAATGTCGGGCACTTGCGTGGTGTCCACGGCAGCCATGACAATGTGGGCGGAGAACTTGTCGCCGCGTACGATGGTCTGCGAGTTGGGGATAACGAAGGCCTCTAAGGCATTGACACGGATATCCTTCACGTCAATGTTCTGCACCAAGGTGTGCAGCACCTCTTTCTCGGCGTTGCGTACGTCGCTCTGCAACTTTGACAGGATAGTGACGGCAGCAATGGCTGGCATAGCCTCGAACTGTGTCTCCTGCCAATTCTTCCCCAATGTGCGACGCTTGGCCGACACCTCTGTCGTCAGGTCGTTGGCTATGCTACGCTGCTTTGAAGTGTCGGGGATCATCTTCAGAATACGCTCGCGGTACGAGTCGATAGCCAGTTTCAGAGCCTCGCCGCGGCCGCGACCGGGAGCCAACATCACTTGGTTGCTGGCCTCTAAGTCTTCCTGATTCTCCAGATTATCAGGATTCCCCTCTTTACCGTCGGCCTCCTGGGCAATGGCCAGCTTCAGCTCGGCAGCGAAGTCATAGAGCGAGTCGCTCATCTGCTTCACCTGCTGCGCCTTCTCGTACCACTCACGGACCTTCTGCGGGTTGGCTTTCATCTGCTCCTCAAAGGCCTCATAGATGGACTGGTTATCCTTGATGGCGTTCTCCGTCGTCCTGCCGATGCTCTCACCCACGATGGAGAAGCCGTTGAGCACCTCGTTCGAGACGTTCAGCGCAAGCATGGCCATGAGGACGACATACATCAGATTAATCATCTTCTGGCGCGGAGAAACGGGTCTTTTTCTAATTGCCATTTTTCTTCTTATTTCTAGTCATTCTGGCTTATCTAGCCTTCTAGATTCTCTATGATTGCTGCGCTACCTTTGGCATATTCACCGTCATGGCCTCAATCATGCGGGTATAGATCTGATTCAGCTCAGCAATCTGGTCGGCCATCTTACGTGTCTGTTCATTGATCTCATCGATGGTACCGATCTGTGCGCTGGCACCTTTAAGCTGCAGTTCGTAGATCTTGCAGATACCTGTGAGCGTACGGTTCAGATTCTCCATCTCTTCGGAGTCGCGTGCCAGACGCTCGCTCTGCTCCGACACCTTCGACAGCATCTCGGTGAGCTTCTTGAGCTCGTCGATGTAGTTGCTGGTAGCCTCCTCCAACTCGGGGTTGACAGGAACGGGAGGTATAACGGCACCGCCAGCCATGTTCGTGACGGAGGACGAGACGGCAGCAATTGCCTCCGTATCGACGGCAGCCTGTCCCGTAGCTTGTTCTATCGGTCCGGCAGCACCGCCACCACCAATGATAACGGTTCCACCTCCGCCGCCGATAACGACGCCGCCACCAGAGACGTGGGCAGAGCCTTCCGGGTATTCCGGTCTTTCCAGATTGTCCAGAATATCCGGATTTTCCGTACCACCTACTACTGCTCCCACATGCGTAGGCAGCTCCATGCCATCGGCCGTCTTGTCGAACGGACGGTCGAAGGCGGCAATGAAGAACACCACGACCTCTGTGCCCATGCCGAGGAACAGCATGAAGTTGGCACCCGGCAGGTGAGTCAGCTTGAAAAGCGTACCCAGGATTACGATGGAGGCACCCCAGCTGTAGGCATAGTTCATGAACGTCTGCCCCGGAACGCTGTCCAACCACTTCTGCAAGCGGTAGATGATATTGAATTTACTATAACGTGTCATATCTTCTTATCGGTTTTGCGTTATTACGTTATTACGCCTACGTATTACTTCTTTTTCTTTGACTGCGGCTTTGCCTTCTCACTGGTAGTGTTGGCCAATGAGCGGACACATCGGAAACCAATATAACTTCGCGGTTGGTTCTGGTATTCGCTGCTGCGCCAGGCGGAGCGGATATAGCTCTCAGGATCTTTCCATGAGCCACCACGCACGCTCTTCTTCTTCAGTCGGTAGGGGTCTTCCTTTGCCGCGTTGTAGGTGAGCTGCGGGTTCACGTCGTTCATGGCGTCGACACCTGCCTCAGTGTAGATGGTCGAGGTCCATTCTGCCACGTTACCTGCCATGTCGAACAGACCGTTGCTGTTAGCATTGTAGATGCCCACCTTCGAGGTAATCAGGTTGCCGTCCTTGGTGTAGTTACCGTCGTCGGGCTTAAAGTTGGCAAAGAAGCAACCCTTGCCCGTGGCCACGTCCTCGTTCTCCCATGGGAACTCCGTGCCATCCTTGCCGCGTGCGGCATACTCCCACTCTGCCTCCGTGGGCAGGCGGTAGCGCTGTACATAGCGGGCGGCGGGGCCAAGACCCTTCAGCAAGTACTCCGTACGCCAGGCGCAGAAGGCATTGGCTTGCTCCCACGTCACGCCCACGACAGGATAGTCGTTATAGGCGGGATTGGAGAAATAGTTGCGCATATACACCTCGTTGTCGGCATTGGGAAAATCGTTCACCCAGCAGGTCGTGTCGGGGTATATATTAACAATGTACGTGTTAAGGAAGTCCCACGGGCCGCTGAGCTCACGATTGAGCGTCTCACGGATGATCTTTCCCTCCTCGTCAATGTAGGCAGTGTCCTTCGATATCCACACCTTCTCGTTCTCGTCGACGACGATATCCGTGTTCAAGTTACGCTCCTCGGGGTTCAGACGGTTGCGGCGCAGGGCTGCGGTCGTGTAGTCATACACCTCGTAGCGGAAGTTCATCTGGCTGGCATCGAGCATCTTTTCTCCCGTAACAGGGTTCGTCACGTAGAGACTCTCAATGGCACGCTGCTCATCCTCGTTGGGTTTGCGCGGCAGGTTCTTCTTCCAGTTCAAGTGGGGCTTGATGGGGTCGCCATTCTTGTCCTCCTCGATCTTGTACGACTCATCGCCGCCATAGTTGGGGTCAGCCAGGCGTTCACGAAGAATGGAGTCGCGCACATAGTTCACGAACTGCTTGTACTCGGAGTTAGTAATCTCCGTGTCATCCATCCAGAAACCGTCTACGGAGATGTCCCTGACAGGCGTCTGCTTGCCCCACAGGGAGTCCTGCTGCTCAATACCCATACGCAGGTGGCCGCGCTTGATGAGCGTCATTCCGTAAGGAGCGGGCTCCGAGAAAGCCCTTCCGCCGGCTCCTGTCACCTCACCGCCCTGCTGCGAGGCCAGCTTGCTGCCAAAGCAGGAAGCCAAAAGGCAAATGCATAATGCACAATACATAATGCCTATTATGCTACGCATTATTCGTTTCATCTTATTGTTTGTTTCACTTTTCATATTTTGTCAACTCCTATTATCTATCACAGTATTCTCACGCTCTGGTGCTTGTTGCGCCCCTTCTTGTAGAGGTTGATGTCGGTCTGGTAGCCCACGAAGAGCTCATGTGATCCATTGCCCAAGCTGATGGCACCCGTATAGGCCTCGTAGCTGTAGCCCACGACAACGCCGTGGAAGTGTCCACCCAGAAGTAGTGTCACCGAGTTGGTGGGACTGTAGGAGAGGCCTGCATACATCATCTTCTCCTCGTGTGTGTAACGCACGCGCGCCGTCAGATCTCCTCTGTAAGCCACGCCGTCAGAACGCCCGAGCAGAGACGTTTGTATTGTAAAGAACGGATTTCTGAGCCGAATATTGTATCCTGCGGTAAAATAATACGACCGCGAAATGCTCAGCTCGTTGGTTTCGCCCAAGTCAATGGTGGGGGCGGTCAAGTGTTGAGCGGAAGCTCCCACATACCAGATATTCCGGTAGTTATAGTAGATTCCGGCACCGAGGTCGAAGCCGTTACCATTCACCTCGGACGTGGAGAATGCAGGGTCACCCGCCTCGTCCAAGTCCAGATCGGAACCATCCATATTCTCGGTCAACAGCCCCGCCTGCACGCCTAAGCTTAGCATACCTCCCAGCACACGGCGCTTGAAAGCGTACTGTGCGCTCAGCTTCTTGTGTGAGAAGAGTCCTATCTCGTCGTTCACAATCTGCAGGCCCACGCCGTGGTAGCTTCTGAGGGCATAGAAGGGCATGTCGCCGCTGATATACATGGTCCTCGGGTTGCGTTTGAATCCCGCCATCGTCATGTTATAGGCTGCCGCAACGTTCAGTTTCGACTCCTTGCCGGCGGCAGCAGGATTAAACGACGGTTCCATCGCCCAGTAATGGCTGAACGATGGATCGTACTGGGCTCTTACGCACAGGGAGGCTGTAACGAGTGCCAGTACCAGCAGGATTATTCTTCTGAACACGTTATTATAACGGGAAAACCCCTGTTTTATTATTTCCTCCATTATTTTTCAGGGAAACATTCTCGAGAGAATTGGATGGTAAACCACTGGCTTACGATTCTAAACCACCGATTTACGATGCTAAACCACCGATTTACGATGCTAAACCACTGGTTTACGATTCCAAACCACTGGTTTACGATTCCAAACCACTGGTTTACGATTATTCCACCCCGTGGAATAAATCTGAAGTACCAACTATCCTTTGATACGCAGGTTTTCCGTCACGGGCTTCTTGCTTTGAGCCACTGATCTTCTGCCGTCAGTTTCAGATTGACAGGTTAAAATACAACAATTTGTCCGTTTCTCTCGCGCGTGCGCGCGTATTATGAAAGAAAACACGAAAACATCCTGCCCATCCTACCCATCCTACACCTAACGCGGGTGTCGGATGGGTAGGATGGGTGGGATGTTTTCGGATTAAACTCAACATATACGCGCGTACGCGCGAGAATGAGACAAATAGAAAAGGAACATAGCGCAAAAGAGCACGGAACTGCTACCGAAATATGATCAGGATTTCAAGAAAGTCGCCTCTCCGGAAATAGTGCTGTTGTCTGTAAATATGTGACAGCATGAAACGGCTCGGTATAGTTTCTCGACGCGCAGGAAATCAAAACAAACGTTAAAGTTCTAAAGTTTTAGAACAAAATGCTTGCTCGTTCTAAAGTTTTAGAGTATCTTTGCCGCGTAATTCTAAAACTTTAGAGATATGGACAATCAGATGAAAGACAAAAGGCTGACAAAAGCCGAGACACAGGTAATGAATGTGCTGTGGAGTCTGCCCAACAGCGAAGGGCGCTCGGCGGAAATCATGGAACAGATGCCAGAGCCGAAGCCGGCACTGACCACCCTGCTCACGTTTCTGAAGATACTGAAAGAGAAAGGGTTCATCATGGCCGAAAAGATTGGCAAGGGGCAGCTGTTCAAGGCACTTGTGAGCCGCGAGGACTACACCCGCAACTACATGACAGACGTAAAGAACACATTTTTCGGAGGCTCCGTGGCTTCGCTGGTATCGTTCTTTACCAAGAACGAGAAAATGAGCGATGAGGAGATAGACGAGCTGTTGGAAATCATCAGACAGCAGAGACAGTAGCCAATAACAAATAATGATACCGTAATGATGATCACTCTTGCCTGGAACTTCTATCCATTCATTGGCATGGCTGTAGCTGGCCTGCTATACGTCATATACCGTCTGACATTGCGCTTGGAGACCAAGGCGGGGTGGGCGCAGGCATATATCGTGGCGGCAATAGTTGCGGCAACCGTGCTCACATTCCTGCTTCCGGCACGGGTGGTAGAGCAGGAGTACCCCTTGAGCCGGAGTATAGACCCGGCAAGCATGATGCAAAGCCGGTCACAAGCGGGGAAGCAAACCGTGAGTCATGCCCTGACAGGGGAAGCGAGGCAGACGACAGCCACAGAAATGCCTGCCGCTGGCAGCAGTGTCCATACGTCTGCCTTCCACACGCACGCAATCCTTAGCTTTCAGACAGTCTACCTTGCCGGCGTAGTGCTCATGCTGGTCTATTTCATGGCACAGCTGCTATGGTTTGCCCGTGAACGGCACCGCCATCCGAAGACTATGACAGAAGAAGGAGCCGACGTTTATGATACCAACTACTCCCAGCCTTTTTCCTTCGGCCGGAGCATATTCCTGCCAGCCGCACTCAGCGGCGAGGTGCGCCGCTACGTCTTCTTCCATGAACTGTGCCACGTACGCCGCCACCACTTCCGCCGCCTGTGCATCACGGAACTACTGTTGGCCATCAACTGGTTCAACCCTTTCGTGTGGCTGCTGTTCAACGAGCTGAAGCTACAGCTGGAGTTTGAGGTGGATGCCGACGTGTTAGCACAGGGCATTGACCGCCAGCAATACCAATTGAGCCTACTACAAATGACCGTAAAACAAAGCCGGTGGCTACTCGTACAGTCGGCCTTCGGCACCAAACCCATCAAAAACCGTATTGTATTTATGAACAAAAAACTTGAAACCCGCAGCTTACGCCGCAGGCTGGTAGCCTCGGCTGCTGCATCCGTACTTGTGCTGACAGCCATCTTGTCCATGAGCTGCCAGATGAACGAACAGGTGATAGTCAGTAAGGCCAAGCACCACGCCATCTACGGCGTTTGGCAGATGGACTTCACTCGTGCCGCCGACTCGCAATACGAGATTTACCCGCCCTTCAAGCAGTATGCCTTCTATAGCGACGACGTGTTCTTCACGCCCCACTTCTCCTACCGCGACGGCAAGAATATGCGCTTCGGCTACTCAGGCGAAGGACTGGCCATGAAAGGCGACACACTCGTAGGCGGACGCAGTTTCCCCATTATCTACCGCTTTATCAACGACAACACCTTCCAAAGCGACTGGACGAAAGAGGGCGGCGACCTGTCGTTAGCCAATGGCAAGGTAAACACCGACCAGTGGTCGCGCATCACGCCCAATCCTGAGATCATCAGCCTCTTCAAGGCAGCATACACCGCCGACGAAGCCCACGGCAAGCCTTTGGACGGAACCTACTGTATTACTCAAAAGGACGGCAAGCAACTGTGGACGATGATTAACGGCGACGTGATGCTGAGGCTGTACTATCACCAGAACGACCCGAAGGTATACCGCTTCGGCGGAGACGGTGTTTTCTGCGAAGTGAAATACGGTGATGAAGGTACCGTCAGCTTTGGTGGCGAAATGGAAGACCAAGGCATACTTCGCTATACTGTGAAGAATAACGAACGAATCACCATTACTAACGCAAAGAACGTGACTGAGGAGTTGCTGCGCAAGCCGCTACCCCAGGAAATCAGGCAAATACTGGCTGCTACGCTCATAGGCGACGAGAACAAAAAATAAAGATGTCTGTCCGAGCGAGGACATGGCTTATGTTTTAAAAAAAGTTAGTATATAAGAGTAGTCTTTTACCGTGTAGGCACTATGAGGGGCAGGCTGTCAGTCATGCCCCTCATTCTTTTTCCCATTTTTTCCCGTTTGGCATGTCACAAAATGGTACTTTCTGCGTATATATTATAAACGACAAAAGAAAAAGCGGAATGACCAAAGAGGTATTTCAGCAGGTGGCCCAGCGGCTACGGCCAAGACTGACGGAACAAGCCCGACGCTATCTGACAGATGGCGAGGATGCTGAGGACGTCGTGCAAGATGTACTGCTGCGCCTCTGGCAGATGCATGAACGGTTACACCCACCTATCGACAGTCTGGCTTCCGTGCTGACACGAAACATCTGCATTGACTGGTTGCGTCGCCAACGTTCCGTAGGTTACGGCTTGATTGCAGCAGATGCTGACACCGACACCGATAACCACGAACGCATAGAACGCATGATGGCAGTGGTTGACACCCTGCCCGACGCGCAGCAGACGCTTCTCCGCCTGCGCCACATGCAGGGAATGGAAATGAAAAAACTGGCCTCGCTGCTCCAGATGAATGAAACAGCCGTGCGGAAGGCACTCAGCCGGGCACGAATGGCCGTCAAGGAACAATACTTAAAACGACAGGAATATGAAAACTCCAAATGATATCAGGACATTGACCGAGCGTTACTTTCAGGGAGAGACAATGCTTGAGGAAGAGAGGTTGCTGTACCAGCTCTACCAGCGGGACGACGTACCGCAAGACCTGCTGGCCTGTCGGGAGATGTTTCTTGACATGGCTGCCTTAGACTTTTCTTCCATTACAGGCAGCAAGCCTGCCGAAGCAAAGGAACCTGCTGCCGAGGTCATACCACTACAACACCATAAAATCTCTCGCCGGTGGTTTATTGCAGCCTCGGTGGCGTTGGTCATCGGCCTTGGCAGCATTCTGTTGTTCCAGCGTTCGCAGCAAGAAGAATGCGTGGCATATATCTATGGTAAGAAAACGACGGAACTGGCTGTGGTGATGAGAGAACTGGAACATTCGGCGGCTCTGGTGACCGCAGACAGTGAAACGGATGCCGTGGAGAGTCAGCTGAACGAGATGTTTAATATAGAGGAAGGTATATAGGATATGAAAAGAATTATGATATTGATGGCCTTCATGGCTTGCAACCTGGCAGCCGTGGCACAGAAGGGAATGCACATCGATGCTCTGTTCGAGGGAAAGGTGATCCCCATGGAACGCATGGTGGAGACACGGGTGCGTGGACGTTCGCTCAGCAAGTACGGGCTGACCTATTTCCGCAGCCTGCGCTTTGAGCCGAGCAAAAAGGAGCGCGAACAGGTGGTAAGGCTGGTGGAACAGGATATAGAAGGAGTACCTCAGACCGACTATCAGCGCATCACCCGCAAAAGGAGCGACTTAATTTACTTGCAGCTACAACCTGTAGGTGGCAATCACCGGATGCTTTGCTACAAGTACATGGATGAGATACTGCTGATTATCTATCTGGAAGGCCCAAAGGCCTCGTTGGAGACCCTGAAGAATATAACAAACTAATCAAACATAGAAGATATGAGAAAACTGTTTTAACTGGTGGCTCTGGCTGGCTTCGCCACTGCTCAGGCTACTGAAATGGGCGACACACTGGTTATCCGCGATGCCCGCTCTGTGACCATTGTTACCAACGACTCGCTTCAGAAAATCAAAGTAAATGGCAAGGAGTCGGATGCAAACTACGTGTACGAGAACACTATCCAGCTCGTGGATTCCAACTACGTAGACGAACGTCGCATCTATCGTGATCTCAAGGCCTTAGAATTTCCTCTCAACAAGAAGGACTCGAACTATCGAACCATCGACATCTATGGCACTGCACACGCGGGATTAGATTGGATAGGCCTGTACGTGAAGTATTCTCCCATGAGTGTCTTCAAGGACTGGCGCGGCCCGAAGTTCCAGTCCATTTCCTTCGGCATATACCTCTAAAGCAGCTCAGGGAAGCAGCGCTGGTATTCGCTTTCGAAGTTGGGGGTGAGAATGCCCTGACCGATGGCAGCTCGGATCTCGGCGGTGGACCAGAAGCGTCCGCCGTCGAGTTCGTTCTGTGAGGGACGGACAGGACCGTCGTAGGTGGTACGATGTACGTAGACCAGCTCGCGCTCACGGCGGCTATCGAACACATACATATCTACAAACTGCGGCAGGAACTCAGTGATACCAAGTTCTTCGCGTACCTCACGTTGCAGGGCCTCGGCTGGCGTCTCGCCATAGTCCACATGGCCACCGACGGCAGTGTCCCACTTGCCTGGCTGGATGTCTTTCCACTCCGGACGCTTCTGCAAGTAGATCTCACCACGGGAGTTGAACACATGGAGATGGACGACAGGATGCAGCAGTCGCGAACCGCTGTGGCACTCGCCTCTGGTGGCAGAGCCGATGACTTCACCTTGTTCGGTGACAACAGGAAACAATTCTTTGATGTTATCTTTCATAGCTATTTCAGAAATATGCCACCCCACGGGTAACTGCCGGGTTTTAACGTGACAAGCGTACCGCACTGGGCACGCATCTGCACAACGCCGGGAGCAAGCTGCCGGACGATGGTGAAGTCATGCCAGCCAAGTGCCTGCACCGTAGCCCAGGCGGTGGCGCCACCTTCAATAATAAGGTGGTCGGGAAGGTGCTGGGCGACGAGGGCCTTGGCCTTGGCCGCCATCATCGTGCGAAGATGGACAGCGACGTCCTTACCAGTGCGGTGGGTATGAGGGATGGTGAGAATCAGGCTGTGCGTCTCGGCGTATGCATCGGTGTTCCAGAGGGTCAAGTCGTTGGAGCCGTCGTAGATGGCGGCAGGCATGGGCCTGACAGGGATGTCAAGGTCGAGGGGGCGGCTCTGGGTAGAGCCGCAGAGGATGAGAGCCTCACTCCCGGCCCCTCTCCAAGGGGAGAGGGGAGTATATGGAGTCTGCCCTTGAGTGTGGCCACTCCCCTCTCCCCTTGGAGAGGGGCCGGAGGTGAGGCTTTCATACAAATCTGCCGCTCCGGCAAAGAGGGTATGACCGTCATCATATTCTGCAACCACGCGTCGGATATCTTCCATGCTCTCAGCGTCAAGCATCAGAATGTGATGGGCAGCGGCATCAGGAAAGCGTTCTTGCAGGACAGAGGTCGCGGCAGGATACTCCGGGTCGAAGCGGAAGTCGGTCTCAGCGATAGGTTTCTCACCTATATAATATAGGCCTGCGCGTATATACCTTCCTTTGGACGGGTTGGCGGGCAGATAGACGGCACGACGGTAGCCCGTTGCCTGCATGAGGGCGGCCAGCTCTGCGACAACGTGCCCGCGGAGGGCAGAGTCAGTTTTCTTGAAGAGCCTTTCCCCAGCACCCTCCCGCTCGACCAAAGGTCGCTTGCTACCATCAGGACGCAAGAAAGAGAGGGAGAGAATGATGCGCTGTGTTTCGGCAACAGCTTCGGGTTCCGTCATAGAGCGGGTGTCGGTAGCGATGACGACTGTAGTGTTTGCGGCGACTCTGTCGCCGCTTACGGGACAGCCACAGAGCAGCCTCACGGGCTTTCCCTGGCTCGAGGCAATGCCCGCAATCTCTGCTGCACCTGTTATGTCATCGGCAATCACTATCATACGCCCCTTTACCCCCATGCGGTAGTCAATTACTCACTTTTCACTCTTCCCTTTCCTATATATTGCCATCCTTGTGGCGTAGTCGATGCTGAGTGTCATGGCGGTATCGCTGGCAATGCCCTTGCCTGCCACATCAAAGGCAGTGCCGTGGTCCACGCTAACGCGGATGATGGGCAGGCCGAGGGTGATATTCACTCCGCTGGCGCTCTCCATCTTGCCCGTCTCCTTGTTCCAGTTGAAGGCGCAGACCTTGAGGGGGATGTGCCCCTGGTCGTGGTACATGGCAACCACGCCGTCGAACTGTCCACACTTGGCCTTGGCGAAGACGCTGTCGGGCGGTACGGGACCGTCAACGTCGAAGCCGCGCTGCCGCAGCTCTTCAATGGCGGGGATAATCTCCTGTGCCTCCTCCCAGCCGAACATACCGTTCTCGCTGCTGTGGGGGTTCAGTCCTGCCACGCCGATGTGCGGCTTTTCAATGCCAAACTGCCGGCAGGCATCGTCTATCAGCTCCACGCACTCGATGACGCGCGCCTTCTTCACGAGGTCACAGGCCTTCCGCAGTGGCACGTGCGTAGAGACGTGGATGACACGGATGTTTTCGTCGGCCAGCATCATCGCGTATTTCTTCGTACCCGTAAACGTGGCATAGATCTCCGTGTGACCATCGTAGTGATGACCTGCCAGGTTGAGCGCCTCCTTATTAAGCGGAGCGGTGACGGTGCCGTCCACCTCGTCGGCCATAGCCAGCTCGATGGCCTTGCGGATATACTGGAAGGCTGCATTACCACACTGCGCCTGCACCTTACCGAATTCAAACGTAGCGAGGTCTATGCAATGGAGGTCGAGCACATCAATGGTACCAAATTCAAACTTGGCCTCCTTCACGTTGCTGACGGGGTTCACCTGCAAACTGAAGCCGAGCAGTTTCACGGCCTGCTCCATGATGGCAGCATCGCCGCAGACAATGGGACGACACTTCTCGTATGTCTCTTTCCGGTTCAGGGCGCGCACCGTAATCTCCGGTCCGATGCCGGCGGGGTCGCCCATGGTAATGGCTAATATGGGAAAAGCACCCTCAATCCCTCCAGAAACGGAGGGGGACTTGATTACATGATTCATTAATATAGGGAATTATAAATGTCTTTTGCGTCTTGCTCAGTTACTTCTCGCGGATTGTTCTTCAGCAGGCGCTGCACCTGCATGGCGGCTTTCGCCATACCGTCGACAGCACGCTGAGGAATGCCCAAGTCGGTAAGTTTTCGAGGGATGCCGACGGCTTCCGCCAAGCGGTAGATAAAGTCTACGCCGCTTTGGGCCGTCTCCTCTGTCGTGTGGCCTGCGGTTTCCCCGCAGGCAATCGCCACCTCCGCGTACCGTTCAGGACACGCCTGGGCATTAAACTTCATCACCGACGGCAGCAAGATGGCGTTCGACAGGCCATGGGATATATGGAACTCGCCGCCGAGGGGATAAGACAGGGCATGGACGGCCGCAGTGTTCACGGGTCCGAGGCACAGCCCGCCATAGAGGGAACCGAGGGCAAGAGCCTCGCGAGCCTCTATGTCCTGGCCGTTCTTGACAGCACGCTCCAAGTGAGCGGCAATGAGGCGGATGCCCTGCAAGGCGTAGATATCTACGGTGGGATGGGCGAACTTGTTGGTGTATGCCTCTATGCAATGGGTCAGTGCATCCATGCCTGTGTCGGCGGTTACCCTGGAGGGCACCGTCCACGTCAGCTTGGGGTCGACATAGGCGGCATCGGCCAAGAGGAACGGCGACACGACGCCCTTCTTCAGGTGGTCACGCTCATCTAAGAGAATAGCGTTCGGCGACACCTCGGAGCCTGTGCCCGCCGTCGTAGGCAGACAGGCGAGCCACAGCCCTTTCTTCTGGATGAAGCCCGTTCCGAAGCAATCCTCCACCTGCTGGCTGCTGTCGATGAATGAGGCCACCAACTTTGCCACATCCAGCACGCTGCCACCGCCGATTCCTACCACGCTGTCGGCACCAAAAGAGCGCGCCCTACTGAGAACCTCCTTGAAGTCACTGACCGTAGGCTCAGCCTTGATATCCTGATACACCTCAATACTGATGCCGCCAGCCTTCAGCGAATCCATAGCCTCCTTGATAAGCGGCAGGATGGGTGGCGCCGTCACCACAAACAGCTGCCTATGGCTCATCTTCTTATAGTCTTCAACGAATGTCTGGATGCAGCCCGTACCAAACACTATTTTCTGCGGCTGCAAAAGTGTAATTGCTTTCATATCGTTATTACTTATTATTGCTCATTTTCTCTTTTTCGGCTTTGGCATCGGGAGTTCCTTACACGTCTCACGGACAAGCGCTGAGAGATAGTCGCGGTCGTCAACATCGGCAATATAGAAGTAGTCCTTCGCACCGTCGTAGGGCGGACGCATGTCTACCGTCCGCAGCAGCTTGCGTCCTGCATTCGTCGGTTTCAGGAAGAAGCAATCATCGCATATCAGCCCGAAGATTTTCCCGTCGCAATAGATACCGTAGTCACCAAACATCTTCTTGGTGACAATCTCGCCAGCCCCGCTGCACTGGTCGGCGATATACTGCACAAAATCCGCGTTGCTTGCCATAGCCTACTAGTTGTATCGGTTCTCAATAACCGTCCAGTCAACAATCTGCCAGAGGGCGGCGAGATGGTCGGGACGGCGGTTTTGGTAGTCCAAGTAGTAGGCGTGCTCCCAGACGTCAAAGGTCAGTAGCGGCTTCAGACCCTTCTGCACGGGGTTGGCGGCGTTCGTCTCCTGCGTAATGACGAGTCGGCCGTCCTTGTCAGCCGACAGCCACACCCAGCCGGATCCGAAGAGCGTAGCGCCTTTCTTCTGAAACTCGTCCTTAAAAGCCTCGAACGAACCGAAGTCGCGTTCAATGGCCGCTGCGAGTTTGCCAACGGGCTGGTTGTCAGCCTTGGGCACACAGAATTGCCCAAAATAAAGGTTGTGGTTCAGTATCTGCCCGGCATTGTTCAGCACGCCGCCGTCGGCTTGCTTCACGATCTCCTCTAACGACAGCCCTTCCCATTTCGTCCCTGACAGCAGGGCGTTGAGGTTATTCACATAGCCGGCCAGATGTTTTCCGTGGTGGAAACCAATGGTCTCGCGGCTAATCACCGGCTCTAAAGCCTCTGGCGCATACGGCAGCACCGTCAGTTCAAATTTTACCATGAGTTTATAATAATATAGTTTACTTTGGCCGCAAAGTTACGAATTATTTTGTTTCTCTCCAACCAAAAAACGATTTTTTAAGTTTTGAGGGGAGTCGTTTTTTGCTTGTTTGTGATTTTTTTGAGGAGAAACGTGAGATAATTGAAATAAATTGCGTAACTTCGCGGCCAAAAGCTTATTCAATGAACGTACAAATAGAATCCACGTGGAAGGAGCATCTGGCTGCCGAGTTTGAGAAACCTTATTTCGAACAGCTGACGTCAGCCGTCAGACAGGAGTACACACAAACGACCTGCTATCCGCCGGGAAAGCTGATCTTCAATGCTTTCAACCTCTGCCCGTTTGACCAGGTGAAGGTCGTCATCATCGGGCAGGATCCGTACCATGAACCTGGGCAGGCCCACGGGCTAAGCTTCTCGGTGCAGGACGGCGTGATGTTCCCCCCATCGCTACAGAATATCTTCAAGGAGATTCACGACGACCTCGGCACACCCATCCCCACCTCTGGCAACCTGACACGTTGGGCAGAGCAGGGCGTGCTGCTGCTCAATGCGTCGCTGACGGTGCGTGCCCATCAGGCTAACAGCCACAGCACCCTGGGTTGGCAGAAGTTCACCGACGCAGCCATACAAGCGTTGGCCACCCATCGCGAGCATCTGGTATATATGCTCTGGGGTGGTTTCGCTCGCGGCAAGGCGTATATGATTGACAAGACGAAGAACCTCGTGCTTGAGTCCGTCCACCCCTCTCCGCTCAGTGCCAACCGTGGTGGCTGGTTCGGACAGCATCAGTTCTCCCGTTGTAACCAGTATCTTCAACAGAACGGGCTCATGCCGATAGTCTGGTAGGCCCCATTATCCATCATCCATTATCCATTCTCCATTGAAACCCCTTCCCCCCATTCTCCAAATAGGCAACGTGCTGCTCTCGTCAGAAATCCTGACGGAAAAGTTCTGTTGTGACCTGTCGTCATGCAAGGGCATCTGTTGTGTGGAGGGCGACGCCGGAGCACCTGTCACGATGGACGAGGTAGCAGAGATTGAGGATTGCCTTGACGAAGTCTGGCAGGATTTATCGGCATCGGCGCAGTCAATCATTGACCGCCAGGGCGTGGCCTACACCGATCAGGAAGGCGACCTCGTCACCAGCATTGTTCACGGCAAGGACTGCGTGTTTACCTATTATGATCAAATTGAGGATTTCAACACCCATGAGACCATTCATGACTGTTGCCTTTGTGCGTTAGAGAAAGCCTGTCGCGCAGGTAAGACAAAGTTCATGAAACCTATCAGCTGCGCCCTCTACCCCATCCGCGCCAAGCAGTTCAGCAACGGAACTGTAGGTCTGAATTACAACCAATGGGCCGTCTGTGAGCCCGCCCGACGAAAGGGCCGTGAGCTCAGCCTCCCCGTCTATGTATTCCTGAAAGAGCCCCTCATCCGATGTTTCGGCGAGGACTGGTATCAGGAACTCTGCAACGTAGCCGAGGAGCTGTTATGAATGGAGAAAACAGCGACTATCCAACGTTCACCATTCAATATTCAACGTTCAATATTCAACGTTTAATGTTCAACGTTCAACGTGCGTAGTGGTTCATCAGTATCCAGCTCTGCTCCTGAATCTTGCGGCGTAGGTTTTCAGGGAAGTCTGGATGCTGGCTCAGGAAGCTTCTTACCTGTAGGCGTGACTCCTGCTGTTTATGCCACCCAAGGAGGGCGGAGAGCCAGTTGGAAGGGAAGAAAATTCCGCCCGTCTGCTGCAGCTCCGGCAAGACATTAAGTGCTGGAGTGATGTATTTGGAAGTGTATCCTTCACGTGTGTCCTGACAGAGCAAGGCAAGTGCCTGCTGCACCCACGGTTCCGAGGGACGTCCGTCTTTTTTGAGCATTTGCTGGAACAGCCGCTGTTGTTCTTCGTGACTCGGTGTACAGGCACGGCTCACGAAGTCAAACTCCCGCAACAGGTCATCACTCTTCAACCGCTTGCGCTGGGTACTGATGATGGAGTTCCACTCTTTAGGCCGCATGACAGCCAGATGATAGGCCATCTGCATATAGTCGCGCTCAGAGAAAAGCTGGTCCTGATGGTGCTGCCACAGGTTATACAGATAGTTTACGGCCTGCGTAGCGGTGGCGCAGCCCATGAGTTGTCGAACAACGTTCTGCCGACAAGCGGGCGTCTTGTTCACATCGAGGAGATCCAGCATACAGAGCTCCAGCGTGTGACGATCCTTGACATGCTTCTCGTCGAAAGCAATGCGGCGCATGTGGCCGCTGACAGCAGAGAGAATCAGCGGGCTTTGCTCCTTTTCCATCATACGATAGAGTTCGGAGAAGTAGGAACCTGACAAGTTCCCCGTCAAGTAGTTGTCGTAAAGGGTTTGCACCAACGCATAACGCGGCAGCTCTTCCTTGGTTGTGAGCAGCCGCTTGGTGAGTAGGTGCATGTATTCGCTGTCCAAGGTAAAGAGTCCATAGCCCTCACCGAAGTAGTTGGGAATAATAAAGCTGGGCTTGCCTTTCACGCTAATCTCCGTCGTTGCTTTCCTGGCCGACATGCGTACAGGGAACACGCGGCTGGTTCCCAAGTCGGAGCCTACCATCACCTCGAACTTCTGCGGCCAGCAGACATTGCGTCCAAAAGGATCTTTCTGCGTGAATACGAGCTTGCCGTTGCGGTATTCTGTATGGATGATGGGCATCCCCTTCTGCTTCACCCAGATGTCGCTGAAGGTCTGCAGCCCGGCTGTAGGATTATGGGCACGCAGGTGGCGTATCAAGTCGTCCCACGAGGCGTTACTGTAGGCGTAGGTCTGAAGGTACTGGCGGATGCCGTTCTGGAAAGGCTCTGTGCCAGCCTGCTCTTCCAACTTCTGCATCACGATGGTTGCCTTGTCGTAAATGATGTTGCCATAGAGCAGCGAGGCGTGGTTCAGGTTGTCTAATGTCTGGGCTATGGGATGCGTCCCCTCCGTCCGGTCAGTAGCAACGGCCGGCTGGCGGTACATCTTTAGGAAGTTCAGGTCGTGGTTCACGTCGGGCATCATCTCGCGCAATATCTTCGAGGCCATGTAGTTGGCAAACACCTCTTTCGTCCATACGTCATCGAACCATCGCATGGTCACCATGTCGCCAAACCACATGTGGGTAGTCTCGTGGGCTATCAGCTCCGTACGGCTTAACAACTCGTCCTGCGTGGGATTCTTACCAAGAAACACGCGGCGGTCGCTCAACTGAATGGCGCCGGGATGCTCCATGCCGCCGAACTGGTAGCCGGGCAGTATGACCAGCGCATAGGAGTCGAAGGGATAGCCCATGCCTGTCCACGTCTCTAACCAGCTGACCGAATGGGCGGCCAACTCAGCCACCCGGTCTAACTGCTGGAGCTTCTGCGGGTCTGTCTCACGATAGAGCATACGTACCGGCAGACCGCGCTTCTCAATAGTCTTTTCCTGGAAACGACCGCAGACAAAGGAGAAGAGATAGGTGCTGAGAGGCTTCGACGTACAACTGGTAATGGTCTTCCAACCTTCAGGAACAGTCAGCTGGACGGTAAACATGGCCTTCAGGTCGGGCTGATCGAAACAAGGGAACACGCTGCGGGCATGGTCGGGCACGAAGAGCGTATACATATAGTCCTCGTTGCGGTTCAGCGCCAAGTCAAGGCTGGTGAAGCTCAGTTCCACCACATTGTTGCCCTTGCGTGCGAATTTCTTGGGGATAACGATATGCTCGTCGCTGTATTCCACCTCGCGCTCTACGCCGTTCACCGTGCGTTTGTCGCCCAGCTTCCCTTGGAAGTCCAGGATGACGTCCTGCTTCTCATCCAGGTCGAACAGGATGGTCACGCTGCCCGTTACTGGGACGTTACGGTCGGCGGGAATATTGAAGTTCAGTATATAGCTGACATTGCTGATCTCTGCGGAACGGGCCTCAGCCAGCCAATGGGGCACACCCGTGACGGTCTGCTGGGCATAGGAGAGGGAACATGAGAAATGAAAAATGAAAAATGTAAGCAGAAGTCTGAGTGTCCATATTCTGCTTGCCCTCTGACTCATGCCGGTGGTTGCCATTACCTTATTTATATGCATCTTTTCCTTTTTGGCTGCGAAGTTACTGATAAAATTCGTTTAACGTGCCACTAACGTGGTTAAATAATTATAATTCATTGAACGGAACGGTTGTTTTTCCTGCCCAATCACTAAATTTGCAGCGTCAAACCATAAAAAGATTGGAGATAACAATGAAAAAGAATGTATTATTCATCGCTATTGCAGCAGGCCTGATGATGACCAGCTGCGCCAGCAAGAAAGACCTGGTGAATTGCCAGACGGAGAATAAGTCACTCACGGAAAGTCTGCAGAACGCCAGGGAAGAACTGGCAGGAAAGAATGCCCGCATCAGCGCATTGGAAGACCAGCAGAGGGGTATGCAGCAGGCGCTCAAGGCTGCCGAAGCCAAGTACGCCAAACTGCAGGAGTCGCTCGACAAGAGCCTGACCAACGCCTCTCAGAACAACATCTCGATTGAAAAGCTCGTCGACCAGATCAACGAGTCGAACCAGTACATCCGCCACTTGGTGGAGGTGAAGTCGAAGAGCGACTCGCTGAACCTCGTACTGCAGAACAACCTCACCCGCTCGCTCTCCAAGGAAGAGCTGAAGGAGGTGGACGTGCAGGTGCTGAAGGGTGTGGTCTACATCTCATTGGCCGACAACATGCTCTACAAGAGCGGTTCCTACGAAATCAACGACCGTGCCGCCGAAACGCTCTCGAAGATTGCCAAGATTATCAAGGACTACAAGGACTACGACGTGCTCATCGAGGGTAATACCGACGACGTGCCCATCTCACGGGAGAACATCCGCAACAACTGGGATCTCTCCTGCCTGCGCGCCTCCTCAGTGGTACAGGCCTTGCAGAACAAGTACGGTGTTGACCCGAAGCGCCTGACTGCCGGCGGACGCGGCGAGTATAACCCGCTGACCACCAACGACACCGAATTAGGCCGCCAGCGCAACCGTCGCACGCAGATTATCATCACGCCGAAGCTCGACGAGTTCATGGAGCTTATCGGCCAGGCACCTGAGCAGTAATAGGTGAAAGGTGAAGGGTGAAGGGAGGATAGTTTCTGCGCTGAGTCTATTCTCCCTTCACCCTTCACCTTTCACCTTTCACCGTATTATAAGACGCTGACCCGCTCGCGGCGAACGAGCTCCGTGAGCACAAGCACTCCCGGCACGCTGACAGCAATGAACAGCATCAGGAGATGGTTCAGCGTGGGAGGTGTGGTGAGCAGGTCGTAGATGCCTTGTCCTATAGCTATCCACCCGCGCATCATGACAAACAGCAGAGCGGCAATAGCTATGCAGAAGGCCGTCCACAGGTGGACGTAGCGCTTCGTGTTGCGTGCTGCCTGCGGTGTGGCGGCAATCGCACTCCTGGCTTCTGCAGCTTCTATCTGCTGCATGACGCGGTTGGTGAAGCCGTTGTCTTCCATTTCCATTTCCCTTGCGGGTCGGAACAACTGTTCCAGTAACTCGTTATCTGTCATATCCGTTTTGTCTTAAATAGTTTGCCAATTTCTCCTTGCCGCGCTTCAGGTGCGATTTCACGGTGTTCTGCGGCAGGTCTGTAATGTCCGATATTTCATTGATGGCATAGCCGTCAATGAGTTGCAGGGTGATACATGAACGTTCCTCTTCGCGCAGGACATCGAGAGCGCGGTGGAGATCTGTCTTCAGAGAGGTGTTGGAAGAGAGAAACGAGGCTGACTGGGTTGTCGATTCATTGATTATCTCCGTCTTCTCGTTCTTCATTTTCCGCATGTAGTCGTAATGAACGTTATAGGCGATACGGGTGAGCCAGGTGAGGAAGCTCGAGGTTCCCCGGAACTGCGAGATGCTGGTATAGGCCTTGATGAAGGTATCCTGCGCCAGGTCATCGGCAAGTTGGCTGTCACCCCCTGTCTGGCTGAGTAGGAAGCGGCGAATAGGTGACTGGTATTCACGGACAAGCTGGTCGAACGCCCGCTTGTTATGGAACACCGCCACCTGGGTAACGAGAGAGATGTCGTTAATCCGCCCCATTCGCCTGTCAGTCCGTTATAGCCTTATCCGGCATTACTATCCACAGCACGATGTAGAGCAGCAGACCGCTGAAGGCTGTGAAGAGAGTGAGAAACGCGTATGCCACACGTACCAATACGGGGTCGAAGTCGAAATACTCGGCGAGTCCGCCGCAGACACCGGCAAGTACCCGGTCGTTTGATTTCATGAGTTTCTTGTTCATAGCTGTATATTTATTAATGTTTGACTTTCAATTTCGGTATTATTCATTAGCGCGCTGGATTCAGGGCTGAATGTCAGTCGGTTCCTGCTTGTTTGTCTTGGCAATGACCACCTTGCCAAGTCCTATGAAGAATACAAGGGCGCCGATGCCGAAGCCTATCTCGCCGGCTGTATAGCCGAGGAACACCATGAGGCCGATGCCGAGGAATACCTGCCGCATACCTGCCTGATAGGTATTACTGTCCGTCGCTTTGTTCTCCACCAGCAACTGGTCGGGGATGGGCTGTCCTTTCTCTACGGCCATCTGAGCCAGCTTCAGCTTCTGTTTACGGTTCTTATTGATAAAGTAGAACAGCACGATAAGGATGGCAACGGGGCAGAGCACAAAGATGATGAACAGGATAGCCAGCACGATACCGCCCGCTGCTGCAATCTTGCCTGTTTCGCCAAGGTCAAAGTCGCCTAACCCAAAGCTGACGTTACTCGTGCTCCCGATGCGGTGAGGTCCGCTGACAATGGTCGAGTCGTAAGCCGTTGCGGTGGTGTCACTATACACCTCCAGTTCGTCCTTAGCCGTAGAGTCTACCAACTCCGTCGGCTCGTTGTTCGGATTTTGTCCATTCTGTGCTGCTACGGGCGATACTAACCCGAAGGTGAGCAGCAATGCCATTGTTATCAGATTCTTTTTCATTTTCTATAATTTTTGAGTCCTTGATTTTTTGTTTCTACACCCGTTTGACGTAAGAAAACAGAATTTAGTTGCAAAGTTCGTAATTTTTTCGTAATTTTGCACGCAGAAAAAGGAAAAAGTGATGCAACTGCCTGAAGAATTCCTAGAAAGTACACGCGCGCTGATGGGTGACGAGCTGTTTTCGCAGTTTCTACGCGGACTGGACGAGGAGCCTCCCGTCACCATCCGGATGAATCCGCTGAAGTGCTATTACATGCCGCTCAATTATGAGCGACGTGTACCCTGGTGCGACGTTGGCTTCTACCTGAAAACGCGTCCGCAGTTCACCTTCGACCCCCTTTTTCATGCCGGTCTGTACTATGTGCAGGAGGCATCGTCCATGTTTATCCATGAGGTGCTCAGGCAGCTGGTCAAGGAGCCAGTGCTCATGCTCGACCTCTGCGCAGCACCCGGCGGCAAGTCTACGGCAGCCCGTACACGTTTGCCTAACGGCAGCGTGCTCGTCTGCAACGAGCCAGTACGCCAGCGGGCACAGATACTGTCGGAGAACATGCAGAAGTTCGGTCACCGCGACGTCGTCGTCACCAACAACCTGCCGCGCGACTTCCGCAAGGCGGGGCTCAGTTTCGACGTGGTGCTCTGCGACGTGCCCTGCTCAGGCGAGGGGATGTTCCGAAAGGATGAGGGAGCCGTCCGTGAATGGAGTCCCCAGAACGTGGAGAAGTGCTGGCGGTTGCAGCGCGAGATTGTCAGCGACATCTGGCCGCAGCTACGCGACGGCGGACTGCTCATCTACAGCACGTGTACCTTCAATACAAAAGAGAACGAAGAGAACGTCCGCTGGATATGCGAGGAGTTAGGTGCGGAGATGGTGGCTGTGGAGACGCAACCGGAGTGGAACATCACCGGCTCGCTGCTTCCGGGGTTCGACGGGCCTGTCTATCGATTCATCCCTGGGAAAAGTCGTGGCGAAGGCCTATTCGTGGCGGTGATGAGGAAAGCCTCTACCCTACCCCTTCCTACTGAGGGGAAGTCGCTACGCCAAATGCCCAACTTACAGGGGCTCCCACTATCCATTCTTCACCCTGCACCGCCTCAATTGTGCAACGTTCAACGTTCAACGTTCAACGTAAAACCTCTCCCCCGCCCCACTCCCCCAGCCTCATTAGCACTACTGGCTTCCCTCGACAAGGAAGCATTTCCTCGCGTAGAGCTCAGCTATCAGGAGGCCATCAGCTACCTGCGGGGCGAGGCGCTCAGGTTGCCTGCCGACACGCCGCACGGTTTCGTCGTAGTCACCTACTATCACGTCGCCCTCGGCTTCGTGAAGAACATCGGCTCGCGGGCCAACAACCTCTACCCTGACGGTTGGCGCATCAAGTCCACCCATGTGCCCAATGAGCCGCCCACCGTCCTCGATCTGCCCAAACCCGTATTTTGAATTATGAAGTATGAGTTACGAGTTATGAAGTATGAATTATGCATTGTGCATTATTAATTATGCATTAAAAAAGATGAAACAATACTTAGACATCCTTGACCGCATCCTCCGTGAGGGCGCCCAGAAAGGCGACCGCACAGGTACCGGCACGCTGAGCATCTTCGGCACCCAGTCGCGCTACAACCTCAGCGACGGCTTTCCCCTGCTCACCACCAAGAAGCTCCATCTGAAGAGCATCATCTACGAACTGCTCTGGTTTCTCAACGGCGACACCAACGTGCGTTACCTGCAGGAACACGGCGTGAGGATCTGGAACGAGTGGGCCGACGAGAACGGCGAGCTGGGTCCTGTCTACGGACACCAATGGCGGTCGTGGCCCGACTACAGCGGCGGCACCATCGACCAGATACAGATGGTGGTGGATCAGCTGAAGAACAATCCCGACTCCCGCCGCATGATGGTCTCGGCATGGAACGTAGCGGAGGTCAACAAGATGGCCCTGCCCCCCTGCCACACCATCTTCCAGTTCTACACCTCCCCCTGCACCGTAGACGGCGTGGAGCGTCGCCGCCTGTCGCTGCAGCTCTATCAGCGCAGCGCCGACACCTTCCTCGGCGTGCCGTTCAACATTGCCAGCTACGCCCTGCTCCTGCAGATGATGGCACAGGTGACAGGCTGCATACCCGGTGACTTCATCCACACCACGGGCGACACCCATCTCTACCTGAATCACCTGGAGCAGGCCCGCCTGCAGCTCACCCGCGAGCCGCGTCCGCTGCCCGTCATGAAGATCAACCCCGACATCCATTCCATCTTCGACTTCCACTACGAGGACTTCCAACTGGAAGGCTACGACCCCTGGCCGCACATCAAGGCCGAAGTCTCGGTCTGATAGAACGTGGTCTATCAGACAATGGATAATGGATGATGGATGATTGATAATTCTTTATTATGCATTAAAAAAGATGATTAGTATGATTGCCGCCGTGGCCGAGAATCGTGCCATCGGCTATAAGAACAAACTGATATACTGGTTGCCCAACGACCTGAAGCGTTTCAAGCAGCTCACCACCGGCCACACCATCCTCATGGGGCGCCGGACGTTCGAGAGTCTGCCCAAGGGAGCACTGCCCAACCGTCGCAACTGTGTACTGACGCGCGGCAAGCGGGAGCTGCCCGGCTGCGAGTGCTTCGCCTCGTGGCAGGAGTTCATAGCCACTTGCCGCCCCGACGAGGAAGTATTTATCATCGGCGGTGCCACGCTCTACCGCGACCTTCTGCCCTACGCCGACCGCCTCTGTCTGACCGAGGTGCAGGACACACCTGCCGAGGCCGACACCTTCTTCCCCGACTACAGCGACTGGCAGGAACAGTGGCGTGAGGACCATCCTGTTGACGAGCGTCACGCCTATGCCTACTCCTTCGTTGACTACGTCCGCTGATACAGCTGGCCCCCTTCTTTCCATGCCTTCATCAATCATTTTCCATAGGGTACGATGAAGGTATTTTTTGTAATCCATTGATTTGTAGCAGTTTGCCTTTTCGCCCTACTTGCACATTTTCCATAGGCATCTGATACGGCTTTCGGGAAAATGTCGTACCTTTGCACTGAAATTGCGAACTATGTTTACGAGGACATTGTACATATTCATCATGGGCATTCTGCTGATGGCTTGCAGTCAGCCAAAGCAGGGGTCAGATTCACAGACAGCAGCACGTTGGCTGGAAGAAGCGGAGGCTGCCCTGGCCAACGACAGCGTCCGTCAGGGCGAGACGCTACTGCGCAAGGCCATCCATTTGGCAGAAAAGTCAGAAGATTGGCATACCTATTATATCGCGTACTAGCGAATGGCTTCAAGCCTGTCGAAGAGCAACCCTGAGGAAGCCTTGCGGCTGATGAAGAAAGCCCTGACCATCTATGAGCAGCATCCCGACGACGAGCGACGCTCGTCGACGAAAGAAGATGCTTGCCCGCTCGGCGACGATAGGAGACGCTTGCCAGAGCAAGAAGGCAAGAATTACGTCAACCTGCTCGACTATGCAGGCACTTACGCCGCACAAGTGGCGTTCAACAAAGAAGGCCCATACGACGAAGCGCTCGATTTCATCCATCGCGCTTACGACATAGCCAAGAACAACCAGATGACTGACCTGATGTGCCAGACATTGACCAGCCTTGCCAACGTTGCCTGGGCAAAGGAGGAC
>ONKY01000057.1 GCA_900318585.1 uncultured Prevotellaceae bacterium
ACCTTCACTTTTGGCGTAAATGTGACGTTATAAAGGTGATTACCTATTGTTTGGTATGCGAAATGCCACGAAATGGCGATTGTGGGAGTGCAAGAATCGCCGTACCTTTGCAGCGTGATTACATCACACTGCGAAGTCAGGCGGCACCTCGGCAAAGAGCAAGCTCTCTGCGCTCGGTTTGCACTGACCTTGTCACTCGATAAATCTCGTGCGAAGATGCTCACGCTCGGCAGAACTCAAACGAGTTTGGCACTGCTCTCGCTCAATCGCATCATTGCACCGTCGAAATCAAAGTAAAAAATAACATAGTATTAATTAAAGGTAAAAGGAGATTTTCAGTATGAAAAAGAAGCAATTACTTTTCGCAGCTCTTGTAGCAGTAGCAACATCGACGGGCTTCACGGCTTGCTCAAGTGACAATGATGATGACAACACCAGCGGTGGCAACCAGATAGACGATACGAACGTGGTGAACGACGATGCCTCGGCCATCTCACTCGTGAATGGTGTCTATAGCCATTGGCAGCCCCTATCGTCATCTTTCTCGTTTATCATTGAATTGAACTCCAACAAGCTCATCTCGTTCGAGGGCGAGGAAAGCGAGGCAGGCCCCGTGAACAGCCGCTTCGAGCAAGAGCCCACCACATGGTATCAGATTAAGATTTTCAACCACCTGCTGCTGGGTATCGCCCAGGACAACGAGGCCATCACCACCATCAGCAATTCGCTGAAATTGGGCAAGGTGACGCAGAACGGTTATAATGCCGCCGTAGGTAAGGCGAAGTTCCTGCGCGCCCTGGCTTACCTGAAGCTGGTGCAGCTGTGGGGCGAGGTGCCCGTGTTTACGGAGGAAGGCGGCAGCACCACCGAGCGTCAGAGCATCGACGACGTGCTGACACAAGTAGTAAAAGACCTGACCGATGCCGAGAGTCTGCTGCTCGACTATAACAGTGACCCTCGCGTGCCCTCTAAGCAGGCCGCTCAGGCACTGTTGGCACGTACCTACCTCGTTTGGGGCGACAATCCGCTGACGGCAGAGCAGGTGCAGGCTATCGCCACCACCCAGCAGGACCCCGCATTCACCAAAACCGACAGTCGTCTGGAGAAGGCCGTGGAGTATGCCAACAAAGTCATCAGCAGCGGCCGTCTGGCCCTCGACCCAGAGTACAACAAGCTGTGGGGACGGGACTATGAGTCGAACAAGCGCGGCACCAACGAGCACCTCTTTACCATTGCCCACGATGGCGACAAGAACGACGCTCAGGGTAACCACCAGACGCACTGCTCATGGACCTTCCCCTTCCAGAACGGTGAGAACGGCAACGGCTATACCCAGAACCACACCGAGGTAGCCGATGACGACCTCTACGACGACTGGAAAAAAGAGCAACCCAATGACAAACGTCTGGCCGAGACCTACTTCGTTGAGCTGAAAAACCCCGAAACCGGCCTCACCCACCACTACTACTCACCCATCTACACCCCCATCAACGGTAAGGGTGTAGATCAGAGCTACGAGGATGCTGAGAACCTCGAGATCAAGCAGAACTCCGTCGACCGCATCGAGATTCGCTACGCCGAGGTGCTGCTCACCAAGGCTGAGGCCCTCGTGCAGTTAGGTCGCAACAGCGAGGCCGCCGAGCCCTTCAACCAGCTCCGCCGTCGTGCCGGCATCGCTGAGGTCAGCGCCCCCACCTTCGACCAGATTAAGCGTGAGTGGGACTATGAGTTCACCTACGAGCAGTTCTCCGTGCTGAACTCCTACCGCTGGAAGGACCTCATCTCCAGCGTCCAGCAGGTGAAGAATTACAAGCACTTCGCTGACGACTGGAAGGATAAGCAGACCTTCACTTCCGACCAGGAGGCCTACTTCCAGAAGGTACACAACCACCTCGTAGCCAAGTACAACAACGTCCGCGGCCGCCACTACCGCCAGCCCATCCCCACAGGTCTGCATGGCGAGGATCTCGGCATCACACAGAACCCTGGTTATTAATACAGTAATCAGTTGATAGTTAATACAGAAAGAATTATGAGAATTAGAAAGAATATATCATGGGTATTGGCAGTGCTTCTGGGCACTGTCATTACCTCTTGTAACTCGAACGATGATTTTGGTAGTCAGGCGATTGAGATTCCTGGCATCACGATAGACGGTGACGTGGATTGTTGCTCGGCCGAAGAGGCGCTACAGGTGTATAACTTCCTGAAGACGGTGAAAATTATCCCTGAGCTGTCGACAACAGTGGACGGGAAGTACAACGTGTTTGCGTACTCGCGCAATGGGTCGTTCCACACGGGATTCAACGAGATTTTCTTCGTGGCTACGAAGAAAAAGAACGGCAACTACATCAAGAACTTTGACGTTACGAACGTGACACCGCTGATGCTGATGGTGAAGATGAACATGAAGCACAGCACGCCCATTGGTCCCAGCGTGAAGATGTTTGACGAGACGAGGCTGGCGGTGAAACGCGGCTGGGTGTCGTTCCTGATGAACACTAGCGAAGCCGGCTCGTGGACACTGGGGTACGACGTGAGCGTGCTAGGCAGCAACGGTGGTATCGAGGCTGCTGACATCACGGTGGATGCGCTGCCCGACGGTCAGGCGTGGCTGAAGAACTTCAAGGTGAACGACCAGACGTTCTTCCTGACGCTGGTGAACCCCACAGACTGGCAGACGGGCAAAAATACTATCACGTCCTACGTGTCGCAGAAGAGCAACCCCATCACCAAGCCATACGCGCTGGCTCAGGAGCAGTTTACCATCGAGATTGATCCGCGTATGCCTGACATGGGTAACCATACGTCGCCCGACAACGTGAGCCTGACGAAGCAGGCCGACGGCAGCTATCAGGGAACGGTGAACCTGACGATGACCGGTCGCTGGCGCATACACCTGACGGTGAAGAACGCACAGGGCAACGTAGTGGCTGGTGGCGATGACCTGGACGAAGGGTATAGTTCCCTGTATTGGGATGTAACGATATAGTTGAGAGTTGAGTGTTTAGAGATATGCTGGAAACTGTTTTGCTATCAACCATACTATTATCTGACACGGTGGCCACCAAAAAGGCGCATAACCTTGATGAGGTGGTCATCGTGTCTGAGGCGGGGCGAGGACGGAAACGCTCGGCGAAGGGACAGGTGGCCAGCATCGATGAACACCTGAGTGAACTGAAGAACGTGAGCCTCGTACGTCGAGGCTCATATGCTTGGGAGCCTGTGGTGAACAACATGCAGACGGAGCGCCTGTCGACGACCATCGACGGCATGAAGATCTTCTATGCCTGCACGGACAAGATGGATCCCGTAACATCGTATGTGGAGAGCGGCAACCTGCAGAGCATCAGCCTGAACAGCGGTCTCGACGGCAATCCGCAGGCGACTGGCAATATTGGTGGTAGCCTTGATTTAAAGCTTCGCAAGGCGGGCTTCGATAACGACGCATTTCATGCCAGCGCCTCGGCAGGTCATGAGTGGAACGGCCACGTGCAGGTGTATGGTGCCGATGCGGCACTGAGCAGCCACAGGACGTATCTGAACGCAGGTGCTTTCTATCGTCATGCCGACAATTACAAGGTGGGCGGTGGCGACGAGTTGCCATTCTCGCAGTTCCAGAAGATGAACGTGTTTACGAATGCCGGCCTGCGACTGGCTGAGAAGGATATGCTGGAGGCAACTTTTATTTTTGACCGTGCTACCGATGTAGGCTATCCTGCCCTAAACATGGACGTGGCGAAGGCCGAGGGCTTGATCACGTCATTGTCGTACAAGCATCTTTTCCGCAAGTCCAGTTGGGAGACAAAGGCCTACTACAACCACATCACCCACGAGATGGATGACACGAAGCGTCCCGACGTGGAGATTCACATGGATATGCCTGGTGACAGTTGGACAGCGGGTGTCTACAGCTTGTTGACGACTGCGCTGAGGCAGCACGATGTAGCGCTGAACTACGACCTTTATTATAATCGTTTGTTTGCCGACATGACAATGTACCCTGGCGGAGCGGCTCCGATGTATATGGTGACGTGGCCCGACGTGGGGACGCTGAATACGGGTGTGGCCGTGACGGATAACGTAAGCATCGCACGTAATCAGTCGCTGCGATTGTCAGCCAAGGTGGCTTGGCAGCAACAGCGCCTGAACAACGAGGAAGGCTATCATGCCCTGAAGGTATTATTTCCTGGCATGACCGACGCGTATCATCAGACAACTGGGCGCTTTGCCGCCAACTATCAACTTTCCGCTCTCAACTATCAACTTTCCCTTGGTGCTGGTTGGGGCAGTCGTGCGCCTACAGTAACGGAGGCATATGGCTACTATCTGAACAACACGTTCGACCAATACGACTATATCGGTAATCCCTCGCTTAAAAACGAGTCGGCTGTGGAATTGAATGGAGCCGTGAAGTGGCATCATACTGAGCGTGTCAACTTGACTCTCGACGGCAATGTTTTTCTCTTCAGCAATTACATCATCGGTCAGTTCGAGACGCGTCTAAGTCCGATGACCGTCGGAGCCGAGGGTGTAAAGGTGTATGGCAACATCAGTCACGCCACAATCGCCAACCTCTCGCTGTCGGGGGATTGGCAGATAACGGAGCAGCTGCGTTGGAACAATAAGGTGAGCTACAGCAGCGGACGCGATACTGACGGTGACCCTCTGCCACTTATCTCGCCCATCAGTTGGCAGTTGGAATGGATCTATCAGCACCAGCGCTTTCAAGCACAAGTCACCATTAAAGGCAATGCCCGACAGAGCTATTACAGCGAAAAATACGGCGAGACAGCGGCAAAGGCTTGGACGATAGTCAATTTGGCTGCACAGTATCAGTTATCTTCGATTACCGTTCGTGCTGGTGTTGAAAATCTCTTCGACAAGCAGTACGCCACTTATGCCGACTGGAACCACATTCCTCAGAAGGGACGCAATATTTACATGAATTTGACGTTTTCATTATAATGAAAAGAACACTTATATGGATTGGTGCACTCGTGATGGGTGCCGTGTTGGGGCTGCTCGGAATAGGGTGGCTCAACAACGCAATGGACTTTATAGCGACGGTCTATACGCGCCTATTTCAATTGCTGGCAGTGCCAACAATCGTGCTAGCTGTCATCACGACGTTTGCCACTTTTGGCTCGAAAGGATCAGGAAGAATCTTTGGACGAACCTTAATTTATACGCTACTCACCACCTTTGCAGCCGCAGCTGTGGGAGCATTGCTCTATGTGGTGATAGCCCCTGGTAATCTGCCTGTGGAAGCCATCAGCAGCAGTACTCAGCCCATTCCCGAGCAAGACTCGCCTACCCGTAGCCTTTCAGACATCAGCCCTCAAACATCATTCTATGATCATGTATTGAACGTCATCCCCAACAACATCGTCAAACCCTTCCTCGAAGGTAATGTGTTGTCGCTGTTGCTGTTGGCCTTTGCCATTGGTATCGGGTTGTCGAAACTTCCTGAGAGCGAAAATAAGGCCGTTGTGGTGAAAGGATTGTTAGGTTTGCAGGATTTGCTTTTCCTGCTCATTCGCGGTCTTATTTGGACACTGCCGTTGGGCATCGTGGCTTTTTCCGCCCAACTCTCAGCACAGGTCAGCGCAGGTGTCGTTGCCGACTCGATAGGCAAGTACGTCCTTGTGGTTTTGGGTGGCAACGTGATTCAGTTCTTCGTCATCTTGCCATTGTTCCTCTTGGCGCGTGGTTTGAATCCCATCTATGTGCTGGGTCGTATGATGCCTGCCGTGCTGATGGCGCTCTTTACGAAGAGCAGTGCCGCAACATTGCCTGTCACTATGCAGTCGGCTGAGAATCGTTTGGGCATCCGCAAAGACATCGCCCGCTTCGTACTCCCCATCTGCACCACCATCAACATGAACGGTTGCGCCGCCTTCATCCTCGTCACATCGCTCTTCGTGATGCAGAACGACGGCACCACGCTCACTCTCGGCACCATTCTCCTGTGGCTCATCATCTCCGTAGTCTCTGCCATCGGCAATGCAGGCGTCCCTATGGGCTGTTTCTTCCTGACTCTCTCTCTGATGTCGGGCATCGGTGCTCCCGTCGCTGTCCTCGGCATCATTCTACCCATCTATACCATCATCGATATGGTGGAAACTGCCGAAAACGTATGGTCTGATTCCTGCGTCTGTGCGATGACAGACCACGATTTACAGTGATAGTTGGAAGTTACGTAGAGATAAGGTACGGAGGGGAGGAGCAGGGGCCCCGACTCTCTTCTACAGGAATACGAACCGCAGGGACTCGATGAACTGGACTAACAGGACGTAGAGCAGCAATAACGGGGCTGCGCAGGATATGCCGGAGGTCAGCGAAGAGACTACATCGGACAGGGAGGTGAAACGACGGGAGACCAGCCCGTAGACCGAGGCGGTAAGTATGATACCAAAGCTGACGATGGCCACCAGCGCCCGGGAGAAGGGCGAAGGCAAGAGCCGACCCGTAGCCGAAAGCAGCACGGCGTGGGGAATGACCGTCAAAGCCAGAACGAAAAAGAGGTAAACGAGAAGGGTGATGAGCGCGAAACGGCGAGCCCGCCTCAGCTGGCTGTCAGGAGAACGACGGAGGGGAGAGCCACTGAGCATCCCACTCTCGGAGAGACAGCCCCACGCCATTGACAGCAGCAGCAGGAAGACGAGCAGCGGCGTGGACAGGAAATTGGTGAAGCTACCGAAGAACCAGCGCACGCCCTCATTGGAGAGTAGAGGCCGTACGTCCTCAGTCATGGACGCCGAAAGCATCCACGAAACCAGCACCAACAGCAGCTCTGCCACTACCAAGAGGATACAGGCACCCGTCACTAACCGCTTAAGCTTCATCAGGTTCTAGATTGTCAATATCGATGATACTCAGCTCTAAAGCACGGACAACCAAGCGGGTGGCGTTGACGCCCATGCCGCCGTTGCCGTCGGGAAACAGTTTCTTCATCAGCTCCGCCTGACGTTTCTCTAAGCTCTTTACGCCGAAGGGCATACCGCGTAGTTGCGTAATCTGCTCCTTCGTGTAGCCCAAGGCCAGATGGCGCAGAAAACGCTCGTCGTACTCGTCAATCTCGTAGCTCACCAATGCTTCCTGCTTGGCTAACTGCGAGCCGACGGAACGTTTGAAACGCTCAACAATCTGACGGAGAATGGGCTCGTTGAACACCAGCTGCTTGCCCTCCATCACAGCCATCACGTCGCGACGAGTAAGCATCTCACCGGTCTTGAGAATGATACCGTCAGTTCCGGCGTCGAGCACATCGACCCAGAGCTTCTCGTTGAGCGTCTCACCGGTAAAGATAAGTACGCGAACCTGAGGATGCATCTCCTTGGTGGAGCGACAGATCTCCACACCTACCGTGGTGGAGCCGCCAAGCCCCAGGTCAAGGAGCACAAGGTCAGGAAGTCCCTGCTTCAGCAGCCTCCAGTATTCGGCCTCGTTGCTGGCCGTTCCAATGACTTCCGCCTCAGGTATGTCGTTGCGGATGATTCCCTCTGTGCCACGAAGTTCCAAGGGCACATCTTCTACGATGATGACTTTAAACTTTTCCATATATGATATCGTTATGATTTCTTATTTACGCGGGGTAGTATGATACGGATGAGAATTCCTCCGTCAGGAGACGTCTCTGCGCTGATGCCGCAGCCGCGGCGCCCTGTGGCCTCACCATGATCGCGTACAATCTGGCGACAGAGCAGATAGGGGATGCGTTCGGCAGCAGGGGTAAACAGCTGCTGGGCCTCTTCTGCCGTCAGCCGCAGGGAAGGCATCGCGACGGTGGCCTCCACATAGTGGTCGCCCTTGTCGGCATAACTGACGGAGAGATCCTTCTGGCCGGACTGTTTCCTGAGAATCTCGAAAAGATAGCGCAGGAGGTTCTCGTCGCCCAGGATACCGTGTTCCTGGGGTGCAAGGCGCAGCTTTCCCCACTCCGTTTGGCGTTGGGCCTGAAGGCTAAGTATGCCGTAGAGCTCGCGATAGTAGGAGGCCACTTCCTGCATCTGTGAGCCGTCCGTCAGCTGCGCTATTCGCGAAGGATAGTACATCGTCTCATGTTTCAGCGTGGAAAGGCAGTTATCGAGCACGGCATTGGCCACGTGCAGACGGTCGGCTTCCATCTGGGAACGACGCAACTGGTCGTCCATGTCCTCCAATTGCCTGCGCAACTGGCGCTCCACATCGTAACGATGATGCAGACGCGGACGCAGATAAAGGAAATAATAGGCAGGGCCGATGGATAGCAGCACGAGCAGGAGCAGGATGATGGCAATGGTGCGGTTGGTCTGCGACTGCTGCATGGTGCGGCAGTAGTCACTGAGCGTGGAGTCGGCCGAGAGTTCCTTGAATAGGTGGGTATAGATCTTGTTGTTGGAATAATAGAGCTGCCATTCGTGCAGGGCCAGCGCCGCCACAGCACTCTCATTACGAATACCGAGGATGAGGTTATAGTTAGTCTGAACAGAGTCGTGCAGCCAGCTGATTTCCGTGGCAGAGGCAAGACTGTCGGCCCGCAACTGCAGAAGGTGATGACGCTGCCGAGGATGGGTGGAGAGGTAATGCTTATTTAGATAATAGAGGCAGGAATCGGCAAACACCAACGTGCGCTCGAAGGTGCCGTTGATGTTGGAGAAATAGGCAGAGTCGGCATATACGGCCGCCTGGTCAAGGAAAGCATCGGGCTGCGCCGGGTGGTTGTCGGCCAGTACGCGAGCAGAACCTCCCGTCAACAGGAAGGCGCCTAATAACCAGCATCCTATCCGGCCTTTCGGCAGGCGGAAGAAGAAACGACTCCCCCTACCCTCCTGACTCTCGGCTTCGAGGGCGCAGACGCTGAAAATGCGGCTCACCTTACGGTACTTCTCGATAATACCCTTGCAGTTAAGCAGCCCGAAACCGTGGCCGCCACTGATCCTGTGCTCAAAGATGTGGGGCAGCTCCTCCTCGCTGATGCCCTCGCCGGTGTCCTGAACAGACACTTCCACATAGTCGGCAGCCTCTGAGGCGGAGACACTAACGGTACCTCCCTCATGGGTGAACTTACGAGCATTGTCGGCCAGTGTGTTGAGCATGAAGAGGGTGAGCACCCGGTCGGCCTTTACAGCCAGGGGCGTGGGATTGACATGGAAGTTGACGTCTTTAATCTGGAAACTCACACGGCTGCGAGCAACGATGTCGAAAAGCGGCTGCAAGGGGAACGACTCGATATGCAGGCTCAGCTCACCCTGGCGCAGCTGTATCCAATGGCTGAGCACGTCGTTATACTCATTAATCTGCGTCAGCAACTCGTGGATATAGTCTAACGACTCCTGAGCTGCCTCCGAATTGAGGTTGTCCAATCGACGCACCTCATGGAGCATCCGGTCAATGAGGGGTGTGATGCTGTTGACCAGCGAAATCTTGGCGCGCTGCTCTAAATGGCGGCGCTCGCTGTTCTCAACGTGCAGGCGGCAGAGAGCCAGTTCTTCGCGTTTCTGCTCCAGCTCCTCGCTGAGCGAAGTGTCAGGTTTCTGGCGTTGGTTCAGGTAGAAGAACAGCCAAAGCAGGAATACCAGCAGGACAATAGCCACAACAACCGCTAAGAGCATCCAGTTGAGCTGGATGACCGTCTGGTTGAGCTGGTCGGCGCGAGCCTCTAAGTATCGATCCTGGCGTGTCTGCTCCTGCAGATCAAGGTAGATGTTCCGGTTCTCGTCGCTCAGCGACTTGTCGTTGACGGCAGCATAGGCCACCGACAACTGCTCACGGATACTGGCCACAAGGTCGGGCGCCTGAAGGATGAGCGTATCGCTGAGTGACAACTCAAGGTTGAAGAGCGCCGACTCATAGTCACCCTGCGCACGGTAACAGGAGGCCAAGGTACGGTAGGCACCTGCTATCTGGTAAACGTCACCGTACTCACGGAAAGTTGCCAGGGCGTTGTCAGCCAGCCAGATGGGGAGATCCTCTGTACTGATTCCCTCAGGATTAATCAGTTTCATGGCCGGTGCGTTGTCATCTATCAGCCGAAGGCGGGAGTCGGGCTCAGCCAAGTGCTCAGCCAGGGCTTCAAGGGCATTGGCGGCAAAGTAGGGGTAATGGTGCTGGCGGGCTATCTGGAAGCAGCGAATCAAGTAGTCGAACTCCTGCTGCTCTATCTCCGGTTTCGTGCCTTCGGTAATAATGCCGCCTGCACCAACGTTATAGAGATAGTTCAGGAACTGAGCGGTATCCTGGCTCACCTCGTCGGGCACCTGTGCCAGCGCATCAATGCTCTTCTGCTCCAAGCCTACATAATAATAATAGGTAGAAGTGACAATGGCCAGCTCGCTCTCAGCATAGAGCAGACGGCGGTACTGACGGTCGGTCAGCAGATGGCGCTCCTCGTTGATACGCCCCAAAGCCTGCTGGGCCTTCTCGCGGTAGTCATAGAACTCGCGATTGCGGGAACGACGCTGGCAAAGGCGCATCTGCTGAACGTAGCAAACAAGAAGTTCAAGCTGATTGTCAGTAAGTTGTGGAATACGATTCAAGTGATGCTCCGCCTCATCGTAGTTCATTTTGACAATACTGACGAAGGCAAGGTTATTCTCAGCCTCAGCTAATCCATCGGGATAATTCTGCTGAACCAACGGCGAATGGGCCGTCTTGTCAAGATAGAATTCTACGGAGTCAAGACTGCGATAGTGCCAGTCGTAGGCCAAGTCATTATACCTGTCATACTGCTCCACGGACGGCGGAAAGAAGAACCGCGTGAAAAGGCCACGATTCAGAAAAAAGGCATCGAAGAGCAGCCAAAGCACAAAAAGAGAAGCCACAAGAAGAATGCGGATACACCATCTGCGTACAGTTTTTCTTCTTGCGGCTTCCATTATGAGTCAGGATTTGTCCTAAGCACGAGCCTTGGCTACATAGCCAAGAGCCTCCTTGCACTTATCGGTAATGTACTGCCAGTCGCCAGCTTTCACCTTGTCTGAGGGGAAGAGCTTGGAACCCATGCCGACGCAATAGACGCCTGCCTTGAACCAGCCCTTCAGGTTCTCCTCCTCAGGAGCAACACCGCCGGTAACCATAATCTTTGACCAGGGCATCGGTGCCTTCAGGCCCTTCACCATGTTCGGGCCAACCACATCACCGGGGAAAACCTTCGTCAGGTCACAGCCCAGTTCCTGGGCCTTGCCAATCTCGCTGACCGTCATACAGCCAGGGCAATAAGGCACGAGACGGCGGTTGCACACAGGGGCAATGTCGGGGTTGAACAACGGGCCAACTACGAAGCAGGCACCCAGTTGGATATACATGGCTGCGGTAGGAGCATCGACCACGGAACCGATACCCAATGCCAGCTCAGGACACTCTTTGTCGGCCCACTTCACTAACTCACCAAACACCTCCTGGGCGAAGTCGCCACGGTTCGTAAACTCGAACGCGCGGACACCACCCTCGTAGCAGGCCTTCACTACGTTCTTACAAGTCTCTAAATCCTTATTATAGAAGACGGGCACCATACCGGTTTCGCCAATCTTCTTCATCACAGCTAATTTATCAAACTTTGCCATAATTAATTGTCATTTTTCAATTATCAATTAGCGTTGAACACGGCCATTGGCATTGCCGCCAGCAAGGGACTCCACTTCGTCAACACTCACTAAGTTGAAGTCACCGTTGATGGTGTGCTTCAAGGCAGAAGCTGCCACGGCGAACTCAAGAGCCTCGCCCTGCGTCTCCTTTGTCAGCAGACCGTGAATCAGGCCACCGGAGAACGAGTCACCACCACCCACGCGGTCGATAATCGGGTTAATCTCGTAGCGCTTCGACTGGTAGAACTCCTTACCATCGTAGATCAGAGCCTTCCAGCCATTGAACGTTGCACTATAGCTCTCGCGGAGAGTAGAAACCACATACTTAAAGCCGAACTCCTTCATCATCTGCTTAAAGATGCCCTCATAGCCTGCAGCATCGGTCTGTCCGCCCTCAACGTCGGCGTCGGGCTTAAAGCCGAGGCAGAGCTCTGCATCCTCCTCATTACCAATACATACATCCACATACTGCATCAGCGGGCGCATGATAGAAATAGCCTTCTCCGACGTCCACAGTTTTTTACGGAAGTTAAGGTCTACGCTGACCGTAACACCATGACGCTTGGCAGCCTCACAAGCCAGCTTCGTCAGTTCAGCAGCCATGTCGCTGATGGCGGGAGTAATACCGCTCCAATGGAACCAGGCAGCACCCTCCATAATCTTGTCAAAGTCGAAGTCTGAGGGAGTGGCCTCGGCAATAGAGGAATGGGCACGGTCGTATATCACCTTCGAGGGACGCATGGAAGCGCCTGTCTCTGCATAGTACAAACCTACGCGGTCACCACCACGTGCCACGAACTCTGTGTTCACGCCGTAGCGGCGCAGGGCATTGACGGCGATCTGGCCAATCTCGTGCTTCGGCAGTTTTGACACGAAGTAGGCCTCATGTCCGTAGTTAGCTACGGAAATAGCCACATTAGCCTCGCCTCCACCAGGGATGATGCGGAAAGACTCACTCTGAATGAAACGGTCGTTGCCCTGAGGCGACAGGCGAAGCATTATCTCGCCCAATGTAACAATCTTTGCCATTTTTTCTTTGATTTAATTGATAGATTTAAAACGTTTTTAAGCTTAGAAAGTGCAAAAATACCACATTTTTTTGAAATGACGAAACATTTCAGGGAAAATGTGCTACTTTTTATGAAATCTGTGATTTCACTCATAACTCCCCCTCGCGGAAATGCTTGCCCCACGCTATGGGAAGATGTTTTTGCAGTTTAAAGAAAAGTTTGTTCCTCATTGTTTGGAAGTAGAAGTTTTTTTCATTAACTTTGCAGCGTCTTTTATGTAGACTCAATTATAAACTAACAACTTATAAACCTAAGATAACAATGAGGGGAAAAAGAATGAATTTACTGGCCGCAATACTATCGGCCGTTGTCTGCACGCAAGTAGCAGCGCAGGGACAACGTGGCACAGGATACTTGATGACACCTATCGATTTTAGGGTGCCTGTGACGAACATCAACTTCAGCCAGGGGCCTCAGCTGTTGAGTGACAATAGCGTGAAGTTCAGCCTACGAGCACCGGAGGCGCAGAAGGTGCAGGTGGATATCGGTGGTACAAAGTACGACATGCAGAAGGACGACAATGGCTCTTGGACATTGAAGACGAAGCCTCAGGTGCCCGGATTCCACTACTATTCGCTGATCATCGACGGAGTGTCAGTGGCCGATCCCGCCAGTCAGTCGTTCTACGGCTGCAGCCGCTGGTCGAGTGCCATCGAGATTCCCGAGGAGGGTATGGACGACTTCGAGGTGCAGGCCGTCAGGCATGGCCAGGTACGCACCGTACATTACTATTCGAACGTGGAGAAGGCGTGGCGTCCGCTGATGGTTTATACGCCTGCTGGGTACGACGAGAGTAATAATCAGGACTATCCCGTGGTGTATATCCAGCATGGCGGCGGTGAGGATCATCGCGGCTGGATGGAGCAAGGCCGCACGGCGCAGATCATGGACAACCTAATTGCCGCGGGCAAGGCCGTTCCAATGCTTGTGGTGAGTTCTAACAGTAACGTGCGCTCATCAAGCGGTGGTTTTGGCGGTGGCGGCTATAGCTGGCAGGGTATGCAGACCTTCCGCTCAGAGCTATTGGAGAGCGTAATTCCCTATGTAGAGAAGACCTTCCGTGTAAAAAAGGACCGAAAAAGCCGTGCCATGTGTGGACTCTCGATGGGTGGCGGACAGTCATTCTACATCGGATTACGCGATCCCGAGGTGTTTGCCAACGTAGGGGTATTCTCAACGGGAATGTTCGGTGGCATACGGGGCGCATCAAACTTCGACTTGGAGAAAGAGGTGCCAGGCATGTTGACCGACACCAAGACGTTTAACGAGCAGTTCGACGTATTCTTCGTGAGCTGCGGCGAGCAGGATCCACGCATCGAGTACACCCGCAACATCGTGAAGAAAATGCGCGACGGCGGCGTTGACGTGCGCTTCAACTCCTACCCAGGCGACCACGAGTGGCAGGTGTGGCGCAAGTCGCTGCATGAGTTCGCCCAGTATTTGTTCAAGTAGAAAGCATTTCAACTATTTTCTAACATAAACCTATTAAGATGAAAACTATCATTACTATCCTTGGGCTGGCATGCGCTATCAGCGTCAATGCACAGACAAAACAAGCTTACGAGAAAACGGCGTTGGAAGAGATTTCGGCAGACAAGTTCCTGGCTGGCGGTAATGCGGTGGACTACGACCGTCTGCCACGCAGGGCGCTCACCCCTACCCCTAAAGGCTACGAGCCTTACTACTTCAGCCACTACGGACGTCACGGCGCCCGCTGGCTACTCAACGACCGCGACTACTCCAGTCCCATCAACACGCTGAAGGACGCCAAGAAGGCTGGCGTGCTGACCGCTGAAGGCGAGAAGGCACTGGCTAAGCTGGAGGAGATACAGAAAACCTCCAAAGGACACTTGGGCGACCTGACCCCCCGTGGCGAGCAGCAACACCACGGCATTGGCAAACGCATGGTACAGAACTTCCCCGAGATATTCAAGACGCCGAACCTCCCCATCGATGCCCGCAGCACCACTTCCGTCCGCAGCATCCTATCGATGATTGCCGAGTGCGAGGAGCTGGCACAGGCCAACCCCACCGCTCTCATCCACAACGAGGCCAACGAGGCGAACATGGCTTACATGAACCCGCCAAAGGAAGGGCTGCAGCGCATGAACGAGGGCAAGGCCCGTCCGATACAGAACGAATGGAGTGCCAAGATGAGAGACCCGCGCAGGCTGATGAAGGTGCTGTTCAGCGACCAGGACTGGGTATATATGAACGTGATGCCCACACAGCTGATGGGCAGCATCTACGACATCGCCACCAACCAACAGAGCCACGACGGCAACACCGAGCTGCTGGACCTCTTCACGCCGGAGGAGCTACACCGTCTCTGGAACGGCAATAACCTCTACTGGTACCTAAACTACGCTAACGCGCCACAAACAGGCAACGTCATGCCCTGGATGCACGCCAACCTGCTGAAGAACATCATAGAGACCGCCGACACCGTGACCCGCAAGCAGGCTACGCTCCGCTTCGGACACGACACGGTGGTGCTGCCCATCATTTCGCTGATGGAGCTGGGAGGCATGGGATGCTCCATCGACAACCTCGAGGAGCTGGACACCTACTTCCGCAGCTACATGGCTATCCCGACGGCCTGCAACATGCAGCTCATCTTCTATCGCCCGAAAAAGGGCAAGCAGGGAGACATCCTCGTCAAGGCGTTGCTCAACGAGAATGAGGTGACGATGCCTGTGGAGACAAGTATGTTCCCTTACTACAAGTGGACGGACGTGAGAGACTACTATCTGGAAAAACTGAAGAAGCAGCCCAAGAACCCGTATCCGAACATGCCGTCACAGAGCCCGCAAATCAATCCTGCCGTGCTACAAATGCTGTTCTCAAATCAATGAGAACGCTACATCCATCATATGGGTGAAGTTGTTCTGCCGCTCCTCTGCAGTAGTGACCTCCCCCGTCAAGATATGGTCGGAGATGGTACAGATACCGAGCGCACGATTACCGGAACGAGCCGCATTCATATAGAGTGCGGCTATTTCCATTTCTATGGCCAGCACGCCCATGTTAATCCACTTGTCGTTATGCGGGTTCTCGCTATAGAAAACGTCGGACGAAAAGACGTTGCCCACCATGTAGTGGTAGCCAAACTTTTCACATGACTCTGCCGCTGCCCTCACTAAACTAAAGTCGGCTATCGGCGCGAAGGTGCCTGGCAGCTCGTACTGGTCAGCATAGTTGCTGTTAGTACAGGCGCCCATGGCAATGGCGAGGTCACCGATGTGCAGATCCTTATTGATAGACCCCGCCGAGCCCACGCGGATGATAGTCTTCACCTGATAAAAGTTATAAAGCTCATAGGTATAGATGCCGATGGAAGGCATACCCATGCCGTGGCCCATCACGCTGACACGCTTTCCCTTGTAAGTTCCCGTATAGCCTAACATACCACGAACATTGTTGAACTGAACGGGGTTGTCCAAGAACTTCTCGGCCATCAGTTTCACACGCAGCGGGTCGCCCGCCATGATTACCGTCTCGGCTATCTCGCCAAGCTTTGCCCCGATATGGGGAGTAGGAGTATTGTTCATAAGCTTCTTTGTTTTAGGTTTACGGCGCAAAGATAAACAAAAAATATGATTCTTCCAACTTTCCCCGTCATTTTTTTAGTTATTAGACTGTCAGCCATTATCCAGCAACGGAAGAGACAAATAAAGGCAGGGGAAATTGGATAATTGAGCAAAATTCATCTTTGACATCCAATCGAAGATACTTCCGTTCAAGAAAACTCAAAAAAATTTTGGTTTTCTCTTCACTTATTCGTATCTTTGCACTCACTATGAAGAAATTATTATCTATACTAACCATTACCGCCGTCACTCTGACCGCACAGGCACAGACGGCACGCGAGGAAATTTCTGCCAACATCTACCTGGCAGGCAGTAACTATCTGGACTACGACCGGCAGCTCCCCACCGAGAAGCTAACGCCAACTCCCAAAGGCTATGAGCCCTACTACATGAGTCACTACGGGAGACATGGCTCGCGCTGGCTCATCAGTGAGAACAGCTACATCGGCCCGCTCACCACGCTCCGAGAGGCGAACGAGCAAGGCAAGCTCACCGAGAGGGGAAAACAAGTGCTACAGCAATTAGAGGAATTCTACCCCTGCACCGTCAACCGCTTGGGCGACCTGACTACAGTGGGCGAGCGCCAGCACCACGGCATCGGCAAGCGTATGGCACAGAACTTTCCGGAAATCTTCAAGACAAAGGATGTACAGATTGATGCCCGTTCGACAGTGGTCATCCGTTGCATCCTGTCCATGACGGCAGAATGTGAAGAGCTGATGGCGGCAAACCCGACGGCCAAGATCCACAATGACGTGAGCGAGGCGCTGCAATACTACCTGAACGGCCCGTGGCCTGAACGCCTTCGCCAGCAGACGGCCAAACGTAATGCCATCCGCGAGCAGTACCGCCAGAAGCTGACGGACACAAAGCGATTCATCAGCCAGCTGTTCAACGACGCACAATGGGTAAGCGACAATCTCCGCGCCGCCTCGTTCATGAGGCAGATGTTTGAGATTGCCACAAACATGCAGAGCCACGACACTGGCATCGAGATGCTGTCGCTCTTCAACGAGGACGAGGTCTACAACCTGTGGAAGGCCACTAACATCGGCTGGTACCTGGAATACGGCCATGCACCCCAGACGGAGAGCATCATGCCCTTCAGCCAGCTGAACCTGCTGAAGAACATCATTGAGACGGCTGACACCGTCACACAGACACAGGCCACCCTGCGCTTCGGCCATGAGGTGTGCGTCATGCCGCTTGCTTGTCTGTTGGAGCTTGACGATTGCGGCGCGAAGATTGAGGACTTGGACAACCTGGAAGCTACATGGAGAAACTACAAGATATTCCCCATGGGCTGCAACATCCAGCTGGTGTTCTACCGCCCCAAGAAAGGAAAGACGGGCGACATACTCGTCAAGGCGCTGCTCAACGAGCGCGAGGCACGACTGCCCATTCAGACCAGCCAATATCCCTACTACAATTGGAAGGAGCTTCGGCAGTATTACCTGAACAAGATAGAGAGCTTTAAGCCGTAAAACCTCAAATGATCGAAGTTGTCATTTCACAGTTGTGAAGCGACAACTTCGATTGTATTACTTACCTTGTATCTGCTTGATAACACTATAGGCGGTGTAGAGTCCTAATTCGCCTGCCTTGCTGAGGTCGCTGATGGCAGCAGCATGCTGCTTCTGTGCCATACGCACAAGACCACGGTTATAATAAGCCTCAGCCAGATTGGCATCTAACTGGATGGCACGGTCATAATCCTCGAAGGCACGGGTATAGTCCTGCCGCTGTACATGAATATTCCCCCTATTATAATATAGGTACGCGTTCTGCGGACTGAGGCGGATGGCATCGGAAAGGTCGCTCAGCACGTTGGCACGCTTCATATCGACGTTAGTGCCCTGCGATGACTGGAACTCGTTGACCTTCGACTGGCAAACAGCACGCTGCCAGTAGGCCAGAACCTGGAGGCTGTCTATCTGAAGGCAGGTTCCCAGGTCGTCAATGGCACGCTCAAAGTTCTGAATGGCCGAGAAAGCAACGGCACGCAGCAGCAGCTGACAACTGACGGCAGGCATGTCCGTCAGCGTGTCTATACGGCGCGAGAGCGTGTCAAGGTAGGCGAAATAGAAAGTTGAACGACCCTCCGTCAATTGGGGAATCGTGGAGACAACATAGAGGGGACGGTCGGCGGAACGCTGGTTGAAGGCTTCCACCTGGCGGTCGAAGGACTGAGCTGCCGTCACCTCGTTGCGGGACTGCTCAAGCGACAGTTCATACATGGGCATATAAGCCAAATCAGCCTTGCGGTTCTGTACGCGCCCACGGTAGCTGTTCTTATACTCATGCTCCACCTCCTGCTCGTCGGCCACAACCAGTTGGTTGTACTTCTCTGGGTCGTCATCATCGCTCCGTTTACGCATCTGCCGCTTCGTCAGGCGGGGCTGCTTGCCGTTGTAGCGCTTATCAATCTGTGCTTTCAAGATGCGGAACTCGTCGGCCTCAGCCTGCCGTGTCATTCCCAAACGTCGATAGCAGCGGGCACGGTATTGCAGGCCTGTCCAAAAGTTAGGATACTGATCAATGACCTTTGAGTAGTCCTCAATGGCTCCGCGCACGTTGCCCGTCTTGTCGCGCAGCAAACCACGGTTGAAGAGCGCCATGAGGTTGTCAGGCTCTAAACGTAGCACAAAGTCGAAGTCCTCAATACCTCGGTTGTCGTCGCCCACCTGCGCACGCAACAGACCACGGTTGTAATGGCCGAGGAAGTTGTTGGGGTCAAGGTCAAGCGCCGTGTCATAGTCAGCCATCGCGCCGCGTAGGTTGTTCTGGTTATACCGTGCGAGGGCACGGTTGATGTAGTTACCCGCATTCTTTGGCAGCAGATGTGTGGCCTTGTCTAACTGTTTCTCGGCCTCCTTCCACTTCTGGCGAGCCAAACTAATGATGGAACGCGCCGCCCAGATATTGCCGTCATAGGGGTCGATGTCAAGACTGGTATCAAGCGACTTGACAGCCTGCGCCGTGTCTTTCTGCAACAGATAGACCTCAGCCTGCATCATATAGCCCTTGGCATAGCGGCTCCACCGAGTGAGCATGGTGTCAAGCTCGGCCAGTGCCTGTGTGTAGTTGCTGTCGTTGATGTGGCATAGCACACGGTTGTGCCACAGTCCCTGATTCATCGGCTCATACCTCAGCGCACGGCTGTAGTCGCTGACAGCATCGGAGAATTTACGCTGCTGTATACGTGTCAGGCCGCGCAACTCGTAGACGCTCACCACGTAGGGATTGCGCTTTAGAGCCTCGGTACAATCGTTCTCGGCTCCAGCAAAGTCATCAAGGTAATACTTGGCCACGCCACGGAAGAACCACGGCTCATAAAGATAGGGTTTGGAAGAGATGGCCTGATTAAAGTACTGGATAGAGAGCACATAGTCCTCGTAGTAGAGGGCCAGGCGTCCCATAGTAATCAGCTGGTCGGTACGAAACTGGGCATATGAGGTGAGAGGTAAGAGAAAAGAAATGAGAAATATGATTACCTTGCATGCACGGAAAGTGTGCAGTCTGGCCGCCTCACTTCTGCGCTTGAGTCTAAACATATATCTCATTTCTCACTTCTTTGCAAACAAAGCGAATAAGTTCGAGCGCTCACCTCTCACTTTGCCACCGGCTTTGTCTTGTATCCGCAGCGATAGCGGCCTTGCAGCAGAGCGCGCAGCTTGCTTTTGATGAGCTGCTTGCGTAGGGGAGAGATATGATCAACAAACATGTGACCTTCAAGATGGTCGAACTCATGCTGCATCACACGGGCAAGATACCCTTCCACCCACTCATCGTGAGACTGCAATTGTTCGTCAAGCCACTGTACATGGATGCGCGTAGGACGAATCACCTTCTCATGGATGGCAGGCAGCGACAGACACCCTTCCTCACTGGTATCTGTCTGGCTATCGTCATAGTCCACAATATGAGCATTGATGAACACCTTGCGGAACCCCTTGTACTCGGGCATATCGTCGCTAAGGACATCAAGATCGATTACCACCACGCGGATGGCCTTGCCTACCTGCGGCGCAGCCAGGCCGATACCTTCCGATTCTGCCAGCGTCTCCCACATGTCGGCTATCAGCTGATCCAGTCCCGGATAGTCCAGCGGAATATCCTCGGCAACCTTTCTCAACACGGGTTGTCCATATATATAAATAGGTAATACCATGTATGTACGAAGAATTATGAATTATGAAATATGTTTCCGCGAGCGCATATAGTCTTCCAATATGATGGTGGCACTTATCTCGTCTACGAGTGCCTTGTCCTGACGAGCCTTCTTCTTCAGGCCACCAGCCATCATGGCCTGATGGGCCAGGACGGAAGTGAAACGCTCATCGTAGAACTCTATCGGCACTTGTGGAACAGCCTTCCGCCAGCGGTTTACAAACTGTTGCACACGTGACAGGTTCTCACTGGGCTGACCGTTGGGCTGACGTGGCTCACCGATGACGATGCGTTCCACCGGCTCACGGGCTATATACTGTAGCAAGTAATCGAACAGCTCAGAAGTAGCGACAGTCGCCAACCCTCCGGCTATCAGCTGCAGAGGGTCGGTGACTGCCAATCCGGTACGTTTCTTACCGTAGTCTACAGAAAGAATCCGCGCCAATCCCTATTTATTCATTATAGAGCAGCCATGCGTCGCCCTTCGGGTTGAACTGCGAGCCACGGATGCTGTTACGGCTGTTCACAGCGTCGGCCTTGTTGTCGAAGGTCGTAGCCACCACGCGGAACAGGCCACCCTCGTTCTTCACAATCTGTGCGTCGTAGCCGCTGTCACGAAGCTGCTGGCAGAGTCCCTCTGCGTTAGTCTGCAGGCCAAAAGCGCCAACAATCACGCTATAAGCCTTCAGGCCGCTACCATCAACAACCTGAACCTTCTCTTTGCGAACCGATGCATTCTCAGGATTCTCGGTTACGCGGGTCTGTGTAGCGGGCTGTGTAGCCACCGGGGTAACAGTCTGTACGGGTTCCGTGTTCACCCGCTGTGCAGCCTCCTGTGACTTTGCCTTCTCGTAGGCCTTCTTATAGGCACTCTCGCTACTCTTACAACTCGTGAAAGCCAATGCCAGGCTCAGTCCTGCACACAATACAAAATACTTTTTCATATCAAATCTTGTTTTAATTAATTAGATTATTTTCTTTCAAAGTTTCAAAACACAGTGCGAAATTACAAAATATAGCTGAAAAAACCACCAAAAAGGTGCATAAACTTTGTTAAATGGAGAAAATACGCCCAATTTAACAAAAAATCGCAGTCATTTTTGCACTTCTTCGCGAAACTTTACGTATATTTGCAGAATAAAAATCGTTTAACTTTCTAAAAAATACGAACAACATGAAAAGTATTGGTTACATTGGAGCATTCCTCGGCGGCGCCATCGCAGGTGCAGCCCTTGGTATCCTGATGGCTCCAGAGAAGGGTCAGGAGACACGCGTGAAGATCACTGATGCAGTAGAAGATTTTCTGAAGAAACACAACATCAAACTCAGCCGTAAGGAAGTTGGTGACCTGGTGGATGACATTCAGGATGCTACTGAAGACGAATAAGCACTTGATTGTTGAATGATGAGTGATAAGTGAGTGATGCTATCAAATGACAAGAACGTCGAGACCATAGCACAACTCATTGAGGTGCTGAAACATTACGTCGGGCTTCAGGCGGAATACGTGAAGCTCGACGTAATAGACAAGGTTGTGCGTCTGCTGACGGCCACCGCCTTGGCAGTGGTGTTCTTTCTCATCATCGTGGCGGTGGTGATGTACGTATCCTTTGCCACAGCCTTCTGGTTAGGACAGCATATTGGCATGGCCCCCGCGTTCATCATTGTCGGACTCGTCCACATCACTATCTTCATTCTCTTTTTCATCTTCCGCAAGCCCTGGATAGAAAAACCGCTCGTGCGTTTCCTTGCAAGACTGCTTATGAGCAAATAACTCATAGCTTTATCCTTATAATTCTTAGCTCCCATGCCTACACTACCTGTTCAGCCCCCCACCCCAACCTACCATACGCTGGAGGATATCCGCCAGCGTAAGGAACAGCTTTACAACGAGCTACAGCAAGACAGCAAGCAGTTTTCCAACTTATGGGGGCAGGTGTTCAAGAGCCGGAAGGACACCCCGCGCAGCGAGTTCATCGGCAACATGGTTGCCAATAGCATCACAGCCGTAGACGTATTCCTCCTTGTCCGCAAACTGATGAAGTCCTACGGGAAAGTGTTCAAGAAAAAACGGACAAGGAAATAAGAAGGGAATAAGTCATTTCACCAATCTCAAGATTTCCTTTGCATCCTCGTCGCCCTCGGCATCATCCTTGCGAATCTTCTCAAGGATTTCCTTGCCGCCCTTCGGATTACCAACCGCTTTCTTCAGCCATTGTCGCGCCTTCTTCTGATCGGCGGCTATACCCTTCCCCTTCAGGTAGCTCTTGCCCAAGGCATACTGTGCATCAGCATTATCCTGACGGGCTGCCTTGTTGAAAAGTTCCACAGCCTTTTTACGGTCCTTCGTTACCCCCTCACCGTTCTTGTAGCATCTACCCAACTGGTACTGCGCCTTGTGATAGTTCTGGGCAGCCGACTTCTTGTACCACTCCACGGCCTTGGCGTCGTTCTCCCCCACGCCACGCCCCTTGTCGTAGCACATCCCTAACCTGTACTGGGCCTTCCTATGCCCCTTCTCAGCAGCAGTCTTCAGCTTGGGCACAGCCTCCTTGTACTTCTTGACATCATACAACGCCTTTCCCTGCTCATAGAGCTTGTCGGCACTCTGGGCGCTGGCAGTCATTCCAATCAATAGCGCCAACAGTGACAGCAAATATAATTTCATATTCAAATCGTTTATTTTTCGTATTTCGTTGCAAAATTAAGAAAAAACTTTGTGATTTTGCCATCAAGATGGCGAAATTACTCCGTTTTAGGTAAAAAAAAGAAACAGTTTCTTTGTTTTGCTCTCGACTTTTCGTAATTTTGCAGCCCAAAAGAATAAAAGATGAATAAAGTAGGATCATACGAATTTCTGGCGGAGCCATTCCATTGCGATTTCTCCGGCCGGCTCTTCATGGGGCACTTAGGCAACCACATGCTCAACGCCGCCGACTTCCACTCTACAGACCGCGGTTTCGGCATGAAGTATCTTCTGACCATCCAGCGCTCGTGGGTGCTATCACGCTTAGCAATCGAGATGGAGGAAATGCCACCCATGTATACAAGTTTCCATGTGGAGACGTGGGTAGAGAGCGCCATGCGATACTTCACCTCTCGCAACTTTGCCGTCATAGGATCAGAGGATGGAAAGGCTTACGGCTACGGACGCAGCATCTGGGCGATGATTGATACGGAGACGCGCCAGCCAACGGACATTTTCTCCATTGACAACGGCGCCATCAACAACTGGATTGAGAAGGACAAGCCCTGCCCTATCGATAAGGGTGGCCGGGTCAAGATGTCGGAAGACGCAGAGCTGGTGCGCACCATTGACACCCACTATAACGACGTGGATATCAACGGCCACATCAACTCCGTCAAGTATATTGAGCACGTGCTCGACCTCTGGCCCATTGACTGGTACAACGAGCACCAGGTGAAGCGTTTTGAGATAGCCTACGTGGCAGAGGCCCATCAGGGCGACAAACTATCCTTTTACAGGGAAGCCCTTGGCGATACGGAGTTCTGCGTCCGTATCTGCAAAAACGGCAGCACAGAGTGCTGCCGCAGTAAAGTCGTATTCAGGTAGTCAACCACAAAGGACAGTATAGTCTTATTCAGGTAGTCAACCACAAAGGCCTTCAAAAGCCAATTATTTCTCCAGTCCCTTGCCTGACATCAGGAGTTCCACGAGCGGACGGTCCTTATAGGTGTGGCGTTGCTGATCCCAGAAGCCGAAGTCGGCATCGTAGCACCACGTGGTCCAGGCAATGTCGAACTCATCGAACACGGTCAGCATGTCACGGTACCAGTTGTATGCCAGCTCACGGTCAACGGGCTCATATACCCCCCACTCACCGCAGAACAGTTGCAGGTCGTATTTCTTGGCGGCCTCAATGGCATCCTTGAACTGTTCGCGGATTTTGTTGATGTCCCAAACTTCCTCAGTATATGGCTTCAGCTCAGGCTTGATGGCGTCAGGAGCAGCATCGTAGTCTTCCTTCGACACGAGCACGCCAGGATAGTGCACCTTACCCTTGTAGGCAGCACACAGTGGCGACCACCAGGCACCGTAGTGCGTCAGAATCATCGGGTTGTAATAGTGGAAGGACAGGATGATGTTCTTGTCACCCTCAGGAACTTTCAAGTATTTAATCGTCTGGTGTCCCTGCCACAGGTTACTGCCAATAACCAGCGTACGCTGGGGCTCCAGTTCGCGCAGGGCCTTGTGAACCTTGGCTATCAGCTGGTTCCACTGCTCATGCTCCTCAGCCACAGGCTCGTTCATAAACTCGTAGGCCACCCAGTCGCAGCTGCGGTCCTTGAGGAATTCTGACAACTGGCGCCAAAGGTTAATGAGGTCTTCCTGCGACTTCTCTGATGTAAACAGCGTGTTGGCGGCCTTATCTTCCTCGTTCACGGCGTTGAAGTAGTGAGAGCGGATGATGTGCAGGTCAACGATAGCACGGAGGTTATGCTTCTTAGCCCAATCAAGGGCGTTGTTCAGCAAGTCCCACGCCTCGGGCAGCTTGTTACCCTGCTCGTCCCAGAACTGCACCTCATCAATGGGTATGCGCACAAAATCGAAACCCAGTTCCTCCAAGCGGGCGAAGTCGTCCTCCTGGATGTGCAGCCTACGGGCCTCGCCGCGTTGCTCCGACTGCGAGAGCCAGTGGCTTATATTGGTGCCGCGCTTGATGCGGAAGTTATTCACTTGTCCTGCCTGACTCTGGTCCTGAGTCTGGTTCTTGTTCTGACAAGACGTTGTTACGAATAGCGCCGCTACGGCGACGGTCAAGGAAATCATCATCTTATTCATAGTTTCAAGAGTTTAGTAATATAACATGTGGCTTAGAATTCGCTGGTAAAATGGAAGCGGATATGCTTGAAGTCCTCCTGCGCCATCGACAGCACGTAACCAGAGTCGGCAAGGAAGACGTCGCGTCCCTCCTTATCCTTCGCCATATACTGATACTTGCGTTTCTTGAAGGCTTCCAGTTCGGCATCGTCGTCGCTTTCTATCCAGCAGGCCTTGTAGAGGTGGACGGGTTCCCATCGACACTTAGCGTTGTACTCGTTTTCCAAGCGGTACTGGATAACCTCGAACTGCAGCTGGCCGACGGTACCGATAATCTTACGGTTGTTGAACTGGTTGACGAACAGCTGAGCCACACCCTCGTCCATCAGTTGGTCGATACCCTTCTGCAGCTGCTTCGCCTTCATCGGGTCATCGTTCTCAATGTACTTGAACAGTTCGGGCGAGAACGATGGTAGTCCGCGGAAGTGGAGCTGCTCGCCCTCGGTGAGCGTATCGCCAATCTTGAAGATGCCGCCAGTGTCGGGCAGACCGACGATGTCGCCCGGCCATGCCTCGTCGATGGTCGACTTGCGCTGCGCCATAAACTGCGTAGGCGAAGTGAAACGCATGGTCTTGCCGTGGCGCACGTGGAGGTAGGGCTGGTTGCGACGGAACTGGCCGCTGCACACCTTGCAGAAAGCGATGCACGAGCGGTGATTGGGGTCAATGTTTGCGGTAATCTTGAAGATAAAACCGGTGAACTTCGATTCCTCTGGCTGCACGTCGCGCTCCTCAGCCTTTGTCGGACGGGGCGACGGGGCTATCTCCACGAAACAGTTCAGCAGCTCCTGCACGCCGAAGTTGTTCAACGCAGAGCCGAAGAACACGGGTGCCACCTCGGCTGCACGGTAGCTCTCCACATCGAATTCAGGATAGACGCCGTCCACCAGTTCCAAGTCATCACGGAGCTTGCTCGCATCGGTTTCGCCGATGTGAGAGTCGAGCTCAGAAGAACCGAGCTCCACGCTCACTTTCTCCGTGACGCGCTGCTTGTCGGGCGTGAAGAGGTCGAGTTTCTTTTCGTAGATGTTATACACTCCCTTGAACTTCGCGCCCTGGTTAATAGGCCACGACAGGGGGCGCACCTTGATCTCCAATTCCTTCTCCAGCTCGTCAAGAAGGTCGAAGGGATCTCGGCCCTCACGGTCCATCTTATTAATAAAGATAATGACAGGGGTCTTTCTCATACGGCAGACAGTCATCAGCTTACGCGTCTGAGTCTCCACACCTTTCGCGCCGTCCACCACGATGATGGCAGAGTCTACAGCGGTCAGTGTGCGGAAGGTATCCTCGGCGAAATCCTGATGACCAGGGGTATCAAGGATGTTCACCTTATATTCTATATCAGAGCCTTCCGGCTGATAGTCAAACTCCATGACCGACGTGGACACGGAGATGCCACGCTGCTTCTCAATGTCCATCCAGTCGGAGGTGGCGGTCTTCTTAATCTTGTTACTCTTCACAGCGCCTGCCACCTGTATCTGTCCGCCAAACAGCAGGAACTTCTCGGTAAGCGTCGTCTTACCGGCATCGGGATGGGATATGATGGCGAAAGTCCGCCTACGTTCTATTTCTTTTATCATTGTTCTTCTTATTTCGCTTTCGCCCAACTTCAGGTGTAAGGTATGGCGGCAGCAAATTATTCACTCTTCACTTTTACCTTTTTTCGTGTGCAAAGGTAACTCTTTTTCTCCATATTCCCAAATTATTGCTCTACGAAATTCCAAGGACAGGCCAACAAGACAGAAAACGAGACATCAAGAGAAGCGGCGCACCCGGATGGGATACGCCGCTTTTCGTTTAATCATGGAACGTGATGTTCTGACTGTTTCAGCTATTCTGCCTTCTTAGCCGCAGCCTTCTTGGCCGGCGCCTTCTTTGCAACGGGCTTGGCGGCCTCAAGTTTCTCAAGTTTGGCCTTGAGACGGGTGATTTCCTTGTCCTTCATCTCAATCTCGTCACCCTGGTTCTTAATGGTGGTGAGCAGTCCTTCCAGCTCATCGTTGTCAATGTCGAGCGGATAGAGGGCGTTGACACGGTTGATGAAGTCGCCGAGGATGTTCATGTAGTTGGTGAAGGCGTCGAACGGTCCGCTG
>ONKY01000002.1 GCA_900318585.1 uncultured Prevotellaceae bacterium
CAACGGCAAGACCCGCTACAACCTCGGCATCTTCTGCGGCGACGAGGCCAGCTATCCCGCACAGGTGAGCTGGGGATGGGAGGATGCGCCCGATGTGCCTGTAGTCACCACCATTAAGGGTAGTAAGATGGGGGCTCATAAAGTGGCCTACCTGCGCGGCAACCACCTGACACTGGAGCCAGATACATCGTTTGCCGACAACCAGTACCTCACCACCACGGCTAAGCCCTATGTATTCGAGGCCGGTGGCAAGATCTATCCGCTGGTGAAGATCAACGACTACATCTACACCCGCGACCTCTGGGATGGCAATGCCTACAACAACGGCACACAGTACTCCGCTCTCCCAGGTAAATTCCTGTCGATGTATTTGGTTTGTACATACACCCTTTTACAGAAAGCCTACGGTGGCTTTGCACCGCAGGGATGGTCAGTGCCGTGGAACAAGCAGTGGCGCAAGATGATCAGCAACATCAGTGAGATTGCCGGCAGCAAGCCCGACGGCTCCATTGGCGCGTCGTTCCTCAAGAACGGTGTCTATGGCCTCAACCTCACGGCAAACGGATTCCTCTACCGCGACGATGGAGTAACCTATCGTCTCAACTCCGATATCTGCTATGTGGGAGCACTGGCCGACACCGACTTCCATTTCTGGGATGGTGTCTATGATGTGAAGATAGGCTCATTGACCTTTCGGGATTGTAACGGCGTAGCCATTTCCCCAGAAGAAGGCACCGTCTCCCTCGTCAACTGGCGCGATGCACGACCCTACATCAAGTCCTCGAATCCAACTTACAAAGGAGGCAGTTATGATCTCAATAAACTTTTTGGACAGTTATGGGAATTAAGTGGTGCTAGTGAAGGTGCATCTCTGAGTTTATTACTCGGGTATAACCTCATCCTCTGCCAGCAGGTAGTAAAATGACGATCGAAGCAAGTGTAAAGCCAAGCTTGCTTGAGCTTTGCGCTTGCAAGGAGGAATTCGGCAGAATGCCAAATAAAAAACATACAGCAATGAAAAGAATCCTATTGATCATCGTAGCCGCCATGACGCTCAGCACGGCCTACGCACAGAATCAGCCCGCTGGCATGCGGGTGGAAGTGGCCGAGGCCGAAACGGACCACGGCGATTACTCCATCTTTACCTATAAAGACACCGACGAGGATGACAGCTTCAGCTACTATCTGAGCTTGGGGCGCGTCACCGACTTCCTCGGTGCCGACGAAATCCTCGGCATGGAAGTGCAGAATATCCATGAGGTCACCATTCGGCTCGGTGCCACCACCGACGAGGCCCTGGCCACTATTGGCTCTATACTTGATCTCTACGATAAGGATATGGATTACACGATTGAGTTCAGCGGTCGTGCCGCCACTAGTGATTTCAAACTCGGCGAGGCGGTCACATCAACCTGCGTCGTAGTGAAGAAGCCTCTCGGTGGCAAGCGACTGCAGTTCCTCTTCCCCGAGGGCAAGCGCCAGGCTCGCTGCTATCTCTCGAAATCCACACTCAAGGAACTCCGCGCGAACTTTAAGATAGATATCAAACTACATCCGAAACAACATCGTAAGCAATGAAGAAGTTTTTAGTATTGGTCGCAGTCGCCATGATGACTGCAATGAATGTAAGCGCACAGAATGGTTATGACGAGACGAAGCACGAGGTGGCTATAACTCTTGGCATCTATTCGAACTCGCAAATTATCGACGCGTTTGAGAATATTGGCGGTGCCCTGGTGGGTGCCAAGTTTGAGAACGAGTCGTTCACGGGCCCCATCAGTGCCGAGTATTTCTATCATGTCAAGCCTTGGCTTGGCGTGGGCGGCATCTTCGCCTACGGTCAGAACAAGCAGGATGTATATCTCCTTGGCGACAAGGACGGCGTGAGCAAGAACACCTACCTGACGCTGATGCCAGCCGTGAAGTTCGACTGGTTGCGCAAGAAGCACTTCGGCATGTACTCTAAACTGGCCTTCGGTGCCACCCTGCGCAACGAGAAGTACGACAGCGTTGATGCATCAAGCAAGAACGACAGCGACAGCGAGATTCACGTGAACTGGCAGGCATCACTCCTCGGCATCGAGGCTGGCGGCCCCACCATCCGCGGTTTCCTGGAACTGGGCACTGGCGAGCAGGGCATCGCCCTCGTCGGTCTACGCTATAAATTCTAAGAATTTTTCACCATAATATCTCTTATGTCATTGCGATATGGGAGATATTTCGTATCTTTGCACTATCAAAGAGAATTTGAAGATGAAAAAGATTAAGCTTTGGATGCTTGCCGCCATCCTCGCAATCTGCGGCGCAGTGACGCTGACCTCGTGCAGCGACGATGACGAGACAATAGTAGTGAACCCCGAAGAGCCGGTAGTGCTGAACTGCACAAAGCCCGAGTACCTGCAAAAAGGCGATAAGGTGGCGCTGATCTCGCCCTCGTACTACACGCCGATGGAGAACGTGGAGAATACGGCCGACGTGCTACGCTCGTGGGGACTGGAACCCGTCATCGGGCCCAACGTTGGCAAGGTGGTGGACGGCCGCTATGCCGGCACCGTGGCCGAGCGCGTGAGCGACATACGCTGGGCGCTGCGTGACCCCACGATCAAGGCCATCATCTGCAACCGTGGCGGCTACGGCACCATCCAGCTCATCGACCAGCTGACGCTGACCGAGCTGAAGGCATCGCCGAAATGGCTGGTGGGCTTCAGCGACATCTCGACGCTGCACGGTCTGCTGACGCGTGCCGGCGTGATGAGCATCCACGGCACCATGAGCTCGTTCCTGGCCAAAGGCGGCACCGATGCCACGAGCACGCTGATGCGCGACCTGCTCCTGGGCCGGGTGCCCCGCTACGAGATGCCTGCCCACAAGCAGAATATCACGGGCAAGGCCACCGGTACGCTGGTGGGCGGCAACATCTGCACCTTCGCGCCTAACCTCGACACACAGGCCGACGCCACCATGGGTAAGGACCTCATCCTCTTCGTCGAGGAGGTGGAGGAGTCGATGCATAACATCGACCGCCAGATGCGCATCCTCCAGATGAACGGCGTGCTCGACCGCTGCAAGGGCATCATCCTCGGCGAGTTCACCGACTGTGGCAAGGAGTTCACCTACGAGAGTGTCGAGGCCATGCTCCACGAGATGCTGAAGTCGTACAACATCCCCGTGCTCTGCGGCTTCCCCGGCGGTCACGGTGACGTGAACCTGCCGCTGGTGATGGGTGCCAACGTCACTATCGACGTGCGCACCGACGGAGCCACCCTGCAGTTCAACATCGACGGCGAGCAGCAGCAGGTGAACACAGCCAGCATCACCGCCCCCGCAACCCCCGCCGCCGTTCGCATGCGCCTGGCAGGAAAGATAGAGTAAAGATAAAAGAAGAAGACAATAATCATGAAACAGGTCAATCTATGGATGATAGCCGCCATCCTCGTAATCAGCGGCACAAGTGTGCTGACCTCCTGTACGAACGACGATGACCCCGTCGTGCCGACGGACGAGGTGGAGACGCAACTGCAGAAGATGACGTTGCGCGAAAAGGTGGGGCAACTGTTCTACGTGCGTCCGGAGTGTCTCGACACC
>ONKY01000009.1 GCA_900318585.1 uncultured Prevotellaceae bacterium
AGGCGGAAAGGCTGCGACGGCTTTATCGAGCGACCCATGCTCGGTAATACGACTCATCACGTCGCGTTCGGTCAGCGAGAAATAGACGTACATCTCGTGGGCATCGGCCACCGTTGTCAGGCCGCCCTGCATCGAGGGCCCCACCATGTCGCCAACGCGATAGGGCAGACTGCCCACCACGCCATCCGAAGGACTGCGCAGTATGGTGTACGACAGGTTGGTGCGTGCCGACTGCAATTGCGCCTGCGCCTGCTCCGCCTGGGCCTTCGCCATCTGCAGGTTGGTGGATGCCGTGCGCAGGTCGTAGTCGGACACGATGTTCTTCTGGTGCAGCGTCTTCCTACTATCGTAGTTCAGCTGTGCCGTCTCCACGCCAGCCTTCGCCACCGCCACATTCGCCTCGGCAGCCTTTACTTCGGCCTGATACGTCGCCTGGTCGATGACGAATAGCACCTGCCCTTTCTTCACATGCTGTCCCTCTTTTACGTAAATCTGGCGCAGATAGCCCTCCACGCGGGGGATGATCTTCACGCTCTGCCTGCCCTCAATCTGTGCAGGGTACGACTGCTGCAACGTAATATCCTTCTTCGCCACCGTCATCGTCTCGAAGTTCTGATTGTCGTTTTCCCTGTCTTCGCCCTGCTGTCGGCATCCCGTGAGTGCCAAGGCAACTGTCAACACAACTATTACTTTCTTCTTCATAACGCTTGCAAAGGTACAGCCTTATCGCGCGTAATAGAATAAGAAAGTAGGTGAAACAGGAAAAATGGGCGGTGAACTATGATTATGCGGGAAGAGATTTTGCTGTTTAAAATAAAATGTTTATCTTTGCCAACGATATGAATCCTCATACCCGAACTTGAATAACATCACTATCAAAAACCCAAAAACGATATGAATATGAACAACGAACACCTGACGCTGAATGCAAATCCTATTGTAGCATTCCTTGGAAAGCCTGCTGAAGAGTTTACCAAGGCAGACATCATCGATTACATTGTGAAGAACGACATCCGCATGGTGAACTTCATGTATCCTGCGGGCGACGGGAGGCTGAAGACGCTGAACTTTGTCATCAACGACCTCAGCTACCTGGATACCATCCTCACCTGTGGCGAGCGTGTGGATGGCAGCAGCCTGTTCTCGTTCATTCAGGCCGGTTCCAGCGATCTTTACGTGCTGCCTCGCTATCGGACGGCATTTCCCGACCCGTTTGCAGAGATACCCACGGTGGCACTGCTCTGCTCGTTTTTCGACAAGGATGGTCATCCGCTGGAGTCGTCGCCGGAGCATACATTGAGAAAAGCTGCCGATGCATTCCGCGAAGTGACTGGCATGGAGTTTCAGGCCATGGGCGAGCTGGAATATTATGTCATCAGCGACGATCAGGGCGTGTTCCCTGCTCAGGACCAGCGCGGCTATCACGAGTCGGCTCCTTACGCCAAAGCCAATGATTTCCGCACCCGTTGCATGCACTACATTGCCCAGGCTGGCGGACAGATAAAATATGGCCATTCGGAAGTGGGCAACTTTTCGCTCAACGGCAAAAACTACGAGCAGAACGAGATAGAATTTCTGCCCGTAGCCGTTGAACAGGCGGCCGACCAGCTGATGATAGCCAAATGGATGATTCGCAATCTGGGATACCAACTGGGCTATGATGTCACCTTCGCACCGAAAATTACGACGGGAAAGGCTGGATCAGGACTCCATATCCACATGCGCCTCATGAAGGACGGCAAAAACCAGATGCTAAGTCTCCTCCCTGCCTCCCCGGGGGGAGGAGCGGTACTTTCTGAAAGTGCGCGCAAAATGATTGCCGGCATGATGGATGTGGCACCTGCCATCACAGCTTTCGGCAATAAGAATCCTACCAGCTACTTCCGCCTCGTACCCCATCAGGAGGCACCTACTAACGTTTGTTGGGGCGACCGCAACCGTTCGGTATTGGTGCGTGTGCCACTGGGTTGGGCTGCCGATGCAAACATGGCCGCTCAGGCAAACCCGCAAGACTCATCACTTATTACTTATAACTTATCACTTCAAAACAAGCAGACCGTCGAAATGCGTTCACCTGACGGCTCCGCCGACCTCTACCAACTGTTGGCAGGTCTCTGTGTGGCTTGCCGTCACGGTTTTGAGATGGAGAACGCGCTGGAAGTTGCCGACCGCACCTACGTGAATGTGAACATTCATGCTGCCGAGCATGCCGACCGCTTAGCGACCCTGGCACAATTGCCCGATTCGTGTGTGGCTTCTGCCGACTGTCTGGAGCGCCAACGGAAAGTGTTCGAGGAGCACGGGGTGTTCTCGCCGGCCATGATCGACGGCATCATCGCCCAGTTGCGCGCCTTCGACGACGTGACGCTGCGTAAGAATATCGAGAACTATCCTGAAGAAGTCCTAAAACTGGTATCCCAATATTTCCACTGCGGATGAAAACTTCTGTAACGCTTGTATTACTGTTGCTGTCGCTGATGACGAAAGCCGCCCCTGTGGTGTGGTTTGACGGCAAGACACCTATTACCTATCATGTACCCAACAAGGTTGAGCCTGTGGTTGAGATTGCGCTCGACATGTGGAAGGACGACATGCGTCAGGTGACAGGATTCACGCCCGTGGCCACAACAAGCCCCGCTCGCGCCCGACCGAAGGTCCAAGTGATACAGGGCAAGGGAGTTGCTGACGGCTTCCGTATTTATGTAAAGGGAGAGCAAATCATTGTTGAAGGAAACAATGGCCGAGGCATGGCCTACGGACTGTTGGAACTCTCACGGATGGCAGGTGTGTCACCATGGGTATGGTGGGGCGATGTGATACCTGAGAGAAAAGACCGTTTGGTCATCGATAGTGATTTCTCTACAGAACAACAACCCAGTGTAGCTTATCGAGGCATTTTTCTGAATGACGAGGACTGGAGCTTACGCCACTGGAGCTACTCGACATTCGCTTCCGCGCCCTATGGACATATCGGTCTTAGGACATACAAGAAGATCTTCCAACTATTATTGAGATTGAGAGCCAATACCATCTGGCCCGGTATGCACCCCGGCACTACGGCATTCTTTAAGATTCCTGGAGCCAAGGCAATGGCCGACTCATGCGCTATTGTGATTGGCACATCCCATTGTGAGCCATTACTGAGGAATAACGTGGATGAGTGGGATGTGAAAGAGCGCGGCGACTTTAACTACCGCACCAATCGTGAGGCTGTCCAGCAGTATTGGATAGAGCGTCTGCAAGAGGTCAAGCAGTCAAAAGACAATTTGTTTACCATTGGCATGCGTGGCATCCACGACAGTTCGATGGAGGGTTATCATACGGAACAAGAGAAGTTCTTTGCTGAGCAAAGCGGCAAATCCGAGCGCGAGGGACTGCAACAAGTAATCAACGACCAGCAGGAATTACTTCGAAAGTATATTGGTGACCCGTCGAAGCAGATGCAGGTGTTCGTGCCTTATAAGGAGGTACTGCAGCTCTATGAGAAGGGCTTACAGGTGCCCGACTATGTAACACTGTTGTGGTGCGACGATAACTATGGTTATTTGACTCGTCTCCCCTATGCTCAGGAACAGCAGCGAAAAGGTGGTGGTGGCGTCTACTACCACCTGAGCTATTGGGGCCGTCCGCATGACTATCTGTGGCTGACAACCACGCAGCCCGGTCTTATCTATTATGAGATGCGCCAGGCCTACGACCACAACTGCCGAAAAATATGGATTGCGAATGTACACGACCCGAAGGTTGCGGGTTACGACTTGGAACTCTTCCTCGATATGGCTTGGAACATCGACTGTATCAGTGGCGAGACCATCAACGACCACTACAAGGCCTGGCTTTGCCGTCAGTTTGGCAAAGAAGCCGGCGAACGGCTCTTTCCTGCCATGCATGAGTTCTACCGCCTCTGCGGCATCCGCCGTCCGGAATTCATGGGATGGAATCAGGTAGAGGTCGACAAGAAACTCTACGACAGAGGTCTTTCTCAGGTTCGTAACAGTGACTGGACAGAAGAACAGCGCGATGATTTCGAGGCACGTTTTACGGCACTTAGTTATCAGGTTGAGGAGATAGGCAAGGTGCTTCGCCCTGAACTCAGCGACGCCTACTTCGCTGCTATCAAATATCCTGTACAGGCCGCTGCAGCCCATGCCGTAAAAATGCTGGAAGCAGAGAGGGCAAGACGGATAGCCAGTGGCAGTACCCGTAGCGACATGTTTGAGCATCAGGAAGAATTAAAATTGGCCGTTGCACGTAGCCATGCTGCCTATAGCCGCATCCATGAGTTGACCGACTATTATAACAACGAGATGGCGGGTGGTAAATGGAGAAACCTAATGTGCGACCATCCTCGTGACCTGCCCGTGTTCTGGGCTCCACTGGTTCCGTGGGTATCACAAGCTGATAATTCCATTGTCACATCGGCACGGGCCGATATTCCAGAAGCAGTCGGGCAAAGGACGCTTTCGAAAGTTTCCTCCCCTAACATGAACCTGTGTGATTCCGAAGGCGCCCACACCATCCAGATGTTGGGCCACTCCATGAATGCTGTAGCATTAGAGAAGGATGGCGAGCTGACTTATCGCTTTGATGTAGAAATAGATGGGGATTATATCATCCGCAGTGCCCTCATTCCAACTCATCCGAAGGATAATGGCGATTTGCGTTTCAGCGTGAGTATCGATGGGCAGAAGCCCGATGTCTATAGTCTGAAAGAACCTTTCCGCTCTGAGCGATGGAAACTGAATGTGCTCAATGGACAGACTGTGCGTGATACAAAGGCACGTCTCTCAAAAGGTAGCCACACGTTAACCGTTCGTGCCCTTGACGACCATATCGTAGTAGATTATATACTTAAACTAAAAGGAGATGATAATAGACCATAACGAATAAAAAATGAGACATTTCTTTTTATATCTGACCTTGGCAGCCTGCACACTGATGCAGGGTGTCACAATAACTGCTGGTGCAGTAGATCGAGCGAAGCTCAACTCGTGGAGCAGCGAGCGCAGAATGGAGTCAACTCCAATTCTGCCGAGTCGCGACACGGGAAGAGCAAAGCTCAACTTTAATGCAGACTGGCGCCTATGTATTGGCGATTACCCCGAGGCTGTGCACGCTGATTTCGACGACAGCCGTTGGCAACGGGTAACACTGCCCTACGCCTTCAACGGCGACGAGGCGTTCCGTAAGGATATTGTAGATCTAACGGACACCATCTGCTGGTACCGCAAGACGTTCGTGGTGAAAAGAGAAGATGTGAAAAACGGAAAGTTCTTCATCGAGTTTGAGGGCGTGCGCCAAAGCGCTGATGTCTATCTGAACGGGCACCATTTGGGTTTCAGCGAGAATGGAGTGATGGCTTGTGGCTTCGACTTGACCCCCTACATCAAGGAGGGCGAGAACGTGCTGGCTGTGCGCTGCGACAACAGCTGGACGTACCGTTCGCGCCGTCACGACAGCCGCTACCAGTGGAATGACAAGAACTTCAACGCCAACTACGGCGGCATTCCGAAGAACGTGTGGCTGCATATTACTGGCAAACTCTATCAGACGCTGCCGCTCTACTCAAACCTTGGTACGACAGGCACATATATCTACGCAACCAATATTGATGTTGAAAACCGACGGGCGATGATCAACGTCGAGTCTCAGGTTATTAATGAGATGGATCGGCCATGTACGTTCCGACTCAATGTCATCATCCGAGATGCAGACGGCCACCAGGTGTCACAGTTCCAGGGGGAGCCCATCACCCTCATTCAGCGACAGGGCGGTATTGCCAAGGCGCATCACAGAGTTCACAATCTCCATTTCTGGTCGTGGGGCTATGGTTACCTTTACACTGTGGAGACATCGCTTGTCGAGGAAGGTCCTGTATGCAACGACGTGGTCATCACGCGTACCGGTTTCCGCAAGACAGAGTTCAAGGATGGCAAGATTTGGTTGAACGACCATGTGCTGATGGTACATGGATACGCTCAGCGAACCTCGAACGAATGGCCAGGCGTGGGGTTGAGCGTACCTGCGTGGTTGAGCGACTATTCGAACAACCTCATGGTGGAGTCAGGGGGCAATCTCGTACGCTGGATGCACGTCACGCCTTGGAAGCAGGACATTGAGTCGTGCGACCGCGTGGGCCTCATCCAGGCGATGCCAGCCGGCGATGCCGAGAAAGATGTGGAAGGACCACGTTGGAATCAGCGCACGGAGCTGATGCGCGATGCCATTATCTACAACCGCAATAACCCCTCGATACTCTTCTATGAGAGCGGCAATGAGAGCATCAGCCGCGAACACATGCTGGAAATGAAGGCCATACGCGACAAGTACGACCCCTATGGCGGACGCGCCGTCGGGAGTCGTGAGATGCTGGACATCAACGAGGCAGAGTACGGCGGCGAGATGTTGTATATCAACAAAAGCCACAAGCACCCCATGTGGGCGATGGAATACTGTCGCGACGAAGGTTTACGCAAGTATTGGGACGAATGGAGCTATCCATACCACAAGGAGGGTGATGGCCCACTCTATCGCAATCAGCCTGCGCCCGATTACAACCACAACATGGACCAGTTCGCCATTGAGATGGTGCGACGCTGGTACGACTACTGGCGTGAGCGTCCCGGTACAGGAACGCGCATCTCGTCGGGCGGTGTGAAGATTGTATTCTCGGACACCAACACCCACCCTCGTGGTGAGTCGAACTTCCGAACCAGTGGTGTCGTAGATGCCATGCGCATTCCCAAGGATGCCTTCTTCGTGCATCAGGTGATGTGGAACGGATGGGTGGAACCAGAGGAGGCGAAGACCTATATCATTGGTCACTGGAATAGAGCCTCCCACTCATCCCCCCAGCTGGGGGAAGGCTCCAGCGCGCCGTCGGACTTGAACCAAGTTGGGGAGAAAAGAGGGAGGCATCCTGTCTATGTGGTATCGACAGGCGATGAGGTGGAGCTGTTCCTTAACGGAAAGAGTTTAGGCAAAGGTAAACAAAGCTACCGCTATCTCTATACCTTCGACGATGTTCCATACGAGCCAGGTACGCTCGAAGCCGTTGCCTCAGACGGTAGCCGCTACAGGATAGAGACCGTCGGAGAGCCCTATCAACTGAAGCTCACGGCCATCGAGAACCCTGAAGGAACAAAGGCTGACGGAGCCGACATGGTGCTCTTGCAGGTCGAAGTGCTCGACAAAGAGGGGCGGCGCTGTCCGCTCGATGACCGCATGATCCATTTCTCGTTGTGGGGTGAAGCCAAGTGGATAGGTGGCATTGCCACCCGCAACAATCAGGCATTGCAGCGTCCAGACGATAACCGTCCCGAGGGACTGCTTGACGCTGCTGCCACAAAGAACATCTCCGATAACTATGTCGGTGCGATGTCACTCCCTGTGGAATGTGGCGTGAACCGCGTGCTTGTCCGTACGACCACGAACGCAGGAGAGATTAATCTCTCGGCATACGCAGAGGGTGTACAACCTGCGTATATTAAGGTGATAAGTGATGGAGTGACAAGCGATAAGTTGATGCCGCAGCAGACGCTGAAAGGTCGATTAGACAAGGGTGAAACGCCATTGACACCTTCATATACAGACAAGGCGCGTGGCGTAAACATTGTTTCCGCCAGGGCTGGCTACGACACCGAACACGCCTCCCACAGCTACGATGACAACGAACTGTCTGAGTGGAAGAACGACGGTCAACTCTCGACTGCTTGGATTACCTATAAGTTGGAAAGGAAAACCGTTATCGACGACATCTGCATGAAGCTCACCGGCTGGCGCCTGCGCAGCTATCCCCTTGAAGTCTATGCCGGCAAACAGCTCATCTGGAGCGGTGAAACGGAACGTAGTTTAGGCTACGTTCACCTGACACCCACCAAACGTGTCAAGACCGATGAAATCACCATCCGCCTGAAAGGTGCAGGTAAGGACAAGGACGCCTTTGGCGGTATTACGGAGGTGGCACAGCCTGCCGCTGGTGAGCTCGACCTCTTCAAGGCCAAGAACGGTGGGGAAACAAACAATGAGCTCCGCATCGTTGAGATAGAGTTCATCACTAGCATAGGACCTTTTCAGTAGCCTGTTGCGGAGGTCTCTGTAAGGAATGTTCCCTGTGAGTGTCAACGACAAAAAAATGGCAATAAAATGACGAAAAGATTGATTCTCGCACTCCTCATTGCTGTAGGCATCAGCAGCTTTGCGCAGGAAGAGCCCCACTCTTTGCAGGAGGGGCGCCTCGTCTTTGCCGTCATCTCCGACACTCATGTAGGCAACACCTGTGGTGCAGGATACAAAGTTAAGATTTCGCAGGCCTTACGCCATCTGACTGGTCGTGGCAAGTTGGATGTTCTGGCTGTTGTGGGCGACCTCACCGAAAACGGCAGATACAATGAATACAAAGAATTCGCTCAGTTATTTGGCAGCAGACAGAACATACTCCATCCCGTGGATCATTTTCTCTTGATGATGGGCAACCACGACAACTATGACGCCAGCGGACAGGAATACTTTAAGAGCACCCTAAAAATGCTAAGCAAAACTCCAACTCGGGGAGCAGCGAGCGCAGAATGGAGTCAACTCCAATTCTGCCGAGTCGCGACACGGGAAGAGCAAAGCTCAAACAGCTATCCCCTCCATCAGTATGTCCTCATTAAGGGCTATCCGTTTATAGCAATCAGCGACCTCAGCTCTGCCAATAACGATATCTACGATGCTGACAACGGCTCCCGTTCATATCCTGCGGCAACAGTCCTCACGCTGGTGTCCTATCTGGAACAGGCTGCCAAGGATGCTCCCGGCAAGCCTATCTTCGTATTCACACACGTGCCTCCGCGCTGGACATGTTACGGCACATGGGCAGAGTTCGAGAACGAAGCCTGGGCGATGACGGTGCTAAACTCTGTTCTCAACTGTTACCCGCAAGCCGTTGTGTTCTGCGGTCACAGTCATTATCCCCTTGGCGACCCACGCAGTATCCATCAGGGCACCAACCCCAACAGCGTTCACAACAACTTCTACACTGTAATCAACACCTCTTCCACCACCTATTCGGAGATTAACACCGGAGCCGTAGATGCTGGCATTCATCCTGAGAACTATGATTATGTTACTGAGGGCATGATCGTTCAGGAACTGCCGAACGGCGACATTGAAATCCGCCGCTACGACACCTACAGGGATGTGGAGATTGACCCTGAGCACCGCTGGGTACTGCGAGCTCCCTTTGACGGCAGCCGGTTCGAGTATGCAGATATCCGCGATGCGGACGATAACCCCAACCATATCATTTTACGCGACGGTCTGCCTGCGCCCACCTTTGATGCCGGAGCACAGCTCATGCTGAAGCTGCGCAGGAGCAAGGTCCAGGTCACCTTCCCCCAAGCTACAGACAACGAGTGCGTGTTCCGTTACAACATCCGCATTCTGAAGGGCGAAAAGGAAGTCAGAAGCGCTTTCGTGTTCTCACAGTTCTATCTGACCATCGACACGCCAACCCAACTTTCCTGTACGATAAGCGGGCTGGCGCCCGATACGGAATACAAGGTGGAAGTGACGGCTTACGACTCCTACGACAACAAGTCGGCTGCACTTACCGCCACTTTCACGACTGAAGCTTTCAACAACTGGCAGTACTACTCACTCAACGGCCTCCGGCGTGACTCATTAGAACAAGGCATCAACATAGTAAACGGCAAGAAAATAATAAAACAATGAAGAGACTAACGGTTATCATTCTTTCATTCCTGATAGCCACGATGACGGCTATGGCAGGGAAAGTTACAGAAAGCGAAGCCCTGAGGAAGGCTCAGCAGTTTTTGAAGGGCAAGTCGTTCACTTCGGCCACCGACTACCGGCAGCAAGCAAGAGGCACGTCGGCACCAGTCACCCTATTCCTTTCACCCTTCTACGTGTTTAACGCTATGGAAGGGGGCTACGTCATCATTTCCGGCGATGACCGCACGAGGGAGGTGCTGGGCTACTCAGCTACGGGCACGCTCGACATGGACAACCTGCCGGAGAACCTCCAGTGGTGGTTAGAGGAATATGCCCGGCAGATGGAGGCTATTGAGAAGGGCGTTGCTGTTGCTGCACCTGCCCACAGACGTTCGCCAATGGTGACCATCGCCCCGCTTGTACAGACGAGATGGAGCCAGGGGAAGCCCTATAACCTGATGTGTCCTGACGGCAGCGGAAGAGACTATGACGAGGATGACTATGACCCTGACGACCGCTGCATCACCGGCTGTGCGGCCACGGCGCTGGCACAGGTGATGAACTACTGGCAGTGGCCAAAGGAATCTCCTGCCCTGGATTCATACATGACAGTGGACTTCGAAGTAAAGGAGCTGCCTGCTACCACTTTCAATTGGGGCAAGATGAAGAACAGCTACCAGTCGGACGAAACGGGCGAGGAGGCATACGCTGTATCAGAGCTGATGCGTTACTGCGGACAGGTCATGTACATGGACTATGGTACGGACGCTTCGGGCTCCAGCAGCAGTTTCAGGAACGCGCTGGTAGATGTGTTCAACTACAGTCAGAACACCCAGAGGCTGTATCGTGATGACTACACGACGGATGTCTGGGAAGGCATTGTCTACGAGGAGTTGGCGGAGCGGCGGCCGGTGCTGTATGGCGGAGCCAGCAGTGCCGCCGGCCATGCGTTCGTGATTGACGGCTACGACGGCAACGGCCTTTTCCACTTCAACTGGGGTTGGGGCGGCTCTTATGATGACTATTTTGTGCTTTCCATTGCCGACCCCTACCATCCCGGCCTTGACGCCAGCAACGACGGTAACGGATACAGTAGTGGCCAGGAAGCTGTCATCGGCGCACAGCCCTTCCGGGGGGACGAGACGCAGCCTTACGCTGTGCTCAGCAATGACGGGCAGACGGTCACCTTCTACTATGATGGGCTGATGGCTGAGCGCCACGGCGTGGGCATCGTCAGCTATAGGGTGGAGGAGTCACCTTACGTGACAGCGTCAAAGGCCGTGATAGATGCTTCAATGGCCAATTACCACCCCTACAGTACCGCATTCTGGTTCTATGAATGCAAGAACCTGAAGACCATCGAGGGCATCAACAACATCAAGACTGACGAAGTGAGGGACATGAGCTGGATGTTCCACGGCTGTACCAGTCTGACAAGTCTCGACGTGAGTAAGTTCAATACCGACAACGTGACGAGCATGAACCGCACGTTTGCCAACTGTTCCAGCCTGACGAGCCTCGACGTGAGCAAGTTCAAGACTGACAACGTGGTGGACATGTACTGCATGTTCTACGGCTGTTCCGGCCTGACGAAGCTCAACTTGGGCAGCATAAAGACGGACAATGCGAAAGCCTTGGGCTGGATGTTTGCCGGATGCTCCAACCTGAAGAGTCTTAACGTAAAGAATTTCAATACCGACAACGTGACGGACCTGACCGCCATGTTCTACGGATGCTCCAGCCTGACGAGCCTCGACGTGAGCGGTTTCAATACCGGCAACGTGACCAACATGAGCTGGATGTTCTACGGATGCTCCGGCCTGACGAGCCTCGACGTAAGCAAGTTCAAGACTGACAAGGTGACGGACATGAGCGTCATGTTCTACAACTGCTCCAGTCTGACGAGCCTCGACGTGAGCAAGTTCACGACCGACAACGTGACGGACATGAGCTGGATGTTCAACGGATGCTCCAGCCTGAAGAAGCTCGACGTGAGCGGCTTCCAAACAGAAAAGGTAACGAATATGCTGAACATGTTCAACGGTTGCTCCAGTCTGAAGAGCCTCGACGTGAGCGGCTTCCATACCGACAACGTGACGGCTATGAACGCCATGTTTGCCAACTGCTCCGGCCTGACGAGCCTCGACGTGAGCGGCTTCCATACCAGCAACGTGACGAACATGAACTGGATGTTTGGCGGCTGCTCCGGCCTGACGAGCCTCGACGTGAGCGGCTTCCAGACCAGCAACGTAGAGGACATGAACTGGATGTTTGCCAACTGTTCCAGTCTGAAGAAGCTCGACGTAAGCGGCTTCAGGACGGACAACGTGACGAACATGAGTGTCATGTTCTACAATTGCTCCGGCCTGACAAGCCTTGACGTGAGCGGCTTCTTCACCGACAACGTGACGGACATGAGCTGGATGTTCGGCGCTTGTACATCCCTCGCCACCATCTACGCCAGTGAAGCATGGAGCACCGCCCAAGTGGAGAAAAGCGAATATATGTTCTATGGCTGTCAGACGTTGAAAGGCGGCAACGGCACGGCATACGACGACTATCATCTGGACGCGGAGTATGCGTGCGTCGACGGGGGGGCAGGCAGTCCCGGCTACTTCACCTATAAGACCTACGACCATGTTGATGCCTACGTAGCACTGAGCGATGACGGCAAGACGGCCACATTCTATTACGACAAGAATAAGATACAGCGTGGAGGCAAGCCCATCACCAACAGCAAGACAAAAACGGCCTACGGTACGGCAGAGACCATTGCCTTTGACGCGTCGTTTGCCGACTATCAGCCCACCAGCACGGCCTACTGGTTCCTGAATTGCACAGCGCTGACCACCATCCGGGACATCAGGAACCTGAGCACCGACCATGTGACGAATATGCACGGCATGTTCGCCGGCTGCTCCAGCCTGAAGAAGCTCGACGTGAGCAGTCTCAAGACCGAGAACGTGACTGACATGGGCAATATGTTCGCCGGCTGCTCCCGACTGAAGCGGCTCAACCTGAGCAATTTCAAGACGGACAACGTAATCGCCATGGACTCCATGTTCACCGATTGTAGCAACCTGCTGACCATTTACGTCAATGATACGAACTGGAGCACTGCCAGCGTCAGCAGCAGCTACCAGATGTTCCACCAATGCACCAGGCTGGTGGGCGGCAGGGGTACCACCTATTCCAGGTACAACACAAACGCCATATTTGCCTGTGTCGACAAAGCCGACACCGCGGGCTACCTGACCGCATTGTATAGCGGCGAGGAACCGATCGGTGACGCTGAGCCCTATGCTGTGCTTAGCAGCAACAACACCGTACTGACTTTCTATTACGATGACAAGAGAAACAGACGCGGAGGTATGGACGTATTCCCGTTCCGGTACGGAAGCAACGGTAAGACAAACGCCGGATGGTTTGCACAGGCGGGAGACATCACGACCGTCACCTTTGACGCCTCGATGGCAAACTGCACCTCGCTCACCAGCACGGCCTTCTGGTTCTATATGTGCAACCAGCTCAAGACGATCAACGGCATTGCCAATCTCAGGACCGACAATGTGACGAGGATGGACTACATGTTCTATAATGATTCCCAGCTGGCCAACCTCGACGTGAGCGGTTTCAACACCGGCAACGTGACTGACATGAACGCCATGTTCGGATACTGCAGCAAGCTCAACAGCATTGTGCTGGGATCAACGTTCGTCAGCAGCAATGCCAACAAGATTGATTATGTATTCACAGGAAACGACGAGCTGAAGTCGGTTACCTTCACAGGCGACATCCCCTCCACCATCAACGACCGTTTCTTTGTCAACGTAGGTACACGTGAGTCACCCGTCCGACTCATCGTTCCCGAACAATACAAGGCCAACTATGCCGCCATGTTCTTCGGCGACCTGTTCTTCGGTGGATACCTGACGCTGGAAGACACGTCGGGCATTCATGCAGAGGCTTCGGATAATCAGCCTTACGACATCTACTCCCTCGACGGCAGACTGGTGAGGAAAGGTGCCACCTCGTTGAAGTCACTACCCAAGGGCGTCTATATCGTTCATGGCAGGAAGGTCGTGGTACAGTAAAAAGTGAAGAGTGAAGAGTGAAGAATTTGCTGCCGCCGTCCCATCCGCAGAAGGTATGGCGGCAGCAAATTCTTCACTCTTCACTTTTCACTCTTCACTCTTACCTTAACAGGTTCATCGTATCGGTGGCAATCATCAGCTCCTCGTCGGTAGGAATGACCACAACCTTCACCTTGGAATCATCGGCAGAGATAATGGCCTCCTCGCCGCGCACCTTGTTCTTCTCATTGTCGAACTTGATGCCGAGGAACTCCATGTCCTTGCACACCTCGGAGCGCATACTGACCTGGTTCTCGCCCACACCGGCGGTAAAGACCACCACATCCAGTCCACCCATGGCAGCAGCGTAGGCTCCGATGTATTTCTTGATACGATAGAAGTACATATCCTGTGCCAACTTGGCCCGCTCGTCACCACTCTTGGCGGCATTCTCCACGTCGCGCATATCGCTGGAGCCACCCGTCAGGCCAGCCACGCCGCTCTTCTTGTTGAGCAGGGCTGACATTCCGTCGGCATCAAGGCCAAGCTTCTTCTCGATAAACGTCACAGCGCCACCGTCAATGTCACCGGCACGGGTACCCATCACAAGGCCCTCCAACGGGGTGAGACCCATAGAGGTGTCGATGCACTTGCCGTCGACAACGGCAGCAATCGAGCCACCGTTACCCACGTGGCAGGTCACCATCTTCGTGCCCTCAGCGGGGATGCCGAGGAACTCACAGGCACGAGCCGACACATAACGGTGCGAGGTGCCGTGGAAGCCATAGCGGCGGATGCCGTACTTCTCGTAGAGCTCGTAAGGAATGGCATACATGTAAGCCTTCGGCGGCATGGTCTGGTGGAAGGCGGTATCAAACACACCCACCTGCGGCAGACCAGGCATCAGCTCCTTCACGGCGTTCACACCCTTGAGGTTGGCGGGGTTGTGCAACGGAGCCAAGTCGGAACACTCCTCAAAAGCCTTCAGTACCTCGTCGGTCAGGATGACTGACTTATTGAACTTCTCACCGCCATGCACCATACGATGGCCTACGGCATCGATCTCGTCGAGCGACTTGATGACACCAATCTCAGGGTCGGTCAACAGGGAGAAAATGAACTTCACGCCCTCGGTATGCTCGGGAATGTCGTGCATAATCTGCTTCTTCTCGCCGTTGGCGAGCTTTACCTTCACGAATGCGCCGTCCAGGCCCACGCGCTCTGCGCCGCCACTGGTCATCACACTCTTGTCGTCCATGTTGTACAGTGCGTACTTAATAGAGGACGAGCCACAATTCAAAACCAATATCTTCATTATTTCAATTTTTTGTTATGAAAGAAATGTGAATAATATGAATAATTAATCCAGAAATAGAAATAATAATTATCTAGTGATGAAATCCATATAGTTCTCTTGAGTTAAGAGGACAAAATTATCATCTTCGGGAACATACAAATAACGTTCAGCCCTCAATTTCTTTTCTCCAAAGTTTAAAAGTATGCCCCGATGTTTCTTGGTGATTCGCATATAATTGAACAACTGAGCACGATGATCTGAACAAATGGCATCTGCAGATTTAAGCTCAATGATTATATCATGATAAAAGAAATCTGCGAAAAAGACTTTCTCCATAAGCGTATTCTTGTAATACAGCTGAAGTTTCTTCTCCCGTTCAAATGCCATGCCCCTTTGAGTCATTTCTAAAGCAAAAGCCTCTTGGTATATAAGTTCTGACATGCCTCTGCCCAAGGTATTGTACACTTCCATTGCAGCACCTACGACATCATACACATCCTTATACTCCTGCTCCGTCATTACGCTTTATAATATATATTTCTGGCCGAAATTATTCACATTATTCAAATTTCTTTCATAAATAGTTATTATTTTACTTCTTTGCATCCATGGCCTGGCAGGCAGTGATGGCAATCATATAGTAGATGTCATCGACTGAGCAGCCGCGTGAGAGGTCGTTTACAGGACGGGCGATACCCTGAAGGACGGGACCGATGGCGATGGCGTCGCCGAGGCGCTGCACCATCTTATAGCCGATATTGCCCACCTCAAGGTTCGGGAACACCAGAACGTTGGCCTTGCCAGCGATGTCGCTGCCGGGAGCCTTCTTCGCACCCACGCTGGGCACAAGGGCGGCGTCGGCCTGCAGCTCACCGTCAATCTTCAGATTGGGGTCAAGCTCCTTGGCCAAGCGGGTGGCCTCAATCACCTTGTCGCATACCTCATGCTTGGCGCTGCCCTTCGTCGAGAAGCTCAGCATAGCTACACGAGGCTCCTCAAAACCGGCCACGGCCTTTGCCATCTGAGCCGTGCAGACAGCAATCTGCGAGAGCTGTGCGGCGTCGGGCATCGGCGTCACGGCCACATCGGCCACCACAAGCACGCCGTTCTCACCATACTGCTTCTGCTTCGAGATGAGCAGCAGACCGCCGCTGACACAGGTAATGCCGGGCTGGCACTTGATAATCTGGAGAGCGGGGCGCAGCGTGTCGCCAGTGGTTGACAGCGCACCACTGATCTGGCCGTCAGCGCCCTCGGTCTTGATAATCATACATCCGTAGTAGAGAGGGTTCTTCACCAGCTCACGAGCCTGCTCAATGGTCATACCCTTTGACTTGCGAAGCTCGGCAAGCTTCTCGGCATACTCCTCAGCCTTCGGCGAGGTCAGCGGGTCGATGATGGTGGCCTTGCCAATGTTCTTCAGTCCCCACTCGGCGGCGAGCTTGTTGATCTCGTCTACGTTGCCTAAGAGGATAATGTCTGCGATGTCGTCAGCCAGAGCCCAGTCGGCTGCACGGAGAGTACGCTCCTCGGTTGCCTCGGGGAGCACGATGCGCTGCTTGTCTGACTTTGCACGCGCAACAATTTGACTTAAAAGATCCATAATTCTTTCTGTTCTGTTTTTTTTGATTTATTTTTTGAAGTAATTTTGCCCTTAGTGTGCTGTTTGCTTTGATGAGATTGCAAAAGTAATAAAAATAATCCAAACGCCGTCCGAAAATCCCCGTTACTTGCTTTCTTTTATATCTTTTTTACGTTTCCGTGGATACTACACCAACTACGTTCACAGGCCAGCCCTCAATGAATGCCCTCACAATTCCCATGACCACCCCTATCAGGCGTGATCAGGCATCATTGGTGGCTCCAGACACCTCCGATTAGGTATTTGGACTACTATGGAATGGAACTGACCAGTTCGTGTTGTTCACCCTAACTTATTCTTTTTTTCTTTCTATTGATCGGGTTTCAAGGAACTGGTTGAATATCTGTTGGTAACCGTCAGGGATATGGATGATTTCCTCTCCTATATAGACACAGTCATTGCGATCCACTTTTTGAATCTTGTCGACTGCAACAATATAGGAACGGTGAATCCGTAGGAATTTGTCTGATGGCAACATTTCCTCAACAGCCTTCATGATCAGATGAGAAATCAATGGTTTATTCTCACTGTCCAGATAAAACAGCACATAATCTTTCATACCACTGATGTAGGTAATCTGATCAACGGGGATATTCCGCCATTCTCCATCGACTCGGATGAAAACGGTGCTGGGCTGCTGTTTGGGCTGGATAGCTGTCTGTTGGATGTCAAACAACTTTTTTGCCTTTTCTATTGAGCCAAGGAATTTGTTGTAGCGTATGGGCTTCAGGAGAAAATCGAGGGCATTCACTTCATAGCTCTCGAAGGCATATTCCTTGAAGGCTGTGGTAAAGACGACGCGCGTCTGTTCTGGCAGACTATGTGCCAGTTCCATTCCGTCCAAATTGGGCATCTGGATGTCAAGAAAGAGCAAATCGGGCTTTTGCTCCTTAACGGCGTTGAGGGCGTTGATGGAATCGGTATATGAGGCCAGCAAAGTCAGGTCTGGAGTCTTTTCTACGTAAGATTCCAGCAAACGTACAGCCAACGGCTCGTCATCGACGATGATACAGGTAAGAGGTCTCACAGGCGTATGGTGACTTTTACGTGATAGATATTCTCTGAGGTAATCGTCTGCTCCCAGATGTAGCGACCTGGATAGAGCAGGTTCAAGCGGCGACGAGTGTTCTCAAGTCCGATGCCCGAACCGCTACGGTCCTTGCTGGGCTTGGGATTATTCGTATTGTTGCAGAGGAATACAAGTATATCGTCTTGCTGTTCCAGACGGATATCGATCATGGCAGGAGCATTGCTGTTCATGCCGTGCTTGAAGGCATTCTCGATAAGCGAAATGAACAATAGCGGGGCTATCTCCAATTGTGAATTATGAACGGTGAATTGTGCGTTGACACTGGTCATTTCATTGCAGCGCAGTTTCATCAGTTCGATGTAGTTATTCATGAACTCCACCTCACCTCTAATAGGTACCTTGTCCTTATTCGTCTCATACATGGCATAGCGCAGCAGGTCGCTGAGCTGCATGATGGCCTCTTGCGCTTCATCGCCATCAATCGGTGCCAGACTGCTGATGTTTCTCAATATTCAATTGTTATTGAATCCACTGAACAATGGGTGACTGTTCAACGGTGAGTTACAACTTGTCCCTTGAACCTGTCATACATAAAGGCTACGTGGCATCATAGCAGTCACCATGTCACCTGTCTCACACTCGCACACTTATATATGCAAAAACGGAAAAATGCCCGCACGTCCCGCACGTCCCGCACGTAAAAATAATTCTACACTCTATGGATGTGAAGTACTGTTTCAGCAATCAGAATGCCTTGAAACAAATTATTC
>ONKY01000046.1 GCA_900318585.1 uncultured Prevotellaceae bacterium
CAGCACTTTGAGTACGGTGCCATGGACGGACAGCGAGGATGGTACGTCACTCGGGTAATGCACAATGCATAATGCACAATGCACAATTCACAATGCACAATTCATAATGCACAATGCACAATGCATAATGCACAATGCACCGCTCGGCATCCCGACAGGGTGACGCTTTGCTTGCAAAGAATTCACAATGCATAATGCACAATTCTTAATGCACATTTCACAATGCATCGCTCGGTATCCCGAACTGAATTCCAAGTGGGGGACTGTCTCCCTACTCGAATGATGATGCTCTTGGTGATGCTGCTCACCACGACGGCGGTGTGGGCAGAAATATCGGGAAGCATTTGGTAGATTCACTGAAAATGTGTAACTTTGCGCCCGAATATATAATACAAAATAGATGAGCAAGTACGAGATTCCTTTCTTGACGGCGTGTATCAATGCCTTTGGGCGGCGCTTCTCCATGACGCGCCAGGCGGCTTTCCGCTACCTGCATGAACACAAAGGCCTTGCGTTCCTGATAGAGTTCTACGACGTGGAGCACCTGCAGTCGATGGAAGAAACTATCAATGACCTGCTCATCGTCTGTCAAAAGAATGGAGGGGCACTGGCATGACGCTCTATCACGGCAGTAACGCAGACATCGACGCGATAGACCTCACCTGGGGCCTGCGCCACAAGGACTTCGGCAAGGGTTTCTACTTGACACCCGATAGGATGACCGCCGTCCGCATGGCTCAGAAGAAGGCGCGGCTCTTTGGAGGCGCGGCTACGCTGATTACCTACGACATGGACGAGGCGGCCCTGCGCTCCGACCTGAAAGTGAAAATCTTCCCCGAGAAAGCCTGCGTGGAATGGCTCGTATTCGTTGATGCTAACCGTGACAGGAAGACCGTGGAGCCCATCCACGACTACGACATCGTCATCGGTCCCATAGCCGACGACGGCGTAGTACTTCAGCTCACAAACTTCCGTGAGGGCATCTACACCCCTGAGCAGGCCGCTGCCCAGCTTCAAGACAGATACCTTGACCAGCAATATTATTTCGGAACGGAGCAAGCCCTGCGTTTTCTCCGCAAAACAAGCGTCGAAACCCTATGAACCAGCCCAACCACCACCAGATAGCCACCTACCTTACCGATTACGCCCTGAGCGAGCTGGTGAAGTACGTGATGGAAGACACGGGCTGTTCCATCGAGCAGGCCATGGAGCGCGTGTACAACTCTCCGCTGATGACGGCCCTGCAGGACGAGGAGGGCGAGCTCTATGTGCAAAGCCCTGCGTATCTCTATGAGTTGATGCAGGCGGACGGTGCAAACGTGTCAGCACCATCAAGTTCAGCGGCACGTTCCTAAACCTGCCCCATCAGTGTCAGGATAGCCACTGCCATACTTTTTTATGACACTGATGGGGCCGACGGATGCCACTCCTATTCCTCCTCCACGTCAGTAGCCAGTGCGCCGGTCTTGGTGAACAGGCTCAGGTCAATGCAACCGCCCATGGTCTCGTAGCCCTTGGCATTGAGGTGGAGCCAGTCGTTCTCAAACAGGAATTCCTGCTGTAGGGCGATGGCGTCCTCTGTATTGCGTACGGCCTGGTCGAAATCTATCACGCCGTCGAGCATCTTCGTGGTGCGAATCCAGTTGTTCAGCGTGTTGCGCCCCTTCTCGTGGTCCTCAGAATAGTAGTTGTTGCCCTTGAACGGCGTGATGGTTGCGCCAAAGACACGGATACCCTTCTGGTGTGCCTCACGGATGATCTTCTTGTAGACTTCAATCACGCGCTCTGCCGTCTGCACGCCGTTTCTGGAGCCGCCGAGGTCGTTGACAGCCTCGAAGAGGATGATCCACTTGACGCCCTCTTGTCCGAAGAGGTCGCGCGGATAACGCTGTTCGCCAGTCGGTCCCAAGCCGCCACGCAGCACGCAGTTGCCGCCGATGCCCATGTTGAGCACGGCCACCTGGCGCGTGGCTTTGTTGGCCAGAAGCCGACGCGAGAGCACGTCAGGCCAGCGGTTCTGCTCATTGGTGGTGGAGCCGCGTCCGTCGGTGATGGAGTTGCCCAGGATGGCGACGGCACCGGCCTTCTTGGGCGCCTCGACCTCCAGTGTCTGGATGCTATACCAGTGGTCGGTTCTCACGGCATCGCTGAAGTCGGTGGTGTTGCCCGCCTTCAGGTAGGACGTGGTTCGCGAGCCGGGATGGCCGCTGACAGTGGGGGAGGCTGCACCGTAGTGGATGGTGATGGCCACGTTCTCGCGTTCACGGAGCTTGAAGCGTACCGGATCGGACACCACCATGCCGCCGGCAGGGATGCTGACCGAAGCCTTGCCGTCGAAGGTCAGGCTGACGGTAGATGCCTCGTCAATCTCGCTGCTACTGCCTGCGGTCTTGGCGATGGCCAGTTCCACGGCCTTGATTTCAGTGACCTCCCGGCTGAACTCGTTGGTCAGCTTCAGGCGCACCTTCTTACCGCCTATCGACACTTGCACAATCTCGCGTAGCGAGTTGTCGGCCAGTCCCGGCGACGGAGGGTTATTGTGACGCTCAACAAGTTGCGGGGCCGTACCCCACGTGCCCACCCAGTGGCCGGCGGCCAAGGCTACTCCTGCCATGAACAGGCAGACAAACGTAAAAACAGTTCTTCTCATTATGATGAATGATTAGTTGAATGAAAGCCCGTCAGAACTTGTCTGGCGGGCTTTCTATCTTGACGGGATGGTTACTTGAACTTATAAGGCAGGTCGCCCTTGGCCCAGTCGGTGCCGCTTTCCCAGCCGGGGTTCTGCTCGAGGACTCCCTCTGACAGGATGACCTGATCTTCAGGAATCTTGAAGAACCCACCGCCGGTATCGCGGTAACGCTGCATGAAGTCGTTGGTGAAGGCATACTCACCAGGAATGCCCTGATTCAGGATGGGGTTGCCCACCTGATTCTTCACCTTCTCCTGCACATCGCCCCAACGGCGCAGGTCGTTCCAGCGCAGGGCCTCGAAGCAGAGCTCATAGCGACGCTCCTTCTTCAGGTTGGCGAGGCTATAGGCGATGTCGGGCAGCTTGGCACGCTGGCGGACGGCATTCAGACCGCTCTTGCCGTTGTAGATGGTCTTACCGTCGGTGAGCTCTGAGTGCATCAGCAGCACGTCGGCGAAGCGGAGCCAGATGATGGCCTGGGTGAGACCCGTCTGGCGGTTGTTCTCACTGCCATAGTAGTACCCATAGCTCAGATAGCGGCCGCTATGATCCTCTTTGTAAGCCTCACAGCCGAGGTATTTCTTGGCCAGCAGATCAGTATTCTCCACTTCCTTAGCGGGGTCGCCCTTGTAGTCAGGAATTTCGTCGGCACGCTTACAGATGGAGCCTATGCGGCGGTAGTCGCCAGCGTAGTCGGGATCCTCAGCCCAGTCTGTCCACAGCTTCCAGCATACGGGGCCGTTGCTGTAGCCCTGCACGGAGAACGGGAAGGCGGCTTCGGTGGTCTTACGCGGATTATAGAACTCCACGATACGGTTGTGGCGCAGCTGCGCATCAGCACTCCATCCCGGAACGTTCGACATCTTGATGGCAAACATACTCTCGATGTTCTCGTCGGTCTCCCAGTTCAGGCCATTGTCGATATCGTACTGGTAGTCCTTTGCGGTGTAGGGATTGGTGTAGGGCCAGAGGTTACGCTGGTCGCTGACGAGACCGTAGCCGCTGTTCTGTATACAATCCTCGAGCCAGGTGGCCACCTGCGACTTGGAGATGCTGCCACCCTCAGCGAGCGGGAGCTCAGACTTACCGTAGAAGCCGGTATAGAACAGCCATACGCGGGCCATCATGCCCTCGGCACTCCACTTCGACACACGACCGATGCCAAAGTCGGGATACTTGGTTGACGGGCCTGCCTCGATGGAGGCCTTCAGGTCAGAAGCAATCTGGGCATATACCTCGTCGGCTGTAGAACGGGGCAGATTCTGGGGCGTCGTCGACAATACGAGGGGCACGCCGTTGAACACCTGAGCCAGGTTGAAATAATACCAGGCGCGGAGGAAATAGATCTCGCAGAGCAGCTGGTTCTTCTTGTCGGGAGAAGACCATTCCGTCACGTTGTCGATGGTCTCTAAGGCATTGTTGGCGCGGTTGATACCGGCATAGCGCTGCTTCCAGAGCGGTTTCATCCAGTCCAGATAAGCGTTCATCAGACGGTCGACGCCCTGGGCACCGATGTTACTCTGGCTACCACCGCCCAGACGGTCGTCGGAAGCGATGTCGAAAATAAAGAAGGGATCCTCCTCGGGGTCGGCCAGGTTGCGGTTCATTGCCGCATAGATACCATTTACCATCTGGACGGCATCGCTTTCGTTGAGGGGGAAGTTCGACGTATCCTTCTTCGTGAGGTTGTCTGTGTCGAGGAAGTCCTCACAGGCGCAGAAACCACAGGCTACGCAGATTGCGCAGAAGATATATAATAGATTCTTTTTCATAACTGTCGATTCATTAAAAATTAACATTCAGACCAACTTGGAAAGAGCGTGACGACGGATAGTAGCCACAGTCAATACCAGATGCCCAGCTGTTTCCGTTGCCGAAGCCGACCTCAGGATCCATTCCGGAGTAGCCGGTGAAGCAGAAAAAATTACTGAGAGAAACATAGAGACGGCACTTCTGAACAGGGAGCTTGGAATAGAGGCGCTTGAAATCGTAGCCGAAGGAGATGCGGGAGATCTTGAAGAAGTCGGCATCCTCAATCCATACGCGTGAGATTTCAGACATGTTGGCTGTCTTACCGTGAGAGAAGCGCGGATACTCGTTGGTGCTGCCTTCGCCCGTCCAGTACTTGGTAAAGACGTCGGTACAGTAGTTGTCATCCGGATGGTCGGAGAACTGGCGATAGCTCTTGGCCACCTGCTGACCGAAGGAGCCGTAGCCGTTGATGCCGAGGTCGAAGCCGCGGTAGGAGATGTTGATGTTCAGACCTGCGGTGAAGTCGGGATTCGGGTCGCCGATCATCGTCTTGTCATCGTCTTTCGTGATCTTGCCATCACCATTGAGGTCCTTGAACATCACATCGCCAGGCTGTAAGTCGTCACCCTGAAGCGAGTTCTTCTTGTCGCCGTTGCAGTTACGGTCGAGGTATTCCTGCAGCTGCTGCTCGTTCTGGATGATGCCTTCCATCTCGTAGCCATAGAAGTAGCCGATGGGATAGCCCACCTGTACACGGTTGATTTCGGCCGTGTTCTGGGCAATGGCATTCTCGCTACCGTGGATGATACCCTCGGCATTGGCCAGACGGGTGACCTCGTTCTTGTTGTGCGAGAAGTTGGCTGTGATGCTGTAACGGAAGTCCTTGCCTACCTTGTCGTTCCAGCTCAACTGTACCTCATAGCCCTTGTTCTCGATATCGCCGCCGTTGATATAAGGTGCGTTTGTTCCGTAGGAGAGCAATGTCGGGGCTACGACCAGCCAGTCCTTAGTGGTCTTCTTATACCAGTCGAAGGTCAGGCCCAGACGGTTGTTGAGGAAGCGGGCGTCGAAACCGAAGTCGAGCTGTTCGGAGGTCTCCCACTTCACATCCTCGTTGGGAAGGATATCGGGGAAGGCACCCAGACCTGGGGTGTCCTTGCTGTCGAAGTAATAAGGATCGTTGAGGTTGATGGTGGCCAGATACTGGAAGTTGGAGATGTTACAGTTACCGTTCTGTCCCCAGCTGGCGCGGAGCTTCAGGAAGTCCATCCAGCTCTTCGTCGACTCCAGGAAGCTCTCATTACTGATGACCCAACCTGCGGATACGGAGGGGAAGTAACCCCAGCGGTGGCCGCGTGCGAAGTTGGACGAGCCGTCGGCGCGGAGCACGAGCGAGAGCAGATAGGTCTCGGCAAAGTTGTAGTTGGCACGTCCGAAGAACGATGCGATGGATCCCTGAGCTTCAGGACTACCGCCAACGGAGGTCAACGACTTGTCGATCACATTGGCATTGTCGATATAGGCATGGTCGAACGAACCGGGGAACTGAGAGTCGCCGTTGGTCACGTTGACACCATTGCCGTAGCCCCATTTCTCAACAGACTGTCCGAGGAGGACATCGATGTTATGGTTGCCGAAGGACTTCACCCAGTTGATGGTATTCTCCAACGACCAACGGATGCTGTACGACTGACTCTGGCGGACTTTGTCGTTGGCCTGCATCTTCTTGGCACTGAGTTCATAGACAGGCACATAGCTGCGGCTCTCCCTGTGGCGATAGAGCCAACCGACGCTGGTACGCCAGGTGAGTCCCTTGATGGGCTCGAAATCGAGGAAGAAGTTGGTCTGCAGGCGCCAGCCCTTGTTGTAGCCCATGCTATTGTCGTACTTCATCGCTGCCAGCGGGTTGGAAGCCTCATCGAGGAAGTTCCAGTTGTCGGCCTTGATGTCCTTGTACTCGTAGTAGCTGCCATCAGCGTTATAGGCGGGCAGCAACGGCGTCATGGCCAGCAGCGTGCGGATGCTGTTGCCATAGATGCCACCCACGGAGACACCACGCTTGTCGGTAGACGAGAAGGTGACGTTTTCACCCACTTTCAGTACGTCGCGTCCCTTACTCCTGATGAGTGAATAGTCGGAGTTCAGGCGAACGGTATAACGGTCGAACTTCGGATCGGCAGGGGCTCCCAGCGTACCTGTCTGGTGGAACTTTGTGAAACCGAGGGCAAAGCGCGACAGATCGCTACCGCCGTTGATATTGATGGAGGCATTGTGCATCGGCGCATTGTCGATGGTGGTCTCTTCGAGCCAATTGGTACCGTTCCAGGCGCCACTCTGAATCAGAGAATACTGCTTGGGAATGTAATTCTCCCAGACGTATGGCTCCACATTCTGGGTTTCACGGGCCTTGTTGATAATCTCCATATACTCCTTGGCATTCAGCGGCGTCACGTCATTGGTATTGACATTCTGCCAACCCATGTAGCCATCGAACGATACGTTGACACGGCCGCTGCCAGCCTTACCCTTCTTGGTGGTCACCAGGATGACACCGTTAGAAGCACGGGCACCATAGATGGCACTGGAGGCGGCATCCTTCAGGATGTCAATGCTCTCGATGTCGTTTGGAGAGAGGTCATCGATATTGGCACCAGGCACACCGTCCACAACGTAGAGTGGGGTATTGGAGCCGACAGTACCCATACCTCGGATGGTTACCTTGTAGCCCTCACCCGGCTGTCCGGAGTTCATCACGATGTTCATACCCGAAGCCAAGCTCTGCAGGGCTCCGAAGGCATCCACGGCGTTCACCTCGGCAATGTTGTCGGACGTGACATGAACGGTAGAGCCCGTCACTAATTTCTTGCGCTGGGTACCGTAACCCACGACGACGACATCGTTGAGCACCTCGGCATCCTCCTCCAGCACTACGCGAACAGCTTTACCCGCCATGGGTCGCACGGTGACGGTCTTGTAGCCGACATAAGAGATTCTCAGACTTGCACCCCTTGTAATGGAAATGGTGAAAGAACCGTCGGTCCCTGTCAGCGTTCCGTTACTCTGTGTGCCTACCTCAATAACACTTGCCCCGACAACAGGCTCGTCGCTGGTGTCAAGGACAACGCCCTTCACCTGTACGGTTGCCTTTGCCTGGTTGATAGCCTCACTTGCCCTGACCGAAACCACAGGCGCGGATGCTCCCAACAGCAACATTCCCGCACAGAAAGCGGAAAGGAATTTTGAATAGTTGTACATAAAACAAATTAATTAGATAACACAAAAAGCCTTTTATGGTTAGTTATTTTTAGGCATTCAATCAGTTAATATTTTGGTTGATTTTCGTAGCACGTTTCAATTCCGTGGCAAATTTACAACTTTTATTCTGACCGACCAACAGTTTTCGCCTTTTTTTTGTAAAATAATCTGCGGGTTACATCGGAGATGCCCGTCGTGCTCTACAGCGCGACGGGCATCTGACTCAATAAGAATCAATATAGGGGATTCCTACTGTTTCTTCTTCGTAGTGATAACAATCTTCTTGGGTTGCCCGTTCTTAGCGTCTTTTCATCACGGATATATGCACCAATCTATACATTATCTTGGATATTATCAAATGACACGCTCGAAAGCACAAGACTCTTGACGGGCTGGCCGTTCTTGATGGCAGGTTTCCAGCGTGGCATGCTACGGAACAATCGAAGTGCTTCTTCATTCAGTGTCTCGTTGACCCCTTGCTTGAGCCTGACACCACTAACTGAGCCATCTTCATTGACCACCAAACAGATGCCTACGCGACCTGAAAGTCCTTTGCCGTTAGTGGCCTTGGGCAGTTGGGTGTTCTTGGCAAACCACCCGTCCTTATCGCCATAGAATTCTGCTTTCTTATCAACATTCATATAGATATGCTCACCTGGCTTGCTCATCCAGAAAGTCCGACCTTGCACTTCGTTGCCATTAATATGGCTTATCTCATAAGTCTCATCTCCAAATCCAGGATAAGACGCCTTGACTGTAGTACCAAGAGGTACTTTCAACTCGCACCAGCCTTCTTCGTTGGTCTTTACTTTCTGGCCCGTTTCCACAACAGTAATTTCAGCGCCTTTTAATTGCCGTCCTGTTGCAGCATCTTCAGCCCTGAAGAACATCCATGCCTTGACTTTCTCCTTATACTCTGCTGGATAGTCATACTCAGCATCTCTGTTGAACTCTGTCACATGGTGGGTGTAGAGTTCAATTCTGCGAGGTCTCTCGCCTTGAAGCAGTTTCACTTCCTTGATACTATTCAGTGGCACATGGGGAATATAGTTTTTGTTGATTTCCTTACCATCGAACATAACAAGGTTATCGTAAAAAGGATAGTAACCTCTCGTATTCAACCAACCGTCTTTCTTAACAACTCCTCTTTCTGCCAGTTGGCCATTGACCAACCAAGTGTAGAAAGCCCCAGCAGGGACTTTCACACCAATACAATCTCGACCATCTTTCTGAATGAGAATAATAGCTGATTCATTGTTGGTAATGAGATTTACCACATTCTTTTTGCCATTCCAATGGTTCTCTATCTTCTTGAGAGTCTTGAAATGAAGAACCGGGATGTTGTTCTCATCGAAAGATACGCCGTTGAGTTGCCAGTCAAAGCCGCCACTGGGGAATGCGTAGTTCACTTCGGCTTCGATGGTCTTCGAACCTTTGTCGTTTACATACACAGAACCTTTGGGCAGATGTATATTGATAGCCTTGCCGTCCATGCTCTTTCGGGTGACGTGATCGTTGAAGTCAAGATTGCTCTTTATCTTTCTTGTCTTTCCTTTCTCTGTTGCCATCTTCTTCAAATCGTCCATGTCGTCAATAAGCGTAATGAGCCGATTTTCATCAGTAAGTTGCTCTATGTGATCATTTAACACAACAGAGGACCTTAGTACCTCTTCCTTTTGTATTTTGGCTGACATTGCTAATGATACGGCTATGATTGGCAACAAATAGGCAAAGCGGAGCCATTGCTTACGATTTGATTTGGGTTTCATAATCATTGTTACGCGTTTTTTGAGGGCACTGTTTGAGATACCGTTGGCCAGAGAGTACCCGCTCTGGACAGCGGCCTTACGGATTAATAACTGTAGATACTGAATGTCATTGAATCCGTGAGAGAGTACCTGCTGATCAGCCTCATACTCGTGGATGGTGCGCAGGTCGGCGCGGAGCATCCACATCGCAGGGTTGAACCATTGCAGGGCAGTGAGCAGTTCCACTAAGAGCACGTCGGCAGAATGATGCAACCGGAGGTGTCCCAGTTCATGTGTCAGAAGGGCAGTGGTGCCCATCTCAAAATCCTGATGATTCAGGAATATCGTTTTCCACCAGCTGAAAGGATTTTTTGCCTTGTCGCTGACGGCTATCTGCCGCCCGTCTGCCAAGGGATGGATCTCACTTTCGGCTACCATCCTATGCAGCCGCCACAGCGACAGTAGCATTTTCGCCAGCACCACCACGACACCTATTATATATATGAAGGTGAGAATGTGGGAGAGTGAGAAGGTGAAAGGCTGTTTTGCTTCAGGTGCAGCTGTTACAGGCGATGCCTGTGCTATAGCTGGCAATTCGTCCATCGGCAACGTCGCGGTCAGGGCTTCTGTCGTTGTAGGAGCGACCTCCACCGTCTGGTGAATGGTAATCACGCAGAGCGGCAGCACAAACGAGGCAAGGGCTGTTCCCAGCAGCACGATACGGTTCAGCCGATGCCACGTCTCGTTGGCTACCAGCAGTCGCCAGAAGATATAGAACACGGCTATCAGCACAGCCACTTTCAGTTCGTAGGTGAGAAACAGGGTCATCATGCTTTCTTCGTCTTTTCGTATGCTTCAACTTGGGAAATCAGGTCGCGCAGCTCATCGACGGAGAGCTTTTCTTCCTTCAGGAACGTTGATACCAGTCCTTTGTAAGAGTCTTCGATGTATTCGTCCACCAGCCGGAAGATGTTACGCTTCGCATAGTCCTCTTCAGAGATGAGGGCGTGGTATTGATAGGTAGAGCCATACTGCTTATGGCCTATATATCCTTCATGCTCCAATCGGCGGACAATGGTCGACAGCGTGTTGAAGTGAGGACGTGGCTCCTCGTAGTGTTCGAGCAGTTCCCTGACGAACATGGGCCCGTGCTGCCAGAACAGCTCCATCACTTCCCGTTCTTTATTTGTCAGCTTTTTCATATTGTTTTCCTTCGTTCGTTTAACATCAATGACGTTTTCAGTATCTGGCAGCAAAAGTAACTAAAAAAACAGTAGCTCGCAACTATTTCTTGTAGTTATGCGTTGCAGTTAATCACTTTAAATAGTTGTTCACCCCGATTAACAGAAGAAAAGGAGTGACCGTCTGCGCTTACTTATTCGTGTTGTCAGCGCAATAGATGTAGCTCTGCCAGTGTGTGAAATGTTATTCGCTAAATGGTTCCGATGTATTCCGCAAGGTTAAAAAAAACTGAAAAAATGGCATGTGTTTGGTGCAATATCAGCAATTCTCCGTATCTTTGCATATGATTAGCCTGAACTCTACAATGATAGCAAAGAGAATCCGATTGGTTGTCCCTGTCCTGCTGGTCTTCTGTGCCAGTATGTCGGCACAGAGCGTCAGTGAGGAGCTGAAGTCTGACGTGAATCGTGCGGCAGGAACCTGCTATGCCATTCCCGCAACCGTGCGGACGGCCGAGACACCACCGCCCGACGGCAAGCTACCCTTTTACATCAACCACTTCGGATGCCCTGCTCCCTTCTATCTGGAACATTCTGATAAATATGAGAAGCCCTATTCCACACTGGCCAAAGCCAACAGGCGTGGCAAACTGACTGCACTGGGGTGCGACGTGCTGCACAGGATCGACCTGCTGCGCAATGACGCGAGCAACAGGACGAACGAGGTGACAAAGGAAGGCGTCGCGCAAATCAGGGAACAGATGAGGCAGTTGATCAGCCGATACCCGGAGGTGTTTTCCGACAACTGCTATATTGACGGACGCAGCATTGTGCAGAACCACTGCATCCAGACCACGAGCGAAGCATTGGTTGAGCTCGCACGCTACTGCAATACAGAAAATATAGGAATCAAGACAACGCACAAGGATATGAACTGGCTCAACCCGCAGGACAAGAGCCTAACGTCCAGCCGTACCGACTCGCTGGCGATGGCTGGCTATGCCGACATAGAAGCCCGTAACGCTAACGATGCCAGACTGATACAGTCGCTCTTCAGCGATGCAGAATATGCCAGGGATCAGGTAGACTCGACAACCCTGAGCCGGCAGATCTTTGAACTTGCCGGTAGCATCCAGCATACGGCGCTCTCAGACAGCATCAGCCTCTACGACCTCTTCACGCCAGAGGAGATTCAAAGCCACTGGCGGCGAAAGAACGCGTGGAACTACATCAACTACGGCAACTGCCCACTGAACGGCGGCCATCAGGCCTACCTGCAACGGGCACCCCTCTGGAACCTGCTGCATGTCAGTGACAGCATCATGAAGCTCGACTTTCCCGTGGTACACCTGCGTTATACCAACAACGACGTTATCATGTCGCTGGCCAGTCTGATGGAACTTGACGACTGCGGACTGATGACCACCCATCTCGACAGCCTTGAAGCCCTCGGATGGGTAGACTATCGCATCGCCCCCTTCTGTGGACGCATCGAGATGATACACTACCGCCGCGACATGAACGACGACGACCCGCTCATCAAAGTGCTGCTCAACGGACATGAGGCCACGCTACCCATCAAGACCGACTGCCCTCCCTATTACCATTGGAACGACGTGAAGCACTACTATCTGCGCAAGCTCTACCGCTACGAGAAAGCAAGACAGGACGCAAACGAGAAAAATACTCAAAAGGAGGGAAAGGAATGATGAAGAGAATGCTATCATACAAGAGTCAGCAGAGGATGGTGATATGCGTCGCATTGTTCTTCCTCTATTCGCCATTCTTCATGAGCCGCATGGCGGCACAGGCAGTGCTCGACATCATCAAGGAGCACCCTGCCTTTGCCTCATGCAACTATAATGTCTATCCCGACAGCGTATCGGAGAACCTGACACCGGCGCCTATGGGTAAGCACCCGTTCTACATCTCTCATTACGGGCGCCACGGCTCGCGCTATATCAGTAACCGCACAGGCTACGACACTCCCTACAAGATGATGCAACGTGCAGAGGTCGTACATGAGCTCACTACGACAGGAAGAAAGGTGCTCGACGAGATGGAGCTAATCATGGCCGACGCAGAGAGCCGCTGGGGCGACCTGACCAGCCTCGGCAGGAAGCAGCACCTGGGAATTGCGCAACGGATGTTCCAGCGCTTCCCGGAAGTGTTTGCCGACTCTGCACATATCTGCGCCATCAGTACCGTTGTGCCCCGTTGCATGGCGTCGATGACCACGGCTATGATTGCATTGGCCAGACTGAACCCGAAGCTCAACATCACGATGGAATCCTCAAAGCGCAACCAGTGGTATATGAATTATCAGGATCCGTTGCTCCGTAAGAATTTCATGACGCCCAAGGCTGAGGAAGCCTACAATGCCTATACCGCCTCCCGGATGGGCAACAGCCGACTGATGGAACTCGTATTCAAGAATCCCGACATCGTGAAGGAGATTGTTGACGAGGAGTATTACAACTACTACCTGATGAAGATGGGGCTCTTCCCGTTGAACACCCATCTCAACGAGAATACCTACCTGATGAATATCTTCAGTACCGAGGAGCTTTACCGTATGTGGGAGATAGACAATGTCTATTGGTATATCCGTCTCGGCGCCTGTAAACTGAACGGAGGGAACCAACCGTACATCCAGCGCCATCTGCTCCGGCAGATCATTGCCGATGCAGACAGTTGCATCCGCCTCGGACGTCCAGGCGCTCACTTGCGCTTCGGCCACGACACTGTGCTGCTGCCGCTGGTATGTCTGATAGGTGTCAACGGCTACGACCTTGAGACCGACGACTTCGACGAATTGGAGAAACGCGGCTGGTGGAGCTCCAGCGTGTTTCCCATGGGAGCAAACCTGCAGTTCATTTTCTACCGCAGCGACCCAAGCGACCAAGACGTCCTCTTCAAGGTGCTTCTCAACGAGGAGGAGGCCAAACTGCCCCTCCGTCCTGTCAGCGGCCCGTATTACCGATGGGCTGATTTCCGCCGTTACTGTCTCAAGAAGATTGACCGTTACGAACGCTCCTTGCAGAAAAAACAGTAGGGCCACAGCGCGGCTTGTCTTGCCTGAAAACAGAAAAATAACAACAGATTCGTAAAAAATCAGGCAAAAAGTTTGCAGATTAAAAGAAAATGTGTAATTTTGCGGCCGAAATCAAAGCAAAACAAGTAAACTTGAACATGAAACAGACGGTGAACACTTTCGCTTGGTGGTGGCGCTCGAGACAGTAACAGTCGCGAGGCACTGAGCCGTATGTGTTCATCATAAAGATATAACGGAGGCTCGTCGCGACTGCGGCGAGTCTCTTTTTTGTGGCTGCGACACGGTTGCACTAAATAGAACAAGGAATAATAAACAAAAAAAGACTAGATATGAAAGAGAGTTATTTTGTAGACGAGAAAGGATTTTACGGGGAGTTCGGCGGGGCGTACGTGCCGGAGATACTGTATGCCACGGTGAGGAACTTGCAGGAGACGTACAAACCGATTGTGGAGAGCGCGGAATTCAAACAGGAGTACCATGCGCTGCTGAAGGATTACGTCGGAAGACCATCGCCGCTGTATTTCGCGCAGCGGATGAGTGAGAAGTACGGTTGTCAACTGTACCTGAAACGTGAGGACCTGAACCACACGGGGGCTCACAAGATTAACAACACCATCGGACAGATTCTGTTGGCGAAGAAGATGGGCAAGACCCGTATCATCGCCGAGACAGGTGCTGGACAGCACGGCGTGGCGACGGCCACGGTGTGCGCGCTGATGAACATGAAGTGCGAGGTGTTCATGGGAGCTACCGACGTGGAGCGGCAGCATACGAACGTAGAGAGGATGAAGATGCTGGGTGCCGAGGTGCATCCCGTCCGCACGGGCAACATGACGCTGAGCGATGCCTGCTCGGAGGCCATCCGCGACTGGTGCTGTCATCCTGCCGACACCTTCTATATCGTGGGCTCGACGATGGGACCGCACCCTTATCCTGACCTCGTGGCTCGGATGCAGAGCGTCATCAGTGAGGAAATCAAGTGGCAGTTAAAGGAGAAAATTGGGCGCGATTATCCTGACTACCTCATCGCCTGCATCGGCGGAGGAAGCAACGCAGCAGGTACAATCTATCATTACGTTGATGACGAAAGAGTCAAAATAGTGCTGGCTGAGGCTGGTGGCCATGGTTGGCAGACACATTATACGGCAGCGACGATTCACAAAGGCTCGACGGGTATCCTGCACGGGGCGAAGATGCTGGTGATGCAGGACGAGGACGGCCAGATTCAGGAAGCCTTTACTATTTCTGCCGGCCTTGACTATCCGGGCGTAGGCCCTATGCACTGCAACATGGCAAGGAAGGGCCGTACGCAGGTGCTGAGCATCAACGATGACGAGGCCATCTATGGCGGTTACGAGCTGACGCGCATGGAGGGCATCATCCCCGCCATCGAGAGCGCCCATGCCATCGCTGCGCTTTCCAAACTAAGCTTTAAGAAGGACGACGTGGTGGTGCTGACGGTCAGCGGGCGTGGCGACAAGGATGTGGAAACGTATTTGAAAAACAAAGAGATGGCAAAAGAATACGGGAATTTTTAACAATGGATAGAACGGATTATGGACATATTTAAATACAAGACAACAAGCAAGACTATTCTGGCGGATCTTTATACCCCAGTTGGCGTGTACATGCGGCTGCGCGACCTCTATCCGCAGAGTGCGCTGATGGAAAGTTCGGACTATCACGAACAGAGCAATTCGCGTTCGTTTATCGGCATCGAGCCAATGGCCAGCGTGTCCATCGGGCATGGGGTTGCGTCCATCGGTTTTCCCGACGGAACCACGGAGAGCCATGAGATAAACAAGAATTATGGGACGGCCGAGGCCATCCATGCACTGATCGACCGCATACAGGTTAAAGGCGATGATGCCAATGTCTGCGGACTCTTCGGCTACACCAGCTTCAATGCCGTGCGCTACTTCGAGGACATCGCCGTGAAGGACGAGACGCAGGAGAAAAACGACGCTCCCGACATCCTGTATATATTATATAAGGTGGTGATCGTGTTCGACCATCATAACAATATGCTTACTATCGTGAGCCTCACAGAGAACACAGAGAAGACGGAAGGCGCCGAGAATAGAACAACTGAAGCCTCTCCCTCTGCATCCTCTGAGCCCTCTGTGCTTTCAGATATTCTCAAAGCGATGAACAAGGCCAATGTCAAGGCATACGACTTCCACCCCGTGGGGGAGGTGCGGTCGACGCTTACTGACGATGAGCATCGCGCCAACATCCGCAAAGGCATCAAACACTGTCTGCGTGGCGACGTGTTCCAGATTGTGCTCAGTCGAAGGTTTATCCAGAGATACGAGGGAGATGACTTCAAACTCTATCGTGCCCTCCGTAGCATCAACCCCTCGCCATATCTGTTCTACTTCGACTTCGGTGGCTTCCGCATCTTCGGCAGTAGTCCGGAGACGCATTGCCGGATAGAGCGGGGAACTGACGGAGAACCGTCGGGCACAGTGGCCAAGTTCCGCGCCTACATCGACCCCATCGCGGGAACCACCAAACGCACAGGCGATGCAGAAGCAGACCGCAGGGGTGCGGAGTATCTGCGCAACGATCCGAAGGAGAATGCTGAGCATGTGATGCTGGTAGACCTGGCCCGCAACGACCTGAGCCGCAATTGTCATGGGGTGAAGGTGGACTTCTACAAGGATCTGCAGTACTATTCGCATGTCATTCATCTCGTGTCGAGAGTCAGTGGCGAGCTCGACAGCGACGCAGACCCCATCAAGGCCTTTATCGACACCTTCCCCGCCGGTACGCTCAGCGGTGCGCCGAAGGTTCGCGCCATGCAGCTCATCTCGGAGTATGAGCCCCACAACCGTGGTGCATACGGCGGCTGCATCGGCTACATCGGCCTTGACGGCTCGCTGAACCAGGCCATCACCATCCGCACCTTTGTCTCGCGCAACGGCGAACTGTGGTTCCAGGCTGGCGGCGGCATCGTGGCCAAGAGCGACGTGGAGTACGAACTACAGGAAGTGAACAATAAACTGGGGGCCCTTCGCAAGGCCATCGAAAAAGCAGAAAACTTGTAAAATAACAACCACGAAATAAACGCATTGAACGATTTCTTGCGAGCGCAGTCAAATTAGTGTATTCAGTGTAATTCGTGGTCAAAAACAGATAATAATGAAGGTTGTTATTATAGACAATTATGACTCGTTTACTTATAACCTGAGTCATTTGGTTAAGGAGCTGGGGGCAGAGGTTACGGTACTTCGCAACGACCAGTTCAGTCTCGATGAAATCGAGAAATACAGTAAGATCATCCTCTCGCCGGGGCCGGGAATTCCCAGTGAGGCGGGCCTCTTGCTTGATGTTATCCGCGAATATGCGGGCAAGAAGCCCATCCTCGGCGTCTGTCTCGGCCACCAGGCCATCGGCGAAGCCTTCGGTGGACGGTTAGAGAACCTCAGCGACGTGTTCCACGGCGTGGCCACGCCCTGCCATCTGACGGCAGACGACCCGCTGTTCTCGGGTATAGACAAGGACTTTATCGTGGGCCGTTATCACTCGTGGGTGGTGTCGAAAGACGGCTTCCCTGACTGCCTCGAAGTCACTGCCGTCTCAGACGAGGGCCAGATTATGGCCCTGAAGCACAAGAAGCTGAACGTGCGTGGCATACAGTTCCACCCAGAGAGCGTGCTTACTCCCGACGGCAAGAAGATGCTGCAGAACTGGCTTTTCTTATAAATTGTAATTCATCAAATTGTAAATCGTCAAATTGAATATTGATATGGCACAGACAATGAAAGACATCCTGAACAGGATGCTGAATCACGAGGAACTGTCCCGTGAAGAAATGAAGAATATTCTGATTGGTATCACTCAGAGTGAGTTCCCAACCGAACAGATTACCGCCCTGCTGACCGCCTTGCAGATGCGCGGCGTGACGGTCGACGAGCTCCTTGGTTTCCGAGACGGCATCCTCGAGACGGGCGTTCCCGCCTTGCTCGACGCTGACCGTTACATCGACGTTGTCGGCACCGGCGGCGACCGTAAGAACACTTTTAATATCTCTACCACCTCGTGTTTCGTTATCGCCGGCGCCGGCTATAAGGTGGCCAAGCACGGCAACTACGCCGCCACGAGCGTCAGCGGCGCCTCGAACGTCATCCAGCACCACGGCATTAAGTTCACCGACGATATTGACAAGCTTAACCGCTCACTGAACGAGGCCGGCATCGTTTACCTGCACGCCCAGCTCTTTGCCAAGGCCATGAAGTTCGTTGGTCCCATCCGCAAGGCGCTGCAGTTTCCCACCATATTTAATCTTCTTGGTCCTTTAGTAAATCCGAGTCAGCCAAAAAGTCAACTCCTTGGCGTCGCCAACCTTGACCAGATGCGCCTCTACCATCAGGTGTACCAGAAGATCGGCATTGACTACGGCATCGTGAACTCCATTGACGGCTACGACGAGATTTCGCTGACGGGCGACTTCAAGGTGACTACCAAGGACTACGAGCGCATCTTCTCGCCCCGCGACCTCGGCTTCGAGATCGCCAAGCCAGAAGAGCTCGTGGGTGGTGCCACCGAGGAAGAGGCTGCGCAGATTTTCGACAGCGTGCTTGAGAACCGCGCCCTGCCCGCCCAGAAGAACATCGTCCTGGCCAACGCCGCCTTCGGCATTCAGGTGCTCGAAAAGGGAGAGAAGACCATCGAGGAGTGCATTGCCATCGCCCGCGAAAGTATCGACTCTGGCGCAGCCCTCCGTACGTTCAAGAAATTCGTGGAGCTGAACAGCTGAAAGTAATAGTGTGATAACGTTATAACGTCATAACGAAATAACGAAAAGAATATGCAAGACATTTTGGAACAGATCATCGCCACGAAGCGCGAAGAGCTGGAACGGATGCGGGCGAAAAAGCCGTCACTGCGGCAGGCACTGCTTGACAGCCACAGCGGCATCATCGCTGAGTTCAAGCGCAAGTCGCCGTCGAAGGGCTGGATCAAGGAGGAAGGTCGCGCCGACATCATCCCCCTGTCCTACCAGCAGAACGGCGCGGCAGCCCTGAGCATCCTGACGGATAAGCAATACTTCGGCGGCCACGACGACTTCATCCGCCAAGCCAGGCAGTCGGGCGTGACGATTCCCGTTCTATATAAGAACTTCGTCATCGACGAGATGCAGCTCTATGAGGCCGCTCTCTGCGGTGCCTCTGCCGTGCTGCTGATAGCGGCGTGTCTGACGAAGCAGGCGTGTGGAACACTGCTGCATAAAGCACATGAATTAGGGTTGGAGGTGCTGTTGGAGATGCACGACGAGCGGGAACTGGAGTATGCTGAACTGGAGCCTGACCTCTGCGGCATCAACAACCGCAACCTTGGCTCATTCGTCACCGACGTCCAGAACTCCTTCCGCCTTGCCGAAATGCTCCCGAAAGATGCTGTAAAGGTCAGCGAGAGTGGCATCTCTAATCCTGAGACTGTCAGGGCGCTCCGTCAGGTGGGCTTCCGTGGTTTCCTTATCGGTGAGAACTTCATGAAGACCGCCGATCCTGGCCAGGCATTAAGGGAGTTTATTAGTAGCGTAATTACGAAATAATGTTATAACGTAATCTCGAAATGATAGTAAAAGTCTGTGGTATGCGCGATGCCGAGAACATCTGCCAGGTTGAGGAATTACGCCCCAACTGGATGGGCTTTATCTTCTGGCCCAAGTCCAAGCGCTACGTCAGCAAGTATCCCGAATACATGCCTATCTATTGCCAGCGCGTCGGCGTATTTGTCGATGAAGACATTGAGCAGGTGAAGCTCATTGCCGATGACTTTGCCCTTGACATTATCCAGCTTCATGGCTCCGAGTCGCCAGAATACGCCAGACAGCTCCGCAAGTGGAAGGTCATCAAGGCCTTCAACATTGCCACAGCCGATGATTTGGAAGTGACCAAACCCTATGAGGGCATGGTCGACTATTTCCTCTTCGACACGCGGAAACCCTTTGTGGAGGCGGGGGGCTGTGTTCCGCCAGGGGGTACAGGACTTAAGTTCGACTGGAGCGTCCTCGATGCCTACCAAGGCTCGACGTCCTTCCTGCTCAGTGGCGGCATTGGTCCCGACGACGCCGAGCGCGTACGCAACTTCCGCCACGAGAAGTGTATCGGCATAGACCTCAACTCGCGTTTCGAAACCGCACCAGGTCTCAAAGATGTAAACAAACTTAGAAAATTCATAAAAACAATACGACAATGAATAAGATTAATAAGCTTTTCGCCGAAAGGCTACAAGACAAGAAATTCCTCAGCCTTTACTTCTGCGCCGGTTGTCCGACACTTGAAGGAACAGGCGATGTGATAAAGACCATGCAGCGCCGCGGCATCGACTTCATTGAGGTAGGCATCCCCTTTAGCGACCCGCTCGCTGACGGCCCAGTCATCCAGACTGCTGCCACCCAGGCCTTGAAGAACGGCATGAGTGTGCAGCTGCTTTTCCAGCAGTTGAAAGCCATCAAGGATGAGGTGCAGATTCCTCTTATCCTCATGGGCTACCTCAACCCCATTCTTCACTACGGCATCGAACAGTTCTGCCAGTCGTGCGCCGATGCCGGCGTCTCGGGCATGATTATCCCTGACCTGCCCTTCGACGACTACCTCACTCAGGTGAAGCCCGTCGCTGACCGCTACGACCTCCGCGTCATCATGCTCATCACCCCTGAGACCAGCGACGAGCGCATCCGCTTCATTGACGACAATACCGACGGTTTCATCTATATGGTCTCTTCTGCAGCCATCACTGGAGCCCAGAAGAGTTTCGATGATGCAAAGCAGGCCTATTTCCGCCGCATCGACCAGATGCACCTGCGCAATCCGCGCATGATAGGCTTCGGCATCAGCAACGCCCAGACGCTCCGTGCCGCCCAGGACAATGCCGCCGGTGCCATCATCGGCTCGAAATTCGTCACCCTGCTGAACGAGGCATACGGTGGTGGGGGAACCACCACCCACGGAACGGCGAGCGGTACCGCCCACGAGGCAGCTGCCAATGCTGCCCTCGACCGTCTCTTCGACGCCTTGACGAAGTAATACTATGGTACGTACGTATGCGCGAACCACAAAAACGTATACGGTTTTAACTTTTCTTCGCCCGCAGCGGAGGAGAAGGTGACAAGATCGCACAGGCGAAGGAGGAGTCTCCTTTTTTCCTTGTAGGGAGGGGCAGGGGGAGAGCCTCCTTTTTCGTAAACATTAATTGCGCCGACTGTGCAATAATTCGATTATTCTTCGTAAATTTGCAACCGTTTTGAAATATGGCAGGAAATCGTCAACATATCATCCACGGCTTGCGCGACGGCATACCCATTGCGATGGGGTATTTTGCCGTGGCGTTCTCGCTTGGCATCATCGCTGCGAAAGCTGGGCTGACACCACCAGAGGGATTCTTGACGAGCTTCTTCACCCGTGCATCAGCTGGAGAATACGGCACGTACACGTTGGTAGCAGTACAGGCAGCATACGTGGAGGTGATAGCCATGGGCTTGGTGGCCAACCTGCGCTATATGCTGATGAGTGCAGCACTGTCGCAGAAGATAGCACCTGGCACATCGTGGTTCCACCGCATACTGATGGCTTGTTGCGTGACTGACGAGGTGTTTGGCATATCCGTGGCTCATCCAGGCTATACGCCGCCAGCCTATACTTATTCGGCAGCCCTGATATCTACGCTGTTCTGGGCATCGGGTTGTGCTGTGGGCATTGTGGCTGGCAGTCTGTTGCCGCAGACGATGGTGACAGCCCTGAGTATGTCGCTCTACGGCATGTTTCTGGCCATCATCATTCCACCTGCCCATCAAGACCGCAACGTGCTCTATGCGCTGATAGCCAGTTTCGTGTTGAGCGATCTGTGTGCGATGGCACCTGTTATCGGAGAGTGGAGCAGTGGTATGCGTACTGTGGTGCTGACGATAGTCATTTCAGCAGTGGCAGCATGGCTTAAACCTATAAAGACTGAACCGATGGAGCAGCAAGAGCCATCAAGTTCGCTTGAATGGCAGAGTCGAGACAGAGGTCAATACAGTTAAGACGATGGAACAGCATAGCATGATCATATACATCCTCCTGGCCATCGTTGTCACGAATCTGATTCGTGTGACACCAATGGTACTGATCAAGGGGCAGATACGCAACCGCTTCGTGCGCAGCTTCCTGTATTATGTGCCTTACGTCACGCTGGCTGTGATGACCTTCCCAGATATGATTCTGGCTACACCCACTCCGTGGCCAGGTATCATTGCTCTGTTGGCAGGCATCGTTGCAGCATGGTTCCGTTTGGGATTATTCCCAGTCGCTGCCATCTGTTGCATCATCGTCTATTTGTTGATATGATAATCAGATCTTGAGATATGGATAAAGACAAAATAGTAATTCGCAAGGCTGAACGGCAGGATGTTTCTCTGCTGTTGGAGTTCATCAAGGGTATTGCACGGTATGAGAAGATGGAGAACGAGGTGGTTGCCTCAGTGGATGTGCTGGAGCGTGAAATGTTCGACGAACGCAGGGCAGAAGCGGTTTTTGCCGTTGTGGACGGTCGTGAGGTAGGCTTTGCACTCTATTTCTACAACTTCTCTACGTTCATCGGACACTCTGGGCTGTACTTGGAGGATTTGTTCGTATGGCCAGAAGATAGAGGCAAGGGCTATGGAAAGGCATTATTGCTGCATCTGGTCAAGATTGCACGCGAGCACCATTGTGGAAGGATGGAGTGGACGTGCCTGAACTGGAATCGGCCAAGCATCGATTTCTATCTGTCACTTGGAGCTGTACCCATGAAAGAATGGACTATCTATCGACTGGACGCTGCCGCATTGGAGCGTTTGTCGGAAACAAACGGATGATACATGATCTAAAGCATCAGCTGCATAGCACCCACCCATATAGCAGGGTCTTTTGGGCAGGTAATCCATGTCGATAATACCTAAAATCACTTAAAACTATCGGCAAAGATAGTAATATTCAGAGAATTTTCGCTATATTTGTGGCCAGAATTAGCATTGCTTATCAATTATAATCAACAAAAAACTACAATTATGAGACAAAAAATGATTTTCTCCGTGATTCTCGCTGCTATGCTGCTGTCAGTAATAGCAGTGGCTCAGAGTTCTAAAAAGGCTGCCAAGGCCGTCAGCCTTGAAGTGTCGTTCAACTATCAGCGTCAGGCAGGTCCAGGCTCCAACCAGTATGCCGTATGGATAGAGAACGAGAAGGGCGATTTCGTAAAGACCCTTTTCGTCACCTCATACACGACGAAAGGTCGTGCCCGTGGAGCCGAGCCGGCAAAACGTGGCTACATCGTGCGCCCTGCCTGTGTGCCAATATGGGTGAAAACCTCGAAGGCTGAGGAGAAGACCGACGTGCAGTTGGATGCCGTTACAGGTGCCACTCCTCAGAGCGGCGGCGTACAGACTTTCACATGGGACTTTACGGATGAGCAAGGCAATGCCGTACCTCAGGGAACCTACAAGGTAAAAGTTGAAGCTACGCTGATCTTCGACAGCGACATCGTCTACACAGGAACATTTTCCACCAAGGACAAGCCTGGCAACATCACTCTCACTTCAGAGCTGACCAAGCCAGACGAGCAGCATAAGGACATGGTGACTGACGTGAAAGCCGTGCTGAAATGATTACACTTTTCAACAGCAATGAAAAAGGTAATCATTATATTGATGACAGTTATGGGTACACTTCAGTTACAGGCACAGGACCAGAATTTCTGGATATTCCTTTGTTTCGGACAGTCGAACATGGCAGGTCAGGCTCCTATCGAGGAGCAGGACTTGAACGTGAATGACCGCTATCTGAGTATGGCGACAACAGACGGAACTGACCGCAAGTTAGGCACATGGCGCAAGGCTGTGCCACCTCTTTGCCGTGCAGATGCACACCTCGGCCCTGCCGACTGGTTCGGACGTACACTCATCGATGTGGTGCCTGAGAATGTGCGCATCGGCATCGTATCGGTGGCAGTGGAGGGATGTCCCATCACGTTCTTCGACAAAGACCAGAATGCGCCTCTTATTGCCAAGGAGGATCGCGACTGGATGAACGGCATCCTCGACCAGTATGGACGTGACCCATATGAGCGTCTGCTGTCGATGGCAAAAATTGCCGCCAAGGATGGTGTCATCAAGGGCATCCTGCTCCATCAGGGAGAGACGGACGCCTATAACGACCAATGGCGCAAGACGCTAAGGAAAATCTACCGCGACTTGCAGCAGGAACTGCGTTTCGATTCGACGGCAGTTCCCTTGCTCGTTGGCGAGGTGGTGCGAGGGGAATACGGTGGTATCTGTGGACATGCCAATCCCACCATCAATGATATTGCCAACCATTATCCTAACACGTATGTCGTTTCATCAGAGGGCTGTCTGCCATGTGATGATAATCTCCATTTCAGCAGCGAGGGCTACAGGCAGTTGGGCCGTCATTACGCTCTTAAATATCTGGAGGCTACGAAACCGCAGCTTGCAGATGTGTGTCGTCAGAAACTGGCTGCAGCCGAAAAAGCTACCAAAGACACAGATATTTTTTTGAACGGGAGATAGTAACGTTCATTAAAGAAGGCTCTTCTCCATCCGATAACAAGTAAAGGTCTCACCGACTATCTTCTGTGAATAGTCGGCCACATAGTCCATTGTCTCGTAGAAATGGATCTTGTTATCGCGGCTCTCGACAACAGAAGTCTTAAAGCCCAGCTCTTTTGCCCATTTCTCAGCCTCCTTTACGACAAGCGTACCGATTCCCTGACCCCGATATTCAGGGAGTACGACGATTCGTCCCAGCATTACACGTTCAGTGTCAATGGCATAGAGACGGCAGGTGGCTACTGGCAGATAGTCATCGACAATGACAATATACTTGGTCTCTGGCGTATCATGCTCATCGAACTCCACATTGAGGGGAATCTGGTGCTTCCGTGCCATAGCCTGTATGCGGACATAGTAGGCTCCAGCTTGCTCTGCAGTCTTGGTTGCTCTTATGATTTCCATCTTCTGCCTGTTTTCGCAAAATACTTTTTGCAAATATACGGATTTTGCGGGAAAATCACTATATTTACACCGTAGTTTTATGATAGTTTATGAAGATTCACCGTTTTTGTCAAGGCAATTATCTGGAAAAGGTATGAAGTGTACAGTTACCAAGAACCGATGGAACTGCGAGGGCCATTCAAGCTCGCTTGAATGGCCGAAGAGGTGACGTTTTCTCCCTGTGACTTCATATATTTGGCTATGCCATCAGGCAGATAGTCATCATTTTTTTTTATTTTTTGTGTTGATTAGGCATTTATCATTTCTTCTATTTCTTCGCGATGCTCGAAAAGTGTGCAGCCGCCTGTGTGATCCCATCCGAGGGCACGCGCAGCACGAATCTTACGGAAGAGTGGCGATTGTAGGGCTTTTCGAATGCCCAGCTCGGCCACATTACTGTCACTGAAGGGTGAGAAAGGACATGGCTCATGTAGGTGGCTAAGTCTAATTTAGTTTGTTCCATTCTGATCGTTTGTCTATGCCCACTCGAAGTTCTCTTTACCTGCGCCCACCTCGAAATGATACTTAACGATGCCCAAATCCAGCTGGGCATAGCCTATCATTGAGAATCCTTTCTTGGCAATCACCTGAGTGCGACCGTTCCTTCTGCCGGCTAACTCAAACGAAAATTTCTGCTGGTTCACGGCTGTTGGTGCCAGCAGAGCTGCTTCTACGCCCTTCTTGAACCACGATGGAGTCACGTCGCTGGCGTTACTGACTTGCTCAACGGTCTTGATCTTATGGCCAACACCCTGAGTCTCACCATAGCCGAGAGCGATATAGCAGGCAATCTTCTCACCATCTTCGAGCACGAATGTTCCTGGCACTTTTGAATAGCTGAGTCCTACCCAGCAGGTGTTCAATCCCAATGTCTGGGCCAGCAGCACCAATTGTTCGCCATAGTAACCTACACGTTCATTCAGGTCGTCTGACTTCTTTCCTGCCATTACAAAGTAGTTGCAGACATTACGGAACTTGCCGTATTTGGCCAGCTTTCCTTGGAATGCTTTCGGCTCGTTCAGTATCAGTTGTATGTGCAGATGGCCTTCTTTGTTGAGTTCTGCAATCTTTTCATTCAGCACTTTGATGACTTCTTCAGTCAACGGCTGGTCTTTGTAAGCCCTTACGCTGTGACGGGCTTCGATAGCTTCTTGTGTTGTCATAGTTTATTTGTTTTTGCAATCGTTATACAGTTTCTTACAGTAGGCCCAGCCGCCTGTAGACCACAGGGCGAGGAAGATAAGTACAGGCTGGAAGAAAAGCCGGATGAGACGAGCTTGGTCTGTGTTAAGACCAAAGGCATCGATGTGATTCACATACTGGTTGATATTGCCAGGGAAGATGAGCACATAGAAGAGTGCGAGCAGCACACCGACGAGTGCCTTCTTTTTCCAGAGGAACAACATTCCAAGTCCAAGGCAGATCTCTACTACGCCTGATGCGAGGACAACGAAATCGGTGAAGCCTGGGCTGAACTGCAGCCATGTGGGTACCTGTGCAACAAACTCCTGACGTGCATGAGTCAGATGACTATAACCTGCATAGGTCATAAAGAGACCCAGCAGTAAGCGGAAACATAATTTTATATACTTCATTGTGTTGGTTTTATTTCTTTAATGTGTTAATAATCGAGTCTAGTTCTTGTGCGAGATGCTGATAGTCATCGAACTTCAGCGGACAGGCAGATAGTTGCTTGCCCATACCAGCAGGAATCTTCGCATAAGCCAGTTCCTCCATCTCTTTTCCTTTCTGTGTGAGGCTGACAATCTGCTGTCGCTTGTCCTGCTCGCCCTTCTTACGGCTGACGATTCCCAGTTTTTCCATGCGCTGGAGTAGGGGAGTGACGGTGTTCGTCTCTAACAACAGACGATGGGCTATGTCGTTTACTGGCTGGTTATCCTTTTCCCAAAGCACCATCAGCACGAGGTACTGCGGATAGGTAATACCCAGTTCCGTCAGCAACGGTGTGTAGGCCTGCGTGATGAGTCGCGTCGCTGTATAGAGGCGAAAGCAAATCTGATTGTCAAGTTGTAATTCTGCGTGCATAAATGTCGATTATCAATTCTTAATGATTAATGATCAATTAAGCCAGCATGGCTTCAACGTCCTTCTCAAAGTCCTTTGGTTCAGTGGTGGGAGCGTAGCGCTTGATGGTCACTCCATCCTTAGAGATGAGGAACTTGGTGAAATTCCACAGGATATCGCTGTCTTTCTCTACACTCTTGCTGATGGTCTTCAACAATGCGCGTGTAGCCTTTGCCTTCAATCCCTTATACTCCTCAGTAGGAGCCTGAGTCTTCAGATACTCGAAGATGGGTTCAGCAGCAGGACCGTTCACGTCGCCTTTCTTCATAATCTGGAAGGTGACGCCATAGTTCAGCTGGCAGAACTCCTCAATCTGTGCGTCGTTGCCAGGATCCTGCTCCTTGAACTGGTTGCAGGGGAATCCGATGATCACCAGTCCCTTGTCCTTGTACTTCTGGTTCATCTCCTCCAGTCCTGCGAACTGGGGCGTAAAACCACACTTGCTGGCTGTGTTCACAATCAGCAGCACCTTACCCTCGAACTGGGCGAAATCCAGTTCCTTACCTTTGCTCGTCTGAGCCTTGAAATCATAAATCTTTGCCATACCTTTTTTTATTATATTACGTTCTTTATGTCGTTTGCGATACAAAGGTATAGCTTTTATTTTATATCGCAAGCGATTTATCTAAAACTTTAAGTTTGTTTAACAATAAATCGTGTGCGATATTCTTCACAATAAATAAAGCATAATACCTACTTGTGATTAATTGGTTTAGGATGCTGCTTGAGTGTTACGGCAAAGTAAAAGCCTAATTTTTAGGTATTGCATATATGATCGAATCGCCGTACCTTTGCACCGTGTTTTTTTAGCCATTAAGATAAGATAGAAATGAACGCAACAATTGTAATTTACGGTTCCTCGACAGGAACGTGTGAGGCTATCGCAGAGAAGATAGCCCAGAAGCTTGGCTGTGAGGCCATCAACGTACAGGACCTTACAGCTGATGTAGTGAATAACAACCAGAACCTGATACTCGGCACTTCGACATGGGGTGCTGGTGAGTTGCAGGACGACTGGTACGACGGTCTGCGAGTGCTGCAGGGTGCCAATCTTGCTGACAAAACCATCGCCCTTTTTGGTTGTGGAGACTGCGAGTCGTATGGTGACACCTTCGTGGGAGGCATCGGCGAGTTGTATAACGGTATCAAGGAAAGCGGTGCCCGTTTCGTGGGTGCTGTCAGTACCGACGGTTACACCTTTGATGGCTCAGAGGCTGTCGTAGATGGTAAGTTCGTGGGACTGCCACTCGATGACGTGAACGAGGATGACAAGACGGATGCCCGCATCGATGCGTGGGTAGCTGAGATTTCTCCCAACCTCTAAAATTTCAGTATATGCAGCAGACGGTGTATCAACAGACGACAGAGCAGGTACTCCTTCCAGAGGCCAGAGTGCTGATGAACCACATCTACGAATATAAGAAAGGTGTGCGCAGGATGATACTCTTCACCTGCAATCGTCGTTTCGAGGCTTTTGCCACGAACCGTCTGTGCCGCCAATCCATTGACTACGTGGTGCAGCCCGCTGGCAAGGAGAATGTCAACGTCTATTTTGGTCGCAAGGAGTGTCTCGATGCCATCCGTCTGTTTGTCACCCGTCCACTGAATGAGCTGACTCCTGAAGAGGACTTTATCCTTGGAGCTATGCTTGGCTACGACATCTGTGCCCAGTGTGAGCGATACTGTGAACGCAAGGCTGCGAGTAAGCGAAGGCTATGTAAGTTGCTTAAACATGGCTGAGCGTGAGCAGTTTGTAGTTTAGTAAGGGGTGTCAGCCGTGAGGCAAGCTCGCCATTGGTGTCATCAGTTGGCTGCTCCCGCTTTGGACGCGCACTGAGTGGTACCATGATGGTGCTGCCGAGGAACTGGGAATTGATTATGCCAATGGTCTCATGCTTCTGGCCAACTGGTGGGGGCTTTTACTTATTACTGCCGTCACGGCATTTATGGGTTATCTTGGCATACGTTTGGTTGCCAGACGTATCAAATCAAAATGAATGATTAGTTTTTTGTGTTATGGGACTATTGAAATCGCTTTTACTAATTGCGCTCACCCCAAGGGACGGATGGGACGCGCTATGCTGAAGTTTATGAACCTGTGTCATGCCCCACTGACGAACTGGGGCTTGAACCTTGTTGATATTCAGGACGGGTGGACGATGCTCGATATCGGTTGTGGTGGCGGAGCTACGCTGAAAAGGCTACTCAAAAGAAGCCAAGATGCCCAAGTCTATGGCATCGACATCTCTGACGAGAGTGTAGCCAAAGCCCGCAATGTGAATAGGGCTCTGCTCGATAAGCAGGTCTTTATACAGCAAGGATCGGCGGCAAAACTGCCATACGAAGACGCGAAGTTCGACCTTGTGACGGCTGTGGAAACCGTCTATTTCTGGCCAAACCTGCCCGAATGCCTGAAAGAGGTGCGCCGAGTTCTAAAGCCTGGTGGTCGGTTCGCTATCATGGTAGAAGTCGTCGATACGGATTCCATGTGGACAAACGTGGTGGAGGGAATGACAGCCTATCCTCCTGAGCAATTGAAGCAATTCCTCGATGATGCGGGCTTCGTAAAGACCGAAGTATATCGCAAGAAACCCTCATACGCCACGATTCTCGGAGTGAAGCCATAGCTGTTTTTATGTTTGCAACCAGGTTGCGGCACTCTTGCAGTACCTTTGCAGCGTCAAACAATAAAGAGATTGATATGGCAGACAAGATTAAGAAATCGTACAAGTTCAGCAAGAGCTTTTATGACGATGCGATTACACAAGGTAAATGGTGGAGCAAACTTTACTTCAATTTGCTCTGGGGTGGAGTGGATGACAACGAGATAGCACGCAGAGTACTCAGTTGGATTCCCGATGACTTTTCGGGCAAGTTGCTGGATGTACCTGTTGGAACAGCTGTCTTCACCAAAGAAAAGTACCATCTTATGACTAAGGCCGACATCACCTGTCTGGACTATAGCCGTGATATGCTGGAACAAGCCGAGAGCCGTTTCCGTGGCTTAGGCATCACCAACATCAAGACCATGCAGGGCGATGTGGGCGCACTGCCCTTTGAGGACAGCACGTTCGACAAAGTGCTCTGCATGAATGGCCTTCACGTTTTTCCTGACAAGACCAAGGCATACGCAGAAATCCTCAGAACGCTAAAGCCTGGTGGTGAACTGCTGGCCTGTTTCTACATAGCAGGTGAGCAAAAGGTTGCCGACTGGCTCGCACGTACCGTCATGACCCGCATGGGATGGTTCACGCCTCCCTTCGATACCGTCGAGACATTAAGGCAGCGTTTGGAGCCTTATTACGATATTATTGACTTCCATGTCGAGGGCGCAATGGTCTATTTCAGGGCTAAGAAACGATAGGATTTGTATCATAATTCAAGATTTTATTGTACCTACGGAAGAAACCATCCGCTCGGCAGTAGAAGGGATAGGCTATAAGTTTAAAGGAAAAGCCTGATGATGGTGTCGATGGAATGCCGCTACACAATAGACTACATGAGGAAGCAGATGGGATTCCCGCTGAAAAGCATTCAGCCGCACAAAGATCTCATCAACAATGCGGCCAA
>ONKY01000133.1 GCA_900318585.1 uncultured Prevotellaceae bacterium
CGACGAAGTCAAGGTTACTACGATGATGACAAGAATTGTATAAGCTCGACGAAGTCAAGGTTACTACGATGATGACAAGAATCGTATAAGCTCGACGAAGTCAAGGTTATCACGTAAGCTTGACGAAGCATAAACTCATAGATTATGAAGGCGGTACTCTTTTCGAGTACCGCCTTTTATTTGACATCAAAGAAATGGGCTCGCGATTTCACATCGGGAGCCCAAAACAACACAAACACAAAATTGCGGTCAAAAAAGAAGCAACTCTAAATAAGACCGCATAGGGGGAGGATTTCTGTTCTTACTTACTGTATTCCATCCTCGCGCAATTTCTTCTGCCACTTCCAGGCAGAGCGGAGCACTTCTTCCGTAGGAGTCTCTGCCTTCCAGCCAAGCACCTTGTTGGCCTTGTCAACATTACCCCATACCTGCTCAATATCACCTTCGCGGCGCGGCGCGTAGGTCCAATTTACCTTCACGCCCGTAGCTTTCTCAAAGCCTTCGACGACCTCCAATGTTGACAGTCCCTTGCCTGTTCCAATATTGAACACCTCCACGGCATCAGTCTCGGGCTGGTCAAGCACGCGCTCCATCGCCTTCACATGAGCCTTAGCCAGATCCACCACATAGATATAGTCGCGGATACAGGTGTGGTCGGGCGTTTGATAATCGTGGCCGAAGATCTTCAACTGTTCACGAATACCCATAGCCGTCTGTGTAACAAAAGGTATCAGGTTCATGGGCACGCCGTTGGGCAGCTCGCCAATCAGGGCAGAGGGATGGGCGCCAATGGGGTTGAAGTAGCGCAGGATGACGCTCTTGATGGGCGCACCGGAGTGGATATAGTCCTGAATGATTTCCTCATTGATCTGCTTCGTATTTCCATAGGGGCTCATCGCCTTCTGGACGGGAGCATCCTCCGTAACAGGCAGGTTCTCCTGAGACGGCTGTCCATAGACCGTACAGCTTGACGAGAAGATGATTCCCTTCACATCGTACTTGGGCATAAGCTCCAGCAGGTTAATAAGGCTGGTCAGGTTATTGCGATAGTAGAGTAACGGTTTCTCCACACTCTCGCCCACAGCCTTCGAGGCGGCGAAATGAATGATTCCCTCTATCTTGGGATACTTCTTAAAAACAGCTTCCAAAGCGTCAAAGTCACAGCAGTCAACCTTCTCAAAAGCAGGGCGAATGCCGGTAATCTTCTCGATGCCGTCAATGACTCCTATGTTGGAATTGGAAAGATTGTCAATGATGACTACTTCATAGCCTGCCTCTTGCAGCTCCACGGTGGTGTGGCTTCCAATGAAACCTGTTCCACCAGTAACAAGAATCGTTTGTTTCATGATTTCGATATCTTTAGTTATAATGAATAAGTTTGCAAAGATAGCGAAATAATCTCATATTGCTAAGCTTTTAACGTTAATCTTCCCAAAAATATCATTTCTTCCGACGTTTTTTCGTTACTTTGGCTTCGCCGAACTAACTTTCACTCGGAAATGCCAAAGAAAAGCGCGCTTTTCTTTGGCGTTTCACTCGTTTTTTCGTAATTTTGCGACAAAAAGTCGCGAACATACTCCGTCTCGCCCCAAAAAAGAAACGAGTTCCTTTGTTTTTGTGCTCGACTTTTCGTAATTTTGCCAACAGTATGGGAAAGATTATCGTTGCAGGCATAGGACCTGGAAGCAAGGAAGACATCACTCCGGCCGTTATCCACGCGCTGGAACAGGCTGATGCCGTCGTTGGATACCAATACTATTTTCAGTTCATCACCCCCTATGTCACCGAGGGTTGCACCTGTATAGACACAGGCATGAAGAAGGAGCGCCAGCGTGCCGAACAGGCATTCCAGCTGGCAGAGCAGGGAAAAACCGTTGTGGTCATTTCGTCGGGCGATGCCGGCATCTACGGCATGACGCCACTCATCTATGAAATGCGGAAATCGCGGTCGTCAGACGTTGAGATAGAGTCGATTCCCGGCATATCAGCCTTTCAGAAGGCAGCTTCCCTGCTCGGTGCCCCCATTGGTCATGACCTCTGCACCATTTCCCTCTCCGACCTGATGACCCCCTGGACGCTGATTGAGCGGAGAATCCGGGCGGCGGCCGCAGGCGACTTTGTCACAGCCGTATACAACCCAAAGTCTCACGGCCGCTACTGGCAACTGTACCGCCTGCAAGAGCTCTACCTGCAGGAGCGAAGCGCCGAGACACCAGTGGGCTACGTGCGGCAGGCAGGCCGGGAGGAGCAGGAGGTGAAGATTACGACGCTCGGTGCTTTCAACCCGGAGGATGTGGATATGTTCACCGTCATCATCATCGGCAACTCTCAGACATACGTCTCTGCCGGGAAGATGATTACACCGAGAGGCTACTATCGTGAGGAAGCCGCCGCTTCTTGCGTCCCGCAGGTAGCAAGCGAGCGGAGCTCGAGCGCGGAGGGATTGGGCCAGTCCATTATGATAGAATCGTTCCGCACCATCGAGAGTGAGCTGCATAACAAGGACATTCCCCTCGGTCATAAGTGGGCACTGTTGCACGCCATCCATACCACTGCCGACTTTGACATGGAGAACATCCTCTACACTGACCCTGACGCCGTAGAGACATTATATGACAAGGTACGCTCAGGCGCGCTGAAGACCATTGTCACCGATGTGACCATGGTGACGAGTGGCATCCGCAAGGGAGCGCTGCAACGGCTCGGCATCGAGGCGAAGTGCTACCTGCAAGACGCTCGCGTGGCAGAGTTTTCCGCTGCCAACAACATCACCCGCACACAAGCAGGCATCCGCCTCGCCGTAGAGGAGCACCCTGATGCGCTCTTCGCTTTCGGCAATGCTCCGACGGCACTGATGGAACTGTGTGAACTCATCCGTCGTGGCAAGGCACGGCCCACAGGCATTATTGCCGCTCCCGTCGGCTTTGTCCACGTATGCGAGTCGAAGCACATGGTGAAGCCGTTCAAGGACATTCCGAAAATCATCGTCGAGGGTCGCAAGGGCGGCAGTAACCTCGCCGCCACGCTCTGCAACGCCATCATGACGTTCGACGATGCCGCACAACTAAAGCCAGGTCGAGACCTGTAGAAGGAAGAGGTAAACAGTTTGCTGCTGCCATGAAGTTTATAGTCATTGGAATCACAGACAACCCGCAGCCCTGGTTTCCGCCAGAGGTCATGAAGGTCATTAAGGACGGGAAGGTATTCTCGGGCGGCAGGCGCCACCACGAGATCATGGCGCCGTTGTTGCCAGAGGAAGCTGAATGGATAGACATCACCGTCCCCCTCGATGCCGTTTTCGAGCAATACATCCATTCCCCCCTCCTTTTGCAGGGGCAGGCGCTCATTGTCTTCGTTTCCGGCGACCCGCTGTTCTTCGGTTTCGCCAACACCATCAAACGGAAGATGCCCGAGGCGGACATCGTGCTCTACCCGTCGTTCAACTCCCTTCAGATGCTGGCTCACCGGCTCGTTATGCCCTACCACGACCTTCGCGTTGTTTCGTTGACAGGCCGCCCCTGGCAGGAGTTCGACCGTGCCCTCATTGAACGGGCAGAAAAGATTGGCGTGCTGACCGACCGCGAACATACCCCTGCTGCCATCGCCCGCCGGATGCTGGATTATGGTTACAGCAGTTATCAGATACACGTGGGTGAACACCTTGGCCATCCTGACCTCGAGCAGGTCACGACACTCTCCCTCGAAGAGGCCTCCCGGCGCACCTTCTCCATGCCCAACTGCTTGATTCTTAGTCCCGTAAGCAGCGACTCTGTCGCTGCCAGGCCTTTCGGCATTCCCGACTCCTCCTTCGCCCTTCTCAACGGCCGCGAGAAGATGATTACAAAGATGCCGATACGCCTGCTGACGCTCCAGACCCTTGACCTCCCACGGAGACACGTGCTTTGGGACATTGGCTTCTGCACCGGCAGCATCTCCATCGAGGCCCGCCTGCAGTTTCCCCACCTGAAAGTCGTCGCTTTCGAGATACGCCCGGAGTGCGAAGCCATCATCCACGAGAATGCCCGCCGCTTCGGCGCCCCGGGCATCGAGGTCGTCATGGGCGATTTCTGTTCTGTCTGTTGCAATGACATTGCAACAGAAGGAAACCCAGACGCCGTCTTCATAGGCGGTCACGGCGGCCGGCTCAAGGACATCATCGGAAAAGTCCTCACCGTCCTTGCCCCCGGCGGCTGGTTCGTTATGAACAGCGTTACCCCCCAGAGCAAGCTTCTGTTCACTGAAGCCTGCACCGAATACGGCCTGCACCAAGAGCCGAGCGTCCGCATTGCGCTCAACGACTACAATCCAATAGAGATTCTGAAAGCCACTAAGACAACATAGGAGATAATAATTGGAAGCTAATTAGAATATGAAAACAAAACACGTACAGTACCAGACCCACGGCACCTGCTCCGTCATGATTGACGTGACCGCCGACGAGCACGACATCATCCAGCAGGTCTTCTTCCTCGGAGGCTGCAACGGAAACCTTCAGGGTATCAGCCAACTGGTTAGAGGTCAACACATTGACGATGTCATCAAGCGCCTGGACGGCATCCGCTGCGGCACAAAGGGCACCTCCTGTCCTGACCAGCTCTGCCGGGCATTAGAAAAACTGAAGAACGCCCCAGTGGAAAACTAACCAGCAGCCATGAAGATTGCCATCATACCTATCAGCGAAGCCAGCAGACAGGTAAGCCTGACGCTGGAGAGGGAATTGGGCGCGGAAACCATCGCACGTGCGGAGGTTGGCCGGTGCTGGCACAACTACGACGCCTTCGTGTTCATCGGTGCCATGGGCATCTGCGTGAGGACGATAGCCCCCTACGTAAAAGACAAGCACGAGGATCCCGCCGTCGTCTGCCTTGACAGCTTCGGCCGGAATGTCATCTCTGTGCTTTCCGGCCATGTGGGCGGCGCCAACGAGCTGACTCAGACCATTGCCTCCGTCATCGGCTCCAACCCCGTCATCACCACACAAAGCGACAATGCCGGACTATGGGCGCTCGACATGCTGGAAAAGCGGTTCAACTGGTCCATAGCCAGCGAGGACGATATGAACGCGTGCATCTTTGCCTTCGTTAACCGTCAGCCCACCGCCCTGCTCATGGAGGTGCGCGATGAAGGCACTGACTACCTGGAGCAGACACTGCCCAACCACGTCACGCTGATTAACGACATCAGCGAGGCGGACCCTCGGAAATACAAACTGCTCATCATCGTCTCACCCTATATCCGCTATGCCCCTGACGGTATGCTCGAACTGCATTTCGTACCGATGGTGGGCACCATTGGCTTCGGGCTGGCGCATCATCCCATTGACTACGAACTCATCTACGACCAGATTGACGAGGCGTTCGCAGAGCGCGGTCTGCTGCCCTGCGCCTGCCGCTACTGCACCATCGACGTAAAAGCCGACGAGCCGTTCGTCGCAATGCTGAAAGAAGCGTATCAAACAGAGGTCACTTTCTTCACTGCCGAAGAGTTAGCGGCCGTCTCTGTGCCCAATCCCAGCCCAACGGTAGCGAAGCACGTGGGCACGCCGAGCGTCTGCGAGGCTGCTGCTATCCTCGGCTCCAACCACGGTGAGCTCATCGTCAGCAAAGTCAAGGGAAAGAACTGGACGGCAGCCCTCGCCATCGACCGTGCCAACCTCCCCCACCCCCTCAAAAAGAAAGGGCATATCGAGATTGTCGGTGCAGGTCCCGGCGACCCTGACCTGGTCTCCGTCCGTGGCAGGAAGATGTTGGAACGTGCCGACCTCATCCTCTACGCCGGCTCGTTGGTTCCCAAGGAATTGACCGACTGCCACAAGCCCGGTGCCGTCGTTCGCAGCTCGGCCGACATGAACCTCGAGGAGCAGTGTGCGCTGATGAAAGAGCACTACGACCGCGGACACTTCATCGTCCGCCTCCACACAGGCGACCCCTGCATCTTTGGTGCCATCCAGGAGCAGATGGCGTTTTTCGACGCCAACCACATGTCCTATCACATCACCCCCGGCATATCCTCCTTCCTCGCCGCCGCTGCCGAGTTGCGCAGCCAGTTCACCATCCCCGAGCGCACACAGACCATCATCCTCACCCGCGGCGAAGGGCGCACGCCCATGCCCGACCGAGAGAAACTCCACCTCCTGGCGCGCAGCCAGAGCACCATGTGCATCTTCCTCTCTGCCGCCATTGTGGATGACGTGCAACGTGAGCTGCTAATGGAATACCCGGAGGACACACCCGTAGCCGCCTGCTACCACCTGACGTGGCCCGACCAGCACATCTACAGGGGACAGCTGAAAAACCTCGCCAAGATTGTCCACGACAATGATCTCACCCTGACCACCATGCTCGTGGTAGGCGAGGCCGTTGGCAACCGCCAAGGTCTCTCCCGCCTGTACGACAAACATTTCTCCCACCTCTTCCGGAACTAATTGCAGCCAGTCAGCAAGAAACAATAATTCTCTCGAGAATTGGATGCCAAACCACTGGTTTACGATTCTAAACCACCGATTTACGATGCTAAACCACTGGTTTACGATTCCAAACCAGTGGTTTACGATTATTCCACCCCGTGGAATAAAACTGAAGTACCAATTATCCTTTGATACACTGGTTTTCCGCCACGGGCTTCCTGCTTTGAGACACAGATTTGACGGGTTGAGCTTCTATCGCCCGTGTCCGAATGCCGGATTACGATACAACAATTTGTCCGTTCTTCGCGTACGCGCGCATATATATAGCTTAATCCGAAAACATCCCACCCATCCGACCCATCCGACACCCGCGTTAGGTGTAGGATGGGTCGGATGGGTAGGATGTTTTCGGGTTCCCCTTCATCATACGCGCGTACGCGGGTATGTGATGGATGCGAATGACACAAATAGAAAAGTAACAAAGCGCAATAAAGTACGCAATTGGCAGACCAGGCTTGAAGTAAGTTAATAATTATTGCGATTTAGAACCAAAATCATTGTTTTATGGGAAAAAAGAACTATATTTGCAGTCGCAAAGAGTAAAGAATAGTGGTACAAGTCTACGATGATACTAGTATTCGGAGGAACGACGGAAGGCCGTAAGGCTGTGGAGGTGCTGGAAGAGGCAGGCAAGCCCTTCTACTACTCTACCAAGACAGGGGAGCAAGACATCACCCTGCAGAACGGTCTGCGCATAGACGGGGCGATGGATCGCAACCGCATGTCGGCATTCTGCCGCGAGCACGACATCCGGCTCATCGTCGATGCCGCCCATCCCTTCGCCCGACTGCTGCACCAGACAGTGGCAGAGGCGGCAGACGAGGTGGGCATCCCTGCCATCCGCTACGAACGGCTATTCCCGCCGCGCGACAGTGACATCACCTGGATAGATGACTATTCAGAACTCACCACGCAGCACTTAGAACACAAGACGCTACTCGCCACGACGGGCGTACAGAGCATAGCCAGGCTGAAGCCGTTAGAACAGCAGGACGTCAGGGTGGTCTACCGCATTCTGCCTCGCGAATCGTCCATCGTCGCGGCACACCAACAAGGGGCCACCGACGACCAGCTCTGCTTCTACGAAAGCGGCGACAATATCGACATTGAAGCAGACGCCATACTACTGAAAGAGAGTGGAATAACAGGAGGATTTCAAGAAAAGGTTGAAGCAGCAAGGAGGCGAGGAATGCACATCCTCGCCCTCCGCCGACCAACGCTGCCGACGCTCTTTCACCAGGTGAACGGACCACACGGTCTGCGACGCATGGTGGAAAGGCTGCTGCCCGAATTCTACCCCCTGCACAGCGGGTTGACCACAGGCACCTGTGCCACAGCTGCCGCCGTGGCTGCTACGCGCCGCCTGCTCCACGGCGAGACGCCACAGGAAGTGCCCGTGGTACTGCCTGACGGCGAGACCATTTCCGTGGACGTGGGCTACGGCGACGGTTATGCCTATTGTATCAAGGAGGCAGGCGACGACCCCGATGTGACCAACGGTATCGAGGTGCGTGCTTCGGTGGAACGCGCTGAGCATTTCGAGATTTACGGCGGCGAGGGCGTGGGCGTGTTTACGCTTCCCGGCTTCGACTTCCCACCCGGCGAGGCAGCTATCAACAAGGCGCCACGAAAGATGATAGAAGAGAATCTTACTCGTCTCATCTCTCAAACGTCAGCCCTCAACCTACAAGTCTCAGTTACCATCTCGGTTCCGCAGGGCGCGGAGATAGCACACCGCACCTTCAACCCCCGCTTAGGCATCGAGGGCGGCATCAGCATCATCGGCGTGTCGGGCATCGTCAAGCCCTTCAGCGAGGAGGCTTTCATCAGTTCCATTCATAAGTGTATGCAGGTAGCCAAGGCCTCCGGCACGGAGCGCGTCGTCATCAACAGCGGCGCGAAGAGTGAGCGTTTCGTCAAGGCACTCTACCCCACCCTGCCTCGTCAGGCCTTCGTGGAATACGGCAACTATATCGGCGAGACGCTGAAAATGGCCGAGGAGCTAAGATTCAAAAGCATCACCCTCGGTGTGATGCTCGGCAAGGCCGTCAAGCTGGCCGCCGGACAGTTGGACACTCACAGCCGCCGTGCCACGATGGACCGGGCGTTCATCCAGCAGATGCTCAGCGAGGCCGGCTGTCAGTTCAGCCTGGCCGACCTGACGCTGGCACGGGAGCTGTGGCAGCTGCTGCCCAAGGAGCGCATCGGCGACTTCACCCGCGTGGTGATTGACCACTGTGCCGCCCACTGCCTACCACTCGTGCCCCACTGCCGACTCACCATCCTGCTCATCGACGACGACGGGCATATCTATGAAAGACCGGCCACTACGTAAACGTTTTAGTGACATTTAACCCGAACAATCCCGCTATTTGCGTTTTTTTCCGTACCTTTGCAAAAATTTAGCACGCTAATTGACTAAAACTACATTTCTGATGAAAAGACTACCCCTTTGGATGCTGATCCTCATGATGCTTCCCCTATCGGCCTTTGCCGACGGATGGGATGTGAGCCAATATGAGAAGATAGAACAGAGCATCCGCGTTCCGCAGTTCGCGGACAAGAGCTACGACATCACCAAGTACGGTGCAAAGACCACGGCCTCGGCAGCCGCAAACCAGAAGGCCATCCAGAAAGCTATCGACCTCTGCTCGAAGAAAGGCGGCGGCCGCGTCATTGTGCCGGCAGGCCAGAAGTTCCTGACAGGAGCCATCCAACTGAAGAGCGGCGTGAACCTCTTCATTGACGAGGGTGCCGTACTGGAGTTTGCCTTCCAGCCTGCGCTCTACCCCATCGTGGAGACCTCGTGGGAGGGTCTGGAGTGTTTTAACCTGTCACCCTGCGTCTATGCCTTCAAAGCCAAGAACATCGGCGTGACGGGCAAAGGCACCATCGACGGTGGCGGCTCGAACGAGACGTGGTGGCCGTGGTGCGGTAGCGGACGCTTCGGTGCCAAGGAGGGCGGCATAGCCCAGAACAAGGGTGCCCGTGCCCGTCTGCTGAAGGCCGGCGAGGACGGTGTGCCGATGTACGACGCCAAAGGCAAGCGTTCACCCGAGCGTGTGTTCGGCCCGAAAGACGGGCTGCGACCGCAGTTGGTGAACTTCAACAAGTGCGAACGCATCCTCATGGAGGACGTGACGCTGCTGCGCTCACCGTTCTGGGTGATTCATCCGCTGCACTCGACGGACATCACCGTGCGCCGCGTAAAAATGATCAATGACGGCCCCAACGGCGACGGTTGCGACCCGGAGTGCTGCGACCGCGTGTTGATAGAGGACTGCTTCTTCAATACCGGCGACGACTGCATCGCCATCAAGAGCGGACGCAACCGCGACGGACGGGAGCGCAACATGGCGTCGAAGAACATCATCATCCGCCGCTGCGAGATGAAGAACGGACACGGCGGCGTGGTGGTAGGCTCTGAGATCAGCGGAGGCTGCCAGAACGTCTATGCCCACGACTGTATGATGGACTCGCCCAACCTCGACCGCGTGCTGCGCATCAAGACAAACAGCTGTCGTGGCGGCATCATCGAGAACATCAACATGAAGGACATTCAGGTGGGCCAGTGCGGCGAAGCTGTGGTGAAGATCAACCTCGACTACGAGCACAACGAGATATGCTGCCGCGGCTACAACCCCACTGTGCGCAACATCAACGTGGAGAATGTTACCTGCAACAAGTCGAAGTACGGCATGCTCGTCGTAGCGTTAGACACCGTATGCAATGTCTACGACGTGAACCTAAAGAACTGTAAGTTTGAAGGGGTGGCACAGGGCAACAAGATTACCGGTCAGACGCGCGACATCCGCTATGAAAACTACTTTGTCAACGGCTCGCTCTGCCTGACGGAACTGCCCTACAAGCACTACAGCGAGTGGCTTACCTATTCTGAGATGAAGCGCGTGCCGGAGTCGTATATGCTCGACTTTGCCACGAAGCCCAAGTGGAGCTACGTGATGGGCATTGAGCTGGAGGGTATGCTTGACACCTATCTGAAATACGGCGGAGAGGACATCCGCAAGTACTGCCAGATGTATACCGACAAGATGATTGACCAACAGGGAAACATCACCGGCTACGACATGCTGGACTATAACCTCGACAATATCCGCACCGGCCACTTCGTAACACGTATGTACCAGAAATGGCCCGAGGCGAAGAATCTCTTGGCCATGCAGACCATGATGAAGCAGCTGCAGAAGCAGCCCCGCACCGTGGCCGACAAGGTGTACTGGCACAAGGCCATCTACGCCTACCAGGTATGGCTCGACGGCATCTTCATGGGCCTGCCCTACCGCTGCCTGACGGCTCCCATTACTGCAAAGCCGAAAGAGGTAACGAAGATCTACGACGACGCCGTGAACCAGCTGAAGATCACGTATCAGCGCACCCTCGACCCGAAGACAGGACTGAACCGCCATGCGTATGACGAGACACGCAAGGCTTTCTGGAGCGACAAGGAGACAGGTCTCTCGCAGCACTGCTGGGGTCGCGCTCAGGGCTGGTACACAATGGCACTCATCGAAGTGCTTGACGCGCTGCCCGAGGACTACGCCCGCCGCCCGGAGGTCATCGACCTATTAGTGAAGGATTTCGACGCCATTCTGAAGTGGCAGGACAAGAAGAGTGGCGTGTGGTATCAGGTGATGGACAGTCCTGAGCGAAAGGGGAACTACCTGGAAAGCACCTGCTCTGCCATGTTCACATACGCACTGCTGAAGGCATACCGCAAGGGATACGTCGATGCAAAATACCGCGACGCTGGTATTAAGGCCTATAAGGGCATCATCAACAACTTCATCAAGGTAAACGCCGACAAGACCATCTCGCTGACCAACTGTTGCAGCGTCGCCGGCCTTGGTCCTGCCGCCACCGATGAGGTCATTGCCGCCATGAAGAAGGTGAATCCCAAGGGCAGCGTCAAGGAGAACCGCCGGCGCGACGGCTCGTTTGACTATTACCTCGATGAGCCCATCCGCGACAACGACGCCAAAGGCGTAGGCCCGTTCATCTGGGCTTCACTGGAGATGGAGATGCTGGGGTACGACACCAGCAACACCACGACGGAGATCAACCGCCAAGCCGTTGTCAGCCGCAACAACCCAGTGGTGTACGAAAGCTCCCCTCTCGCATCCCTTTCCGTAGGCAATGGCCACTTTGCAACGACGGTCGACGTTACCGGCCTGCAGTCGTTCCCTTTTGAATATGGGGCAGGTGTGCCCCTGACAGCCATGTCCGAC
>ONKY01000031.1 GCA_900318585.1 uncultured Prevotellaceae bacterium
GGGTGAGTGGCTGAAACCAGCAGTTTGCTAAACTGCCGTACGGGTTCCCGTACCGGGGGTTCGAATCCCCCTCCTTCCGCAGGGGTCATTCTCGAGAGCGTCCTAATGGTCGGTTGAGCTTCGCTCTTCCTCCGCGCGATTCGGTCATTCAAACAAGTTTGATGGCATTCGCTGCTTGGTCGGTTCATCTAACGGTTAGGATACAAGATTCTCAATCTTGGCATAAGGGTTCGATTCCCTTACCGACTACGAAACATCCCTTGCAAATGCCTTTGCAAGGGATGTTTTTTCTGTGTAGCCAAGCGCCCACCTATCTGATGAAACTGGTCCTTAGGGGGCTCTCTAACTCAGGATGGCCTTCCTCCCTGACATTGAGCCTGCGAATCATCCACGCCATGTTGCGGCCAAGCGTCCGCATGGTCTGCATACCCTCCTCGTCGTATGCTGCCTGTCCTGGTGTCTGCCCATAGGCCATATTCCAGTACTGGGAACTAACCAGCGGCATATTCATCATGGTGAAGTATTTGTTCAGGCGATCGAACGCTGCGGTGGCACCTCCACGGCGGCAAACCACAACGCTGGCACCGGGCTTGAATCGCAGGTCAGGACCAAGGGAATAGAACACACGGTCGAGCAAAGCGCAGAGCGAACCGTTAGGGTCTCCGTAATAGACAGGCGAGCCAACGACAAGACCGTCGATGCCGTCCTTCACAACTCGCATAACCTTGTGATACAGGTCGTCATGGAACGTACACCGTCCACCGTTCCTGCCGCACATTCCACAGGCGATGCAGCCCTGCACGGCCTTCTTGCCAATACTGATAATCTCTGTCTCAATGCCCTCGCTATTTAGGGTCTTTGCTACCTCGCCAAGGGCGGTGAACGTATTGCCGTTCTCTCGGGGGCTCCCGTTAATCAAAAGTACTTTCATATTGTGTTCGTTATTTGGATGAATACTTGCTTTCAGACGGCGAAACCACACTGATACTCCTCAAACTTTGTGCAAAGATAGCGATTTTCCGTCTTACCGCCACCCTTAGGCAGCAAAAAATTTGGTAGAATCAAAAAAAACTCGTAACTTTGCCCACAGGAAAAAGGAGCAGTAAGTACTCCTGAACTCCAAAATTCCCTAAAACAAACAATAATGATGAAGAAACTCTTATTGATGCTGCTCCTTGCTGCCCCCGTGGCTATGCAGGCAGAACAAGTGACCGTCCAGACGAAGGGTATGACAATGGTACTCGACGTAACGGAGGGCAAACAACCACAGTACGTGTATTTCGGTACGAAGCTTAGTGCCACCGACCTGCAGCACCTGCAGATGCCGACAGGAGGACGCATGGACGCCTATCCCGCCTACGGTATGAACTGTCCTGCGGAGGCTGCCATAGCCATGCGCCACGCCGACGGGAATATGTCGACGGTGCTCGTTGCCACGGGCGTGAGCCACGAGGACGATGTGTTGCACATCCACATGAAGGATCCTGTCTACCCCGTCACGGTGGACCTATGCTACAAAGGCTATCAGGACGTGGATATGATTGAGACATGGGCGGAGATTAGCACAGGTGAAGCCAAGGGCGTCACGCTGACACAGTTTGCGTCGATAGCATTACCTATTCGTCGCGGCAATGTGTGGCTCTCTCATTTCTACGGATCGTGGGCTAACGAGGCGCGGCTGGTAGAGGAACCTGTATTGCCCGGCGAGAAAGTGATCAAGAACAAGGATGGTACCCGCAACGCCCATACAGATCATGCCGAGGTGATGTTCTCGCTCGACGGCAAGGGGCATGAGCTGACTGGCGACGTGATAGGTGCTGCGCTTTGCTATAGTGGCAACTATCAGCTAAAGGTGGAGACCGACGACACAGAATACCACTATTTCTTCGCCGGTATTAATCCCGACAACTCCGAGTATCACCTGAAACGGGGCGAGACATTCCAGACGCCTAAGGTGGCATTGAGTTTCTCGCAGCAGGGACTGTCAGGCGTATCACGCAATTTCCATAAGTGGGGCCGAAAGTATATGCTTGCACACGGCGATAAGGAGCGTAAGATACTGCTGAACTCGTGGGAGGGAGTGTATTTCGACATCAACCAGCAGGGTATGGACCAGATGATGGCAGACATAGCCTCGATGGGCGGCGAGCTGTTCGTGATGGACGACGGCTGGTTTGGCGACAAGTATCCTCGAAAGACCGACAACTCCTCGCTGGGCGACTGGGTGGTGGACCGCCAGAAGTTGCCTGAGGGCATTGAGGGCCTGCTTCGCGACGCCAGAAAGAACGGAGTCAAGTTTGGCATCTGGATAGAACCGGAAATGACCAACTCAGTGAGCGAGCTCTACGAGAAGCACCCCGACTGGATTGTCAAGGCACCGAAGCGCGACGCCGTGCAGGGTCGCGGGGGAACGCAGCTGGTATTGGACATGAGCAATCCAAAGGTTCAGGACTTTGTGTTCGGCGTGGTGGACGACCTCATGACGAAATATCCTGAAATAGACTATATCAAGTGGGACGCCAATATGCCCATCTTGAATCACGGCTCACAGTATCTCACCATGAACGAGCAGAGTCATCTCAATATAGCCTATCATCGTGGCTTTGTGAAAACCTGCGAGCGCATCCGGGCAAAGTATCCTGACCTGACGATCCAGGCCTGCGCCTCCGGTGGCGGTCGTGCTAACTGGGGCGTGCTGCCTTGGTTCGATGAGTTCTGGGTGAGTGACAATACCGATGCCCTGCAGCGCATCTACATGCAATGGGGCACGAGCTATTTCTTCCCTGCCATAGCTATGGCCTCGCACATCTCTGCTACGCCCAACCATACCGTCTATCGCACGACGGCGCTGAAGTACCGCATCGATGTAGCCATGAGTGGACGCCTCGGTATGGAGATCCAGCCGAAGAATATGACCGACGCGGAGAAAGCGCTCTGCCGGCAGGCCATCAAGGAGTATAAGGAGGTGAGACCCGTCGTGCAGTTCGGCGACCTATACCGCCTTGTTTCGCCTTACGAACGTTTGGGTTTAGCCTCGCTGATGTATGTGGACGAGGCGAAGGAGAAGTCGGTTTTCTTCTGGTGGAAGACAGAGTCGATGCAGAATGAGCACCTGCCGCGGGTGAAAATGGCTGGCCTCGATCCCGCAAAGATGTATAAGGTACACGAGTTGAACCGTATCGACGTGAAGCCGATGGATATCGAGGGGAAGTCATTTAGCGGTGCCTACCTGATGAACCACGGTCTAGAAATGCCTTATCGCAACAATCCTGAGTGGTCGCAGCGCAGCGACTGGTCAAGCCGCGTGCTTTATCTGTGTGAAGAGGGGAAAGTACAGGGCTCAGAATCTGCTGCCGCTCTCTCTGCTGCCAATGGTACAGCGGCAGGCGCAAAGCTCTATACCCTAAACGCTACACCAGACAAGCCATCAACATTGGCAGCTTACCTGCCTGAACATCCCACGGGCCGTGCAGTTGTCTGCTGCCCAGGCGGTGGCTACAGCCATCTGTCTATGCAGAACGAGGGACACGACTGGGCGCAGTATTTCACCAGTCAGGGCATCGCCTTCTTTGTGTTGACCTATCGCATGCCCAACGGCGACCGTAACATTCCTATCAGCGACGCGCAGGCTGCCATCCGCATGGTGCGCGACTCAGCCGCAGTCTGGGGCATCAATCCCCACGATGTGGGTATCATGGGCTTCTCTGCTGGCGGTCACTTAGCTTCGACTGTGTCCACTCATAGCCCGCTCGACGTACGTCCTGACTTCAGCATCCTGTTCTATCCTGTCATCTCGATGAACGAGCGGGAGACGCACAAAGGCTCCTGCGTGGGTTTCCTTGGCACAGAGGGCATGAAGGACGCCCAGCTGGTGCGCCAATATTCCAACCAAAATGCCGTACAGCGCCACCTGACGCCGCCCGCCATCATTCTGCTGGCAAACGACGACCGCGCTGTGCCGCCTGTGACCAATGGTGTGGCCTACTACAATGCTATGCGTAACGCCGGCAATGCCTGCACAATACACATCTACCCCACGGGCGGTCACGGCTTCGGCTTCCGGCAGACGTTCAAGTACCATGACCAGATGCTCAGTGACCTGAGCCACTGGCTGCAGGAACTGGATACCCCCGCAAAAGATGCCATGCGTGTGGCTTGCATCGGCAACAGCATTACCGACGGCTTTGGCATCGACATGGCTGGACAGCTGGGCTATCCCGCACAGCTGCAGAAGCTATTAGGCGACGGCTACTGGGTGAAGAACCTGGGCGTCTCCTCGCGAACATTATTGAATAAAGGCGACTACCCCTACAGGAAGGAGCAGGCATGGCGCGACGCACTGGATTTCTGCCCAGACATAGCCATCATCAAGCTGGGTACAAATGATTCAAAGCCTGAGAACTGGCAGTACGGCAGCGACTTGCAGGCCGACCTTCAGCAGATGGTGGACGAACTGCGGGCAGTGAACCCGAAGATAGACATCCGCCTCTGTACCCCCATACCTGCCTTCAAGCCCACATGGAATATCAATGACTCGGTGATTGTGAACGCCATTATCCCCGTCATCCGCAAGGTGGCACAGAAGAACAAGCTGAAGGTCATCGACCTCCACACGCTTTATGCCAACGACGGCGACAAGATGCTGGGCGACGGTATCCACCCCAACGACAAGGGCGCCCGACGGATGGCTGAGCTGATAGCAGCGGAGTTGTTATGAGAAGTTAAAATGAAAGTTTAAGCGGAAGTTAAAGCGGACAATTGGAAAAATTTGCTTAACTTTGCCGACCGATTGAAAAAACAATAAAGAACATCTTATGGAAAAGCCACAGAACAAATTCCTCTCCGTACACTACCAACTGTATACGGTCAAAGAGAACGGAGAAAAGGAACTAGAAGAACAGACCTCCCGCGAACGTCCTTTTGAATTCATCAGCGGTTTCGGCCTTGCATTGGAAAGCTTTGAGAACAAACTCGTTGGACTGGAGAAAGGGGCGTCCTTCGATTTTGTTCTGTCGCCCGAGGAATGCTTTGGTGCATACGTACCTGAAGGAGTACACAAGCTGTCGAGGGAGACTTTTAGCATCAACGGACACTTTGATCACGAGAACATAAAGCCAGGAGCCGTTATTACCCTCTTGGACGAGGACGAACACCGCTTCATGGCCAAGGTGAAGAGCGTGGAGGAAGACGGCGTGACAGTTGACACCAACCATCCCTTAGCAGGCAAGACGCTGAACTTCACAGGACAACTCCTCGAGAACCGTGAGGCTACCCTCGAGGAAATCCAGAAGGTGCTGAACATGCTTAGCGGTGAAGGTTGCGGATGCAATTGCAGCGACTGTCACAGCGACTGCCACAACGAGCACCACCACGAAGGCGGCTGCGACTGCGGACACTGCCACTAATGAAGTAAGAAATGAGAAATACTTTCGGACATCTGTTTACGCTGACAACATTCGGCGAGAGTCACGGCACTGCAGTAGGAGGCGTGGTTGACGGTATGCCTGCAGGAATAGAAATCGACCTGGATTTCATTCAACAGGAGCTGAACCGCCGACGCCCAGGGCAGAGCAAGATTACCACCTCGCGGCAGGAGCCCGACCAGGTGGAGCTGCTTAGCGGCGTGTTCGAGGGCAAGTCCACAGGCAGCCCCATCGGCTTCATTGTGCGCAACCAGAACCAGCACTCTCAGGACTACGAGAACCTGCGTACCGTGTTCCGCCCGTCGCACGCAGACTACACCTATTATCATAAGTACGGGCTGCGCGACCACCGAGGCGGCGGACGCTCTTCGGCACGTATCACCATCAGCCGCTGTGTAGGCGGCGCACTGGCAAAGTTAGTACTACGTCAGTTAGGCGTCAGCATTCAGGCCTATACCTCTCAGGTGGGCAACATAGCCTTAGATCGTGACTACCACCAGTACGACCTCTCGCTGACGGAGCAGAACGCCGTGCGCTGCCCTGACCAGGAGAAGGCACGCCAGATGGAACAACTGATAGAGGAGGTGAAGGCTGACGGCGACACTATCGGTGGCATTATCACCTGCGTCATCACGGGCTGCCCAGTAGGATTCGGCGAGCCAGAGTTCAGCAAGCTACACGCTGACTTGGGCGCTGCCATGCTCAGCATCAACGCCGTCAAGGGCTTTGAGTACGGCGAGGGATTCAGTGGTGTCACCGCAAGAGGCTCTGAACAGAATGACGTGTTCATAAGTGAAGAATTAAGAGTGAAAACCAACCACAGCGGCGGCATACAGGGTGGCATCTCCAATGGACAGGACATCTACTTCCGCGTGGCTTTCAAGCCAGTAGCCACTCTTCTCCGCCCACAGCAGACAATAGATCTGGAAGGCAATCCCACCACACTGACCGCTCGAGGCCGCCACGACCCTTGCGTACTGCCCAGAGCTGTACCCGTGGTGGAAGCTATGGCAGCAATGGTTATCTTAGACCATTTCTTGCTGGACAAAACGGTCAGATTATAGGAAAAAAACTGAGAAAAACAGCAAGAAATAAGAAAAAATTCAGGTTTTTTGCAAAAAAAACGCGAAACCCTTTGGTGTTTCAAAAATTTATACTATCTTTGCAACGCTATTCGGGGGTTGTGAAATTCCCAATATGCTTTAGTTAAGTCTAGTTTAGTTTTTGTGTTGGTTGAGGGCTGGCGATTGCCAGCCCTCATTTTTTAATGTTTCCCTTCGTAGAAGGGGCTGGCGATTGCCAGCCCTCATTTGTCAATGTTTAACAACTATCTTTCCGTTTTGGATATACAAACCAGGAGCAGAGTCGTTCTGACGCCGCCCGTCAAGAGTGTAGCAGGGCGAAGTGCTGGAGGCAGGAGCCGACAAGATGTTGAGACCAGTGCCGGCAGTACGTACACGGAGGATACCTTTAGTGAGTAGCTCAGAGGTATCCCACTCTTGCGTGTCTGAGGGGCGTTCAGGCTCTATTCGTGAAAAACCTGCGCCTGTAACAGTACCATTAGCGAAAACATGGATAACGTCGCCGTCAGCGTAGGTAGCAGCAATCATAGCGTCGTTCAGCTGCAGGATGGCGCCCTCGTTGAGCTTCAGTCCTCCGCTGAATGTCAGCCCCTTGTCAGTGGCGAGGGTGTCGCCTACGAAGAGGATTCCGCCGCTCTGTATGGTCACAGCCGCAGCAATGGTGCCCTTGCCGCCCAAGGCTGCGCCAGCCTTGACGGTGACGGCTCCTGTGCCCGTGTGCTTACCGTTGACGATGAGAATGCCGCCGCTGACGGTGGTAGTACCCTTGTAGTCGTTATTCCCTGTTAGGCGCCAGAGGCCTGTGCCCGTCTTGACAATGCTGACGGTTCCCGTATGTCCGCTGCCGCTGCACGACCAGTTATTGATGACTCCTCGGAAGGTCTCGTCTGTATTAGCGGAGCCCACTGTCCACGTACACGTGAAATTATTCGTCTGCTTACTGGAGCCGTTCAGGTAAGTGCCTGTAGTGCCAGAGAGACCGCCGATGGTCTGATTGCCGTTGGTATCCCAATAGCACAGGTTGGCGTTGCCTCTCAGCTCTATGACAGCCTTGTTGAGCTTGGGTTGCTTGTCGAGCAACAGCAGTGAGCCGCGCTTGTCGGTAGAAATACCATTGGCTATCAGCCGCCCAGTAAAGCCACTCCAGTCGCCCTGCACATACTCGCGCAGATAGGGAATGTTCAGTTGCAGGGATCCTGCGCCTGTCACCTTGCTGGTGATGTAGCAATTGCGGTTAGGTGAAAACTGAGAGGTGGTGCCCTCTACGGTCTCTATGGGGAAGGCGTAGGTCTCGTAACCATTTGACTCTCCCTTTGTTTTCAAGTGTCCACCAGCCAGCTGAAGCTTCGACGAGGAGCCGATGCCTGCTTTGGAGATTTCTGTAGTGCTGAGGAAGAGCGTGGCACCCTTGAGCACAGTGGCACCCTTGTAGCCGAAGAATTTCGTGGTACCCACGGTGAGCTGTCCGCCGCCATCTATGACGAGGCTGTTCGTGGCACTGCTCCCCTCGATGGTGCCGTTCATGGTGACGGTAGCTTTTGAGAGGTCGAGTGTCGTGGTGTTCGTCAGCTTAGCGGAGCGGTTGGTGGTGGTGTTATTGCCGATGTAACGACAGGTGCCGCCGTCAAGAATCCAATTCTGCGCGAACTCCACGCTTGCACCAATGCTGCTGGCCTCGCCACCGTTCTTCAGGGAAGAGACCTCCAGCACACCGTCGTGCAACACGGTAGCTCCTGTATAGGTATTATCGTTTCTGAGTGTCAGTGTCCCATCGCCCCCTTTGTTCACAGAGGTCGTGCCGCCTATCTCACCTGTTCCTTCAATGGTGAGGTTGGCTGCAGCATTAAACACCACAGCCGTGGGTTCCACAGTCTCATCAAGCGTCAGCGTTCCGTCGGAAACAGGTACCAAGAGCACATTCCTGCCATCTGCATCGGCTTTCAGGAGATTGCCATCTGTCCACGTATAGTCGGGCTGATAACTGTCAATGTCTATCACACCCACCTCCACAGGTCGAGTGGACATCTCCACGACGTTGGTATAGTCGGACGTCTGGTCGGCGGCGAAGGCCCTCACGCGTACAACATACTTCGTGCCAGGCTCCAAGTCCGTGAGGGTATAGGTGGTGGCATTGGCCTTGGTACGCCCTACCTCCACGAACGAGTCGCCCTGCTTCATTTCCACTGCGAAACCCTCTTCCTCGAAGGTATAGTCGCGCCAGGAGAGCTTCAGGGTGGTGGTAGTGGCAGACGTCAGTTCCAGTCCGACAGGGGTGCGAAGGAAGGGGTCACGGTCATGGACGGTGATGCTGTTGATGTAATTCTCTATGTTGGCGTAGCCGTTGGCTGCAATCGTCATGGCATCGTCTTTCGCAGGGTCTGTACCGTTAGCCTGTTCCCAAGCATCAGGCATCCCGTCGCTGTCAGTGTCAGCACGTTTCACGCCAGCAAAGACTTTCCATGTGGAGGGAGCACCATAGACGAGTGCCTCCTCGTTGGAGATGAGTGCGCCCTGCTTGCCATAGCTCAGCACCTCGTCCACCATATAACAGTCCACAGGATCGCGGTAGGGCAGCGAGGCGCCTACGGTGGGCAGGTTGGTCTCCAGAAGTGTACGGCCAGGATTCAGTTCCAAGGCAGGATAGTCGTAGGGCTGCGCCTCACGAGTAGCGGCGTTATAGTCGGTAATCTCAAAGGGGTTGAACAAACCGTTCATATCGTTGTCCTGCCAGTTGTCCACGCCGTAGCAATGGAAGTCGGCATTGCCGCCTGTGAAGGCAGCCCCACCCTTCGCAGGACCGTTGATGAAGAGGTTCGACTGTATGTTGACGTAGCTCTTCCCCTCAGAGTCGCCACCCATGATGTAGGCACCGTTCGACCAGTTGTAGACCATATTGTTGGCATACTGGTTGATACCCTTCACCTTGAAATTGCGCGTATTGTTGTCGCAGAGGAAATTGCCAATGAGCGACACATAGTTGGTCTGCATCAGTCCGCCTGCCGAATGAGTCATCAGCCCCTGCCCCACTATGCAGTTTTGCAGGGTGATATTCTCTGGTGTAAGGCCCTTGCCGTCAGGGTTAATGGAAAACGTCTCGTCCAACCCCCAAGCGAAGGAGCAGTGGTCGAAGATCATGTTCTGCCCATTGGCTATGCCTGCACAGTCCTTTCCGCTGCTGCCGTTCTGTCCCATACGGAATCGCATATAGCGCACGATGATATGGTTGGCACCTGAGAAGCTCACACCGTCGCCATAGACGGTAATGCCCTCGCCAGGTGCTGTCTGTCCTGCCACATAGAGATTATGGGCAAAGACAATGCGCGACGAAATTTTGATAACGCCTGCTACGTCGAATACCACAATGCGGTTGGGCTGGCTGACGGCATCACGAAGGGAGCCCTTGCCCGTATCGTTCAAGTTGGTGACATGATAGACAGAACCTGCACGTCCGCCAGTGGCAAAGCGACCCCAGCCCTGAGCACCAGGAAAGGCCAGCTGTTGAGCAGAAGCAATGGAAGTGACGGCTGACAGCAGACAAGTGACGAATAATAATAGCAGTACTCTTCTTTTCATTACTTTGCTTCCAATGCTCCGATAATTTCATAGATTGACTTGCATCCGTGGTTGTCGAGCCACTCATTGATGCCGTCGCGTACCTTGATGCTGACGGCAGGGTCGAGGAAGTTGGCAGTGCCAATCTCAATGGCTGTAGCGCCAGCCATCAGGAATTCAATGGCATCCGTCGCTGTTGTGATACCCCCCAAGCCAATAACGGGAATCTTCACTGCTCGTGCCACCTGCCACACCATGCGCAGGGCGACGGGCTTCACGGCAGGTCCAGAGAGCCCACCCGTCTTGATGCTCAGCACGGGGCGGCGACGCTCAACGTCGATGGCCATACCCATGAGCGTGTTGATGAGCGATACGGAGTCGGCACCCTCAGCCTCCACGCAGCGGGCTATTTCGGTGATGTCAGTGACATTGGGCGACAGCTTCACGATGAGCGTCTTGTGGTATGCCTGACGGACAGCCTTGACCACGCTGGCAGCGCCTGCACAGGTCACGCCGAAGGCCATTCCGCCGTCCTTCACGTTAGGACAGGAAATGTTCAGCTCAATGGCAGGAATCCTCTCCAAGGCGTCAATACGTGCGGCACACGCTGCATAGTCCTCAGGCGACGAGCCGCTGACGTTGACAATCATGTTCGTGTCAATGTCCTTGATCTGTGGATAGATATGCTCACAGAAATAGTCCACGCCCTTGTTCTGCAGCCCCACGCAGTTCAACATTCCCTGCGCCGTCTCAGCCATTCGTGGATAGTCGTTGCCCTCGCGAGGCTTCAGCGTCGTACCCTTCACAATGATGCCGCCGATACCGTCCAACGGCATGAAATCCTGGAACTCCAGCCCGTAGCCAAACGTACCTGAAGCGGTCATCACTGGATTCTTCAACTCCAGGTTTCCTATCTTTACACTTAAAGCAGCCATGTTAATTCCTCCTTGTCAAAAACGGGTCCATCCTTGCATACACACACATTCCTCAAAGCCACAGTACCGTCCTCCTCGCGATGCCTTACTTTCTCCACACAGCACAGACAGGCCCCCAGGCCGCAGGCCATCATGTTCTCTAACGACACCTGGCACGCCTGATCGGTCTGCGTGGCGTAGGTCACCACAGCACGCATCATCGGCGTAGGACCGCAGCACTGTATCATGTCAAAGCGCTCCTCGCGCAACAGCGAGTGGTTGGTCACGAAGCCGCGCTCACCCTCAGAGCCGTCCTCCGTAGTCACGCACACGCGCCCGTACTTATGAAATTCATCCATCATCAGCAGGTCTTTGGCCGTACGGGCTCCTAACAGGAAGGTCACGTCAGCCCCACAGACATTCTTCAGCACGGCACCCTGATAAAGCAATGGTGCAACGCCCACACCGCCACCGACCAACAAATATTTATCTCCGACAGGCTGAACGAAGGCTTCCGCTTCCTTTTCCCTGGGCTTTGGAATGAAAAATCCCTTGCCCAAGGGCAACATACAGTTCAGCAGGTCGCCTACCTGCAGCTGCGCCAAACGGCGGGTACCGTCGCCTACGACTGCCACTAAGAGCCACAGCTCGTTCTTAACCCTGTCAACATAGTGAATAGAGATGGGGCGCCGCAGGAACGTCGTAGGACTACCGTCAACACGCACCTCCACAAACTGACCAGGCAGCATCTGTGGCAGCGGCTGTTCGTCGGTCAACTTCAGCAGCACGTAGCGCTCATGAATCCGTTCCAAAGAACTGACTCGTAAATTCAGGACATATTTCTTCATAGATATTCTTCTCGATACAATTTGTGTGCAAAGATACAAATAAGTGAGCGAAAACCCAAATTATTTTTGTTATTTCGCTCACTGATGTAGGCTAAGCCTTTGTAAAAGCCAGATGAAAAACAGAAGGAAATCACTTCTTGGCTGGGACGAAAGTGTCCCAAGTCTGATCGTCGTAGAAGACACGAATCTCGATGACTCGTCGCTGAGGTTTGTCAATAATTTTCAATTCCTCTCTGATGATTTCCGGGCGTGTACTTCTTACACTATTAAAATTTGCAGGCACGGAAGAGCCCGATGGGGCAGGGGGAGAGAGCGGCCCAAAATCGAGAATGGGTTCCAAGGTGTTCTTAACCCCTCCTGCAGCAGGGGTGGAAGAGGAAGAACCAGCACCCTGATGAGGGGTGTCGGCATCTAAATACATTGGCTCAGTGCCAAACATGATCCAGTCGGTACTAATGTTAGGAATTTTCTTTTTGATAGCGCCGACAATATTCATGGTAGGGTTAGTGCGTCCGTTGAAGATACTGCTTAGTGTAGCGGGTGAGATGTCTATAAACTGCGCGAACACATTTTGTGCCATGTGTTGCGACTCCATAATCTGCTTGATTCTGTCTTTCATATCTGCTTCTAAAGGTCGTTAGCTTGAAAATGGGGCAGAAAATGCCCTTTTCGTTTCAGTTTACAAAGGTAAACATAAAATTTGAATTGTGCAACAATTTGGAAGAAAATTTTCATTTGTGAACTTTGGATTTTGAAATTTAAAGATGTAAATATAGAAATCTAAACGAGTAAAATTGATGCATTACAATTACAAATCAAAATTTAGGTATTAAAACGCAAATAAAGCGTTAAATTAGGGAATTTGAATAAATAAATGGGTATAAGACAAGTATTTTTGCAAAGCTAAAGCGTAATTTAGCAAATATGCAGGATTTACATACCTAAATCGCCATTCTGTTGCTGTAATTTATAAAATTTTAGTATAATTTATTGGGATTCAATAGTTTAATGACGTTTAGAAGCTATTGCATATTTATGAATTTTGTTTTGTAAACTTGTAAATCTACATTTCCAAATGCTGTATTTACATTTGTAAATACCACTTCTAATATTAAATAATTTACAATTCTAAATCGTAATTTGTGTTTAGAGTTTTGAGTTTTGCGTTCAAAATCTACAAAATGTAAATTATAAAAGATGTAAAAGCTAAATTCTCGACGGCCGAAAATCTGAAAATTTTTCATTTCTGCGTTATTCTGTACGAGCGGCCGGAAAGCTGGAAATACGCGAGTTTTGAGCGGTCAGTTTTTAGCCAGATTCCCTCTGGGAATAGGCTTTTCGGCACAAAAAAAGCGTTCACGAAGAACGCTATTTTGGGAAATTCTGGAGTGATTCTGGAGCTAAAAACAGGGCTATTTTAATGCAAAATGTAAAAAATTAGCTCCTTCATCAGCTCTCCTTGAGGGGTATTGGGGTTGTCCAATCCCTTACTTTTGGCATCTATCTCACGCATCTTGCCAATGATCTGCATGACTTTCATTCCAGAGTAGTTTCTCATACCCGTCATGTAGTCCTTGGCTCCCCATGCTGATCTCAATTCCAACCACTCTGCCACCGCTTCCTGGCTTTGCTTTTTTGGTGAATAATACGCGATCATCAGATTTTGGAAGTAATTGAAGAGCAACGGGAGAAACGAGTAGATACTACCTGCCTTTGGATTTTCGTCAAAATATTTCACAATCTGATTAGCCTTGAAAACATTGCGGTTGACAATGGCGTCGCGCAGCTCAAAGCCGTTGAAGTCCTTGCTCACCCCTATCTGGTCTTCCACCACCTGAGGCGTCACACGTCGGTCGTTGTCAGGCAGCGAGATCTTGATCTTCTCCAGTTCACTTGTGAGGCGGCTCAGGTCGGCGCCGATGGAGTCGGCAATGAGCTGGGTGGACTTTGGGTCAATGCTCACGCCCTGCTTTTTCAGATAGGTCTCAATGAACGCGGGCAGCTGGTAGTCTTTCAGCTTCTTGCTCTCGAACAGCACGCCTGCCTCGCGGATGGCTTTCACATATTTCTGCTTGCGGCCGTCTATGGGGCCGTTCTTGTGACACATCACGAGCACGGTGGATTTCATGGGGTTCTGGAAATACTTCTCCAGGGCATCCGTCTGCTTAATGTTCTGCGCCTCTTTCACGATGACCACCTGCCGCTCAGCCATCATGGGATAGCGCCGCGCAGCGTCAGCCACCTGCGAGGCGGTGACATCAGAGCCGAACATAATGGTTTGGTTGAAGTCGCGCTCCTCAGGCTGCAGGGCATGTTCGGCTATGAAGTCAGAGATTTTGTCGATGTAATACGACTCTTCACCCGCCAGATAGTACACAGGGAGGTAGTTGCCTGCCTGCAAATCCTGCATAATGCCGTCGAAAGTAGCATTTTTTGCCTCTGCCATTTCGTTTTTTCGATATATTTTTGTAATTTTGCTGCAAAGTTACAAAAAATGTTTCAATTAAACCTACCTCCATACGAAATAAAATATGGCGAAAAGGATGGAAAACGTACCATTTTCGACATTCTCCGCCGCAAATACGTGACGCTGACGCCCGAGGAATGGGTGCGCCAGCATTTCGTCCATTTCATGATGGAGCACAAGGGTTATCCCAAGACTCTGCTTGCCAACGAGGTGGAGCTGAAGATTGGCAGCAAGCGCCTGCGCTGCGACTCCTTATTATATACGCGCGAGCTACAGCCCAGGATGATTGTGGAATACAAGGCGCCCACCATCCAGCTGCAGCAGAAGACGTTCGACCAGATCTCTGCCTACAACCTGCTACTCCACGTGGACTATCTCGTCATCTCCAACGGCCTGCAGCACTACTGCTGCCGCATGGACTACGACAACAGCAGCTACACGTTCCTTGAGGATTTCCCCTCTTACGACAGCCTGTGACTATTTTAAAGGGGGAGTTGAAAAGGGGGAGTTGAATAAACAACCATAACCATAACAATAACAACAACAATAACCATAACCTATAATAGAAGATGAAAATGAAAAGACTTATCTTACTTCCTATGCTTGCCCTGGCCATGACTGCCAGCGCACAGCGCACACCCACCATGGGATGGAGTTCGTGGAACACGTTCGCCCTGAACATCAACGAACAACTCATTCGCCAGCAGGCCGACGCCATGCACACCACAGGGCTGCAGAAGGCCGGCTACCGCTATGTAAACATAGACGACGGCTACTGGGACGGACGCGGCGACGACGGCCGTCTGCGGCTCAACACCAAGCTTTTCCCCAACGGTATGCGCGCCCTGGTGGACTATATCCACTCGCTGGGCCTGAAGGCAGGCATCTACAGCGATGCCGGCGACAACACCTGCGGCTCGGCAGGCAAACACGCCTGGGGCCTCGGCGTGGGCTTCGCAGGCCATGAGGCGGAGGACTGCCAGCTCTACTTCCGCGACTGGGACTTCGACTTCATCAAGGTGGACTACTGCGGCGGCATGCACATGCGCCTCAACGAGCAGCAGCAGTACACCAAGATCTCCAACGCCATCAGAAACTGCGGCAAGAAGGACATTGTCTACAACATGTGCCGCTGGGCATTCCCAGGCACATGGGGTGCTGAGGTGGCCGACTCCTGGCGCACCACGGGCGACATCTACGACGCCTGGAAATCCGTCAAGGGCATCCTGGCCGAGAACCTCTACCTGTCAGCCTACTGCCACGACGGCCACTACAACGACATGGACATGCTGGAGGTGGGACGCTCCATGAGCCAGACAGAGGACGAGACCCACTTCTCCATGTGGTGCATCATGGCCTCGCCGCTGCTCATTGGCTGCGATATGGCCAACATCAAGCCACAGTCCCTGAAGCTGATGTGCAACCCTGACCTCATCGCCCTCAACCAGGACCGCCTGCACCTGCAGGCCTACGTCGCCGACAAGGTGGGCGAGTGCTTCGTTCTGGTGAAGGACATCAAGAAGCTGGGCGGCAAGGAGCGTGCCTTAGCCATCTACAACCCCAGCGACGCGGAGCAGACCATCAAGTTCGACCCCTCAACCATCGACCTCGGCGGAGCCGTGCAGTACTACGACTGCATCCAGCAGACCAACTATCTCTACACCCAAGGCGCCATACCCGTCACCATACCTGCCCACGGCACGAAGATCTATCGTGTGAAGGCCCAGCAGCGCTTGGAGCGCACTCGCTATGAGGCCGAAACCGCCTGGCTCAGCCGCTATCAGGAGCTGCGCAACAACCAGGCCGAGGGCACTGCCATCTACGAGGCGAAGGAAGGTGCCGAAGGCGGCTACATTGTGCGTTTCCTGGGCAACAAGGAAGAGAACGACCTGCAGTGGCAGCACGTGAAGGTCAAGAAGGCTGGTGTGCGCCGTATGACCATTGGCTGCTACACAAAAGGGGAGCGCGAGATGGATGTCTATGTCAACGGTGCGTTCGTCAAGACGCTGAAGGTGACTGCACGCGACTGGAACGACCGTCAGACCCCATCCGTGGAGATTCCTCTGAAGAAAGGCGACAACACCATCCGCATCACCAATCCGCGTGGCTGGTGTCCTGATATTGACGGAATGACGTTAGCCCAGTAGCCAAACGACAGCACAAAACGACCGCTCAACCTTTAGGTACAGCGGTCGTTTTTCTTGGATGCTTTGCCAAGCAAAGACACGGCGCGTCGGCGCGTCACCGCGTCATTTGCATTTTCCACACCCGCGGCATAAATCTCTATTTTAAATTATTATATATTATAATATATAATAATTATATATAATATATAAGACATAGTTGACGCGCATTGATTTTCCCTAATGACGCGCCGACGCGCTGACGCGCCAGCATTGTACTGTCATTTTAACATTTGAAACAAATCTGAAATAAACTGGGGAAAGTCTTGTTTTGCATCTCTTATTTTCGTAACTTTGCAGTGAGAAAAGTGAAGAGTGAAAGTGAAAAGTGAAGCAGCGGCTGCCGCCATCCGGAGGGCGCAGCCGATAAGCACCGAGTAATCCGGAATACTCGGCGAGTAATCGAAAATAAACGTTACTTCTCAGCAAATGTATAGATGGAGGCCGCAAGGGTTTAAACAAGGGCACATGGAGTGAGGCCATTCGCTGAACAGCTACTGGGGGGAGCCAGAAATGTTAATCTTCCGTAACATCCATAGCCATCTGTTAAACCCACAGGGGGAACGAGCGTCAAATACGGCAGTAAGTATTATCAACCTAATTAATTATCAACCAAATTTAAAACTTATGAAAAAAATTATCCTTTCATTGATGGCGCTCACAAGCCTGACCGCATCAGCCCAGTTTGGTGCTCCCAGAGAGAACCCGAAAGTACCCTCAGTAACCGATAACGTCGTTGAGGACTTCAAGCCCGCCTCCACCAACCAGGACAACAAGCAGTACCCGATGGTGAACTCTCAGCGCATGGTGCGCGCACAGATCAAGGCTCCCCAGGCAACGTTCGTAGGCCTCGACATTGCCGGCAAGATCTACGAGATGACCAAGGACGAGAACGGTGTGTGGACAGGCACCTCTGAGCCTCAGGACGAGGGCTTCCACTACTATCAGCTGAACATCGACGGTGCCAACGTGCCCGACCCAGGCAGCAAGTATTACTATGGTGCCAGCCGCTGGGGAAGCGGTATCGACATCCCTGCCCAGGACGAGGCATTCTACACGGTGAAGAACGTGCCGCAGGGCTCCATCAACGAGGTCTACTACTGGTCTACTGTCACAGAGAAGATGCGTCACGGCTACATCTACCTGCCTGCAGAGTACTATCAGAACCCCACCAAGAAGTACCCCGTGCTCTACCTGCAGCATGGCATGGGCGAGAACGAGACGGGCTGGAGCGCTCAGGGCAAGACCGGCATCATCATGGACAACCTCATTGCCGAGGGTAAGGCCCAGCCGTTCATCATCTTCATGGACAATGGTCTCGACGTGCGTCGCCCAGGCGATCCCGATCCCAGCACCATGATGCGCGGCCAGCGTCCGCAGGGTGCTCCTGGTGCACGTCCTCAGGGCGGCTTCGGCCAGGGTGGTCCTCAGGGCGGTCAGCGTCCTGGCGGATTCGGACAGGGTGGTCCCCGTCGCGGTGGCTTCGGCGGTGGTTTCAACGCCTTCCAGGATGTGCTCATCAAGGACATCATCCCCATGGTCGAGAGCCACTACCGTGTGATTGCCGACAGCGAGCACCGCGCTATGGCAGGCCTGTCGATGGGCGGTATGCAGACGCACACCATCACGCTGGCCAACCCCACCACATTTGCTTATGTAGGTATGTTCAGCGGCGGCACGTTCAACACCGACGAGCTGAAGGATGCTGCCGACTTCAAGAAGACCAACAAGGTGCTCTTCATGAGTGCTGGCGGCCGCGAGACCCGCATGGCAGAGGGTAACAACAGCGTAGGCAAGGCAGCCGAGAACCTGAAAGCCATCGGCATCAACGCCCACAGCTACGTGTCGCCTGAGACCGCTCACGAGTGGCAGACCTGGCGTCGCAGCCTCTACCAGTTCGCACAGCTCATCTTTAAGTAATGCACAATTATCGTAATTCGTAATTCGTAATTCGTAATTCGTAATTCATAATTCGTAATTCATAATTCGTAATTCGTAATTCATAATTCGTAATTCGTAATTCATAATTCGTAATTCATAATTCA